>NZ_BDBY01000405.1 GCF_001613225.1 Nocardia pseudovaccinii NBRC 100343
CCCTTCCGTTGCGTGCGCCGGGTTTGGCGCTGCTGGTGGTTTGTATGGTGTGGGCTCGGTGGTCGAGATCAGCTTTGGAGATTTGGTCCAATGGGTGGTTGTGCCAGGTGGTTTCGAGCCAGTTGAGGTGGGTGTTGTAGGTGCGCAGGGTGCCAGGGGTGAGGGTGGCCCGCAGTTTCGGGATGGCTTGGCCGAAGGTGGGTACTGCCCGAGTGTCGGTGAGGAGGTCGGTGGCGGTGATGCCTATCTGCGACAGCAGGATTCGGGTGGCGTCGATGGCTGTCGGGTCGGCGACGGTGCGGGCCTGTGTTGTCATCGGCTATGACTCCAGTGAACGCAGGTGGTTGCCGAACAGCGTGTGCAGCATCGGTGGTGGGTAGATCGCGAGTTGCTGTTGATCCGGGTGGGCGGCGAGCAGGACTTTGTCGCCGATGTCCAGGTGTGCTTGGCGTCGTTGCCGGAAGGGGATGCGAAAGTAGGCGCCGGTGACGTGTGCGGTGCCGAGATCGGTGTGGTGGACGAGCAGGATGCCGTCGTAGGCGCATCGGATTGCGAGGCGGGTGCCGCTGCTCCAGTCGAGTGCGTCCAGTACTGCGCGGTCGTGGATGCGTCCGGCGGTGCCGAGGGTGCACATGCTGTAGACGATGCAGGGGTCGATGGGTGTGGCGACCTGTCGTGGTGCGGTGCGTATGGCGTGGATGAGTTCGTGCACGGGTGTTTGTGGTGGGATGACCGGTGCGATCAGCACGACAGCCACCACCTTCCGGCGGCGCCGGGATGTTCCGGTTGTGTTTGCTCAATACCATTGTGGGCCAAGTCATTACCTCCATGCTCGAGGCACTCGACCGCGCGGCCCAGGTCGCGGTCAGCCACACCGTCGGGTGCGTGAACGATTCGGGGGTATTCGATCACGGTCACGCGCGAGCACGCTGCAGAGTTT
Organism: Nocardia pseudovaccinii NBRC 100343; assembly: GCF_001613225.1. GTDB lineage: Bacteria > Actinomycetota > Actinomycetes > Mycobacteriales > Mycobacteriaceae > Nocardia > Nocardia pseudovaccinii. The sequence goes on from NZ_BDBY01000405.1 coordinate 941, forward strand.
GGCGTGTGTCTGCCTCCGAGGCAGGCGTGGCGCCCACGGCGAGGCAGCCTACCTCGACGATGCGAATCCATCTTCGTCGTGGCGATGTTCTGCGCGCCCGGATAGCCGATGCTGGTTCCGATAAGCGCCGACGAACTCGAACAGCCGTTGGATCGGTTAATCTCGGGAGCGTTTTTTGGTTCGTATCAGCAGTGCGAGACCAACGAATGTCCCAATCAGCGCCATTGCGGCGATCTCGGCCATGACGAGTGCTCCTTCGTGGCAGCGGCGCGATATTCGTAACAATGTTCGAGTTACTGGCGATTCGGCCACGCCCAACGGGAGAGTACCCACTCGCGACACTTGCCTCGCGGGGAAATCTGTCGAGTCCGGTTTTTCCCGGCTCTTCTCCTGATCTCGGGAATCACCGCCCAGCACACTGAGCAACCGTCGGCGGCGCAACGCTGATGCTCCCCGAATCTTCGGTGTGTCGGACTGTTCTTGCAGGCCATGTCGGTCGTGCGCTGGACCGTCGCGACTAGGTCAAGAACGCCCGCAGTTGGGGGATGGCTTCGACGGGATGTTGTGCGCGGATGGCTTCGCCGATCGGGGCGAACTGCCACACCTCGTTCGTGCGGAACAGTTTGCCCATGACCAGCCCGGTGTGCGGCCCGCCGCCGGTCAGGTCGTAGCGGGCGATTTCGGTGTCGGACATGCCGTCGACCAGGCGGCAGAACGCGTTCTCGATCTGGTCGAAGGTCTGGCCGGAGTAGGAGGTGACGATGAAGACGATGGTGGTGACCTCCGGTGGTAGTCGGGTCAGGTCGACGGCGATTATTTCGTTGTCGCCCTTGCCTTCCCCGGTTGTGCTGTCACCGAGGTGCCGTACCGATCCGTCGCGAGAGCTGAGTTGTTCGTGGTAGACGACATCGACGATCTGGTCGGCGGCGAACAGCAGCGCCGCCGCGTTCAGGTCGATGTCGACCGACCGTGAGCGCAACCAGCGGCTGGTGCGGACGGGGTCCCAGCCCAGCGCCATGGTGACGTGGTTGAGCTCCGCTCCGCTTTGATCGCGCAGCGTTACGAACAATGGTTTCTCCCTTGTTGTCAGGCAAATACGAAGTAGCGCAACCACAGGTACGGCGCGGCGACCGCGATGGTGAGGGCGGTGACGACCGCGCCCTTGCGGGTGAATTCCCAGAACGAGATCGGTGCCCCGGCGCGGGCGGCGATGCCGAGCATCACCACATTCGCGCTGGCGCCGACCGCGGTCAGATTCCCACCGAAATCCGAGCCCAGGGTCAGCGACCACCACAGGGCGTCGGTGTGCCCGGGGCTGTCGATTCCGGCCGCGAGGTCGGCGACCAGTGGACTCATCGTGGCCACGTACGGGATGTTGTCGATGATCCCGGACAGTAGCGCCGACACCACGAGAATCACCATGACCGCCACCAGCGCGTTACCGCCGGTGGCGTGGGTGGCCCAGCGTGCCATCGTCTCCACCACACCGGTCTTGACCAGTGCGCCGACCATCACGAACAGTCCGGCGAAGAACAGCAACGTCTCCCATTCGACCCCGGACAGATAGTCGGTGGGCTCGGTGCCGGAGATCAGCACCAGCACTCCGGCGCCGAGCAACGCGACGACCGAGGGATCAACATGTAGGACCGAGTGACCCACGAATCCGGTGAACACCGCGAGCAGTACGAGGCCGCATTCGATCAGGAGTCGGTGGTCGCGGATGGCTTCGCGTTCGTCCAGTGCCATCACATCGGTGATCCGTTCGGGGTCGGCGTCGAAGGAGCCGCGGAACAGTCTCGGAAGCACCAGGGTGAACACCACCAGTTCCAGCACCACGATCGGCGTCATGTGCGCCAGGAAAGCGTTGAACGACAACCCGCTTCGGCTGGCGATGATGATGTTGGGTGGGTCGCCGATCAAGGTGGCGGCGCCACCGATATTGGAGGCGAATACTTCGGCGATCAGGAACGGTGCGGCGCGGATCCCGAGTCGGTCGCACACGAGCAGGGTGACCGGGGCGATCAACAGCACGGTGGTGACATTGTCCAGAAACGCCGAAGCGACAGCGGTGATCAGAGTCAGCAGGATCAGCACGCGCACCGGGGATCCCTTGGCGCGCTTGGCCGCCCAGATCGCGGTGTATTCGAAGACGCCGGTTTGGCGCAGTACCCCGACGATGATCATCATCCCGAACAGCAGCAGGATGACATCCCAGTCGACTCCGGTGTCGTGGGAGAAGAATGCCTCCCCGGAATCGAGCACCCCGAGCCCGAGGATCACCGCCGCGCCGCCGAGGGCGGCTTTGGTTTTGTGGATGCGTTCGGTGGCGATGAGCAGATACGCCACTGCGAATGCGGTGACCGCGATGGCGGTCATCGTCGGCTACTCCCGCGCGGGCGACCGTTCACGTGGCGGCGAGCGCCACCTGAAGGAGCCGTGATGCGGTGATCACGCCGATCATTCGTGTTCCGTCGACCACCGCGATCAGCGGGCATCGGCAGCGGGCCATCAGCGCGGCGACTTCGATCACGGTGTCGTCGGCGTGGGCCACCGGCAGGACGGGTTTGGGTTTCGATTCCGGGAGCAGTTGCCCAACGGTCTTGCCGCGCAATGCTTCCGCGACCCGATCGGCCGCCGATTCCGATAGTACCCCGGCCAGCGACGGGTCGTCTTGGACATATCCCGGTACCAGGAACCGCACCACCTGCGACGCTGGCAGTACGGCCTGGGGCACTTGGTCGCGGTCGGTGACCACGATGCCCGGCAGCCGATGCTCGGCCAGCAGCTTCGCCGCGGCCAACGCGTCGGAGTCCTTGGTCACCGACGGGTAGTCCTCGGCCATTTGACTTGCGTGCACACCAGCACGATACGACCGTCCGAGCTTCCACCGACACATATCCGTTGTCGATATCGCCACGATCAACGGTCGCGGTCGCGCCTGCCCGCGCGAGCCTCATGAGTCACCCCTTCGCCGGACCGCCCGACCCGCCGACCGGGCCGGGTTGCCGACCAGACTTCCCGGCGCACCACCCGTAAAGATGCCGTAAAAACGCCAGTTGGGCAAACCGTGGGCGCGGAGGGTAGCGCTCGATTCGGTCCGAGACTGGTTGAGGAGGTGCCAGATCGCATCTGGGCTGCCGCGGGGAGCCTATGAGTTCGATGACCGAGGTGCACCGACGCGCAGTCTGATTTCCGAGGCCGGCATCGCCGGACTCGCGCTCGACTACTGGCTCAACCGGTACGGATTCGACGTCACTGTTATCGAACGCGCGACGGCGCCGCGCAAGACAGGCGGCCACGCTGTAGATCTTTTCCGACCGGCCACGCAGATCGCGGAGCGGATGGGGGTAGCCGATGAAATCCGAGCGAGGCCACTGGGACGGATGCGCTGGTGATCTCGGGGACCGAGCCGGGCGCGCACGAAGCGGCGGTTTCCTCGGTGCGTAGGTCGTGTGAAGGTTGACCGGCCGGATCAACGCCAGCCGGTGGCGGTCAGGAGTGCGAGACTGCTGACCGCCAGTATCACGGCGAGGGTGCCGCCGAACAGTAGTGGTCGTGCGCCGGCGGTGCGGAGCTGTCGCCAGGTGAGGGAGGTGCCGATTGCGGCGAGGACGGCGGCGACGAGCCAGGCGCTGAGCTGCCCGAGTGCTGCGGTCCAGGAGCGAGGCACGATGCCGAGGCCGGAGATGACCGATGCGGCGAGGAACAGCACCACGAAGAGCGGGAAGCTCTGCAGGAGTGGGGTTTTCGCGCTGCCTGAGCTGCGGCGGGTGAGATGCAGGCCCAAGCACATCGGGACGATCATGAGACTGCGGACGAGTTTGACGATCACCGCGAAATGCGCTGCCGCTGAGCCGAATATCACGCCTGCCGCCAATACCGACGAGGTGTCGTTGATGGCGGTACCCGCCCAGAGACCGAACGCCTCTTGGGACAATCCGAGCAACCGCCCGAGAGGCGGATACATGAGTACCGCAACGATATTGAAGATGAAGATCGTGCCGAGCGCGTATGCGACCCGCTCTTTGTCCGGCTTGATGACCGCGGTGGCTGCGGCGATCGCGGACGCGCCGCAGATCGTCGTCCCGACTGCGACCAGCGTCGCCGAGTCGCGGTCCAGCGCAAGCATTCTGCCGACGACGAGTGCGGCGACCGCTCCGACGATCAGTGTGCCGATCAACACCGTGGCGGTCTGCCGTCCCACGGTGAGCACCGACCCCACGGGCAACCCGAGACCGAGCAGCACGATCGCGATGCCGAGCAATCGTTGACGTATCAGTGCGAGACCGGGCGCGAACATCCCGGTGTCCATCACCGATCGACGTCGGAGGGCACCGATCACGGCTCCGCCGAACAAGGCGATGATCGGCGCGCCCACCATCGGTAACACCCGGCCCGACCCCGTGGCGGCACCGGCGACCGCGGCGCCGAGCAGGATCCCGGGAAGATTTCGGCGTAACCAGGTCATATTTCTCACGATCACGGCCCGGTTGCTCCGCCGGTAGACCACGATCCGCAAGCAGCTCATCAGCGATGCTGATGGGTCTGGACATGCCGCGACCCGATGATCCGCCCATAATCGGGCAATGACCTTGCCGCCGGGAACGCCCGATCTGGACGTGCTCGACCTGCTGGTCTCCGTTGCGGAGCTGGGCAGTCTCGGGGCGGCCGCACGACGCCACGGCATCACCCAACCTGCCGCGAGTATGCGGATCAGCGCGCTGGAACGTCGCGCGCGGGTGCGATTGCTCGACCGCGGTCCGACCGGTTCGGTACTGACCGACGCGGGCCGAGTGGTCGTCGGTCACGCCCTGCCGGTGCTTGCTGCTGCCCGGTCTCTGGTCGCGGGTATGGCCGCGTTGCAGGCCATCGATGTTCCGCGGCTGCGCGTCGCGGCTTCGAAGACGATCGCCGATCATCGGATTCCGCAGTGGCTCAATGCGTTGCGTGCCGCCTGTCCGGATGTGCTAGTGGCGCTGGAAGTGGAGAACACCCGGCAGGTCGTGACACTGGTCCGCGATGGCGAGGCGGACCTCGGCTTCGTGGAGGGGCCGCATCCGCCGCACGGTCTCGGCAATCGGGTGCTCGGAGCGGATGACTTGGTCGTGGTCGTCGCGCCGAAACATCCGTGGGCGCTGCGCCGCGAACCGGTGACCCTGAGTGAGCTAGCCGGCACGGCGCTGCTGTGGCGTGAACAGGGATCGGGGACCAGGGAGACCGTCTGGGAGATACTCAGCACGGCGGGTCAGCCGGCGGCGCCGGCGGCGGAACTCGGCTCCGCGGTGGCGATCACCGCGGCCGCGTGCAGTGGTGTCGCGCCTGCGGTGCTGAGCCGGTTGATCGCCGCGCCCGCCTTGTCGACGGGTGCGCTCGTGGAGGTCCAGCTGGCGCCCCCGGTGATCTTGACCCGCAAGTTCCGCGCCATCTGGCGCCGCCGGACCCCGCCCACCGGCCCGGCCGAGATCCTGGTCGAATATGCCATGCGGATGGGATCGGTCACCTCGACCGGCTGGTGATACACCGAGCTCGGCCAGCATTTGCGCAGGTGACAGGCTTGCATCGCGGATCCTAACTGGCGTAACCATCTGGTAATCGCGGGGAGCGTCGCGCGTAATCATCGGTTTCCAGCATTTGCGGCATGACAGGCAGAACGTACTCGGGACATCAGACCCAGACGGGCATCCCGGATCGGCGCATCGCCGGCGGTGATTCGTCGGTCACGCGGGTCACGCGTTACAGCGCTGGTAGGCGTTCGGCACCGGCGCGCCGCATCAGCGACATTCTGCGGGCGCGCATCCGCAGCGGCGTCTACGGCAATCGTCCGTTACCGGCGGAGGCGCAGTTGGCCGCGGACTTCGCTACCAGCCGCAATATCGTGCGCGACGCGTTGGCGTTGCTGCGCGATGAGGGTTTGGTCGACCGGGTTCCGGGCGCGGGCACCTTCGTCGTCTCGGATAAGGCGGTGCAGGGGCTGGACCGGTTGCGCGGCTTGGCCGAGACGTTCGAAACCGGCAGCGATCGCGTCGTCAACCGGGTACTGCTCGCCGAGGTCGTGCCCGCGACGCCGATCGTGGCCGAGCGGCTGGAGCTCGAACCGGCGACACCGGTGGTGGCGTTGGAGCGGATCCGCTACCTCGACGGCGCCCCACTCTCCCTGGACGCCTCGTATCTGACCGCCGATGTCGGTGCGCCGCTGCTGGATCTGGACCTGACCGGATGTGACGTATTCGGTTTGCTGGAGGCCGAACTCGGGCTGCCGCTCGGCTCCGCGGCGGTCTCCATCGAAGCCGTCGCGGCCGATCCGACCGTCGCTGAGCTGCTCGAGGTCCGGCCCGGCTCGCCGCTGTTGTTCCTGGAACGGCTCACCTACACCGACTCCGGTCGGCCCATCGACCTCGAATACGTCCGCTATCGCGGTGACCGCTTCTCGCTGTCGGGCCGACTGCACCGCATCCCGGTCACACCGAATCGCGGTGTGACCGAACCGAACGAAAGGGGTTGATCTCCGATGTCCATGGATATCCCACCTGTCGCGCAGCGCCGGGAGTTGAGCTGCGATGTCCTCGTTGTCGGCGGCGGCACCGCAGGCACGATGGCCGCACTCACCGCGGCTGAACAAGGCGCGAATGTCCTGCTGCTGGAGAAGGCGCATGTGCGGCACTCCGGCGCGCTGGCCATGGGGATGGACGGCGTGAACAACGCGGTGGTCCCCGGCAAGGCCAGCCCCGAGGACTATGTCGCCGACATCACCGTCGCGAACGACGGAATTGTCAACCAGCGCACCGTCTATCAGACCGCCACGCGCGGCTTCGAGATGGTGCAGCGGCTGGAGAGCTATGGAGTCAAGTTCGAGAAGGACGAGCACGGTGAATACGCCGTGCGCAAGGTACATCGCTCCGGCAGCTATGTGCTGCCGATGCCGGAGGGGCGCGATGTGAAGAAGGTGCTCTATCGCACCCTGCGCGCCCGCGACGTGCGTGCCAAGGTGACGATCAGCAATCGAGTGATGCCTGTCCGGGTGCTCACGGTCGGCGGGCGTGCGGTCGGTGCGGTCGGATTCGATACGCGCACCGGTGAATTCGTCACGATCTCGGCGGGCTCGGTTATCCTCGCCACCGGCGCCTGCGGCAGGCTCGGCTTGCCCGCGAGCGGCTATTTATACGGCACCTACGAGAATCCGACCAATGCCGGCGACGGCTACGCGATGGCCTATCACGCGGGTGCGGAACTGTCCGGTATCGAATGTTTCCAGATCAATCCGCTGATCAAGGATTACAACGGCCCGGCCTGCGCGTACGTCGCGAATCCCTTCGGCGGCTATCAGGTCAACGCCGAGGGCAACCGTTTCGTGGATTGCGACTACTGGTCCGGGCAGATGATGGCGGAGGTCAAACGGGAACTCGACAGTGCGCGCGGGCCCATCTATCTGAAGCTCAGCCATCTGCCGGATGCCACGATCCAGCAGATCGAGGGCATCCTGCACACCACCGAGCGCCCGACCCGAGGCACCTTCCACGCGGGGCGCGGCACCGACTATCGAACCAGCGATATCGAGATGCACATTTCCGAGATCGGCTTGTGCAGTGGACATTCCGCTTCCGGAGTTTGGGTGGACGAGTATGCCGCGACGACGGTGCCCGGGCTGTACGCAGCGGGGGATATGGCGCTGGTCCCGCACAACTACATGATCGGGGCCTTTGTCTACGGCGATATCGCGGGGCAGAGTGCGAGCGAATACGCCAGGGGCGCAATGCGTCCGGAGTTGCCCGAGGATCAGATCGAGGCCGCGCACGCGCTCATCTACCGGCCGCTGAGCAATCCGGACGGGCCGCCGCAACAGCAGGTCGAATACAAGCTGCGTCGCTTCGTGAACGACTATCTGCAACCGCCCAAGGCACAGCGGTATCTGACCCTCGGCCTGGAGTCGTTCGAGCGCATGCACGGCGATATCGCGCAGATGGGCGCGCACACACCGCACGAGTTGATGCGCTGTGCGGAGGTGACGTTCATCCGCGATTGCGCCGAGATGGCCGCGCGTGCCTCGCTGCGGCGCACCGAAAGCCGATGGGGGCTCTACCATCAGCGCGCCGACTGGCCGCAGCGCGATGACGCCGAATGGTTCTGCCATCTCAACTTGTTCCGTGGTGAGTCCGGCGCGATGGAGTTCACCACCCGGCCGGTCGCGCCGTACATCGTGCCGGTGCCGGGTTTCGTCCGCCCGGATGGTGTCGCCGATGTCGCCGCTCCGGTACTGGTCGACGCCTGGGGCGGCAGATGAGTACGCGACTGTTGCGGCTGATGGACATGGCCGAGGAGTGGCCCGAACTCGAAGAGCTGCACCCCTTTCTCACCGACCCGGATCCGGAGGTCAGGCGTACCGCGCTCTCGGTGCTCAGTGAGACCACCGAGGAGTGGGAGCAGGCCTCGCCGTTGATCGCGGCGGGGTTGTCCGATTCCGACGTGACGGTGCGTCACGCTGCCATCGGCTTGCTGACCGAACTGCTCGAGGTACTCGTTCCGGGCGCGGAATTCGATGCGGCACTGCGTGATTGCGTATTCGCTGCCGAACCCGCGGTGCGGTCGGCGGCGATCGAGGCGCTGTGGCGGCACCGCCGCAGCGACGCGGCCGAACTTTTCGGATGGTTCGCTGATCCGAATGCCGAGGTGCGTCGGACCGTCGTCGGCGGACTGACCTCGGTGGACGCATTGCGTGAACTCGACGCGGCCGCCGCGGACCCGGCCCAGCTGGTCCGCATCGCAGTCGCCAAAGGTATAGCGGCAGTGGGAGATCCACGAGGCGCCAGCACCCTGATCGGATTGGCCCGCGATACCGACCCATTGGTCCGCGCCGCCGCGCTGACCGGATTGGCGCAAACCGGCTGTGGTGACGAGGCGGCGGCCATCGCCGCCGCGGCCATCGACGATCCCGCCTGGCAGGTCCGCCAGGGCGCGGCGATCGCACTTGCCGTCGCCGATCCGGAAATCGCCGCACCGCACCTGATCTCGGTCGTTACCGACGACAACCTCGATGTCCGCAAGGCCGCCGTGCGCGCGCTCGCCGAGCGGATCGCCGAACGGCCCGAGGTCGCCACTGCGCTGCGCTCGGCCATGGAAGACCCGGACGCCGATGTCCGCGCCTTCGCCCGCATCGGCATTGCCAACTCTGGAAAGGAAATCTGATGGCCCAGGTCAACACTCGAATCGACGTGCCCGTCACCGTCGATCAAGTCAAATGTATCGACGGCTGCACGCTGTGCGTCGATATGTGCCCGCTGGATTCACTCGCGATCCACCCCGACTCCGGCAAGGCGTACATGCACGTCGACGAATGCTGGTACTGCGGCCCGTGCGCCGCGCGCTGCCCGGTCGGGGCCGTGACCGTCAACATCCCCTATTTGCTGCGCTGACCGCGGGCGGAGGACATCACAATGAGGACACCACGCGGGAAGACCCAGCGTTCGGTCGCACTGTTGCTCGGCGTCGCGACCGCCGCGACGGTCGTCGCGGGCTGCGGCTCGGCGAATGACGGCAAGACCGTCACGGTCAGTATCGGATACCAGTCCAAGACGATCAATACCGTCACCGCGGGCACGCTGCTGCGCGATCGGGGCACCTTCGAAGCGAAGCTGGCCGAGCTCGGGAAGCCGATAGGGGTGACCTACAAGGTCGAATGGAAGGACTTCGCCGCCGGACCGCCACTGACCGCGCAGATGCTCGCCGGCCAAGTGGATATCGGCTCGATGGGTGATGCACCCATCCTCGTCAACGGATCGAAGACCCGCGGCCACGACGACATCAGGTCCGAGCTGATCGCAGTGACCGGCTACAACCTGCGTGGATCGCTGAATCAGATTGTCGTGCCAGTGAATTCACCCGCCGCCACTCTGACCGATCTGCGCGGCAAGGTCGTCTCGACCAGCGTCGGTTCGGCCGCGCATGGCATGCTCGCCACCGGTCTGTCCGGTGCGGGACTGACCTTGGACGATGTGAAGCTGCTCGGCCAGGACCCCGCGGTCGGAGCGTCGGCACTGCAGGGCGACCAGGTATCCGCGTTGGCGCAATTCGTGCCCTGGCCGCAGAAGCTCGTCTTCGACGGCAAGGCGCGACTGCTCTATGACGGCGGTAACGCCAACATCCCGACCTTCCACGCGGTGGTCGCGAACAAACGCTTCGACACGGACAATCCGGAGATCGTCAACGCCTTCCTGGCGGCCCAGCGCGAAACCTCCGACTATCTCAACCACAATCCGCTGGCCGCCGCGCAGCGCGTCGCCGAGATCACCGGGATACCGGCGGAGGTGGTCTACCTCTACAACGGTCCCAACGGGCTGGTGAGTTTCGACCCCACCATCAAGTCACAAGAGGTCGACGCGCTCGGCACGCTGCTGCCGTTCCTGAAGGGACTCGGCGCCCTGGCTGATCTGGATCTCGGCGAGTTCGTCAACGACACCTATGTGCGGGCGCTGTACGGGGCGGACTATGACGCCCAGCGCGCTTCGACGACCGCACCGAGCCCGCTGGTCGGTACCGACACCGTCTGCGGCGGTGCCGTCGACAACCCGGCGACCGCGTCGGAGGTGTGGTTCAAGGGCGAGCAGACCACCGCGGTCGCCAAGACCCCGGCCTGTCTGCTCCGCCTGATCGCCCAGCGTGGCATCGAAACCCGCGCCGCCTACGTGCCCGACACCGCATCGGGCGTCCGCATCTTCGCGGCCACCGCCACCTGGGTGCGCGATCCGGCGGTCGGGCCCGATGAACGGCTGCGGCCGTTCGCGATCGCGGCCGATGCCAAGTCCTATGCCAACGCCCATCCCGGTAGTGCCGTCATCGACTACCAGGCGGCGTTGCTCGCTCGATAGCAGCGAGCACGAACACGAGACCAGGAGGCTCGACATGACGGTATCCGCGGAACCGATATCCCTCATCCCGACAACACCTTCCGACATCACCAGCGCAGCGCGGTATCGCCGCTGGTACGGCTACGGTCGGCTCCCGGAGCGGCTGCGCACGGCAGCGCTGACCATGGTGCCGTTGGCAGCGCTGGTACTTCTGTGGTATCTGCTCACTGCCAATCACGTGGTGTTCTGGCTACGCTTCGATAAGATCCCCACCCCGGCAGAGGTTTACGACTCCTTCCGGATCCAGCTCGGCACCCGCTCCTACTACAGCAACATCATTTCCAGCATGCGCCGGATCCTGATCGGATTCGGACTCGCGACCGGGGCCGGCGTGCTGATCGGTATGGCGATCGGTCGTTCGTGGTTGGTCAGTGCGTTGATCCGGCCGGTGTTGGAGGTATTCCGGCCGATTCCGGCGATCGCGCTGGTGCCGTTGGCGATTCTGCTGTTTCCGACGGGGGAGCAGGGGATCGTGTTCATCACCTTCTTCGCGGCGTTCTTCCCGGTGGCGGTCAGCACGATCCACGCCATGCACGCGCTGCCGAGAGTATGGGAGGAAGCCGCGCATACCCTCGGCGCCAGTCGGTGGGAGATCCTGTTCCGAATCGCCCTACCCGGTGCGCTACCCGGCATCTTCTCCGGTTTGTCGGTGGCGATGGGCGTCGCCTGGATCTGTGTGATCAGCGCCGAGATGATTTCCGGACAGTTCGGCATCGGATACTTCACCTGGCAGTCTTACGGCCTGCTCGACTATCCGGGGGTCGTGGTCGGCATGCTGTCGATCGGACTGCTCGGCTGGGCCACGGCGTGGCTGGTCGAAATGACCGGACGCCGGGTCAACCGTTGGCTGCCCAGGGCGGCGCGATGAACGCGGGCGCGGCGGTGCGCATGCGCGGACTGCGCATCGCCTACGACGAAATACTCACCGCCGAAGTGGATCTCGACATAGACGGCGGCGAAATCGTGGTCCTGCTCGGGCCGTCGGGATGCGGCAAATCCACCATCCTGCGGGCCATGGCCGGATTATTGCAGCCGGTCGGCGGCACCGCGGAGGTGGACGGCGGCAGTGGCGAACAATGCGCGATGGTCTTTCAGGAGGACGCACTGTTGCCGTGGCGTACCGCTCGCAAGAACGTCGAATTCGCCTTGAAGCTGCGCGGGGTGAATCGCGGCCGACGACGCGCCGAAGCACTCGAATTACTTGACCAGGTGGGGCTGGATGGTTTCGGCGACCACCTGCCCGGCGCGTTGTCCGGCGGTATGCGTCAGCGGGTTCAATTGGCCCGCACCCTGGCCACCCAACCACGGGTACTGCTCATGGACGAACCCTTCGGGGCATTGGACGCGCAGACCCGAGCCGATATGCAGCGGCTGCTGATTTCGGTGTGGCAGCGGCACCGCACCACTGTCCTGTTCGTCACTCACGACGTCGATGAGGCATTGCTGCTCGCCGACCGGATCGTGCTGCTGACCCCGCGCCCCGCGCGGATCCAACGGATCGTCACGATCGACAACCCGCGCGCGCCCGGTGCGCGATTCGAACCCGAATTCGCGCGCAGGCGGTACGAAATCCTGGCGGCACTCGGCGAAGACGCCGAACTGGCCGCCGCGAATACCGAGGAGGCATCATGACTTTCGTCATCGGCGCGGCCTGCGTCGATGTGATGGATCGGGCGTGCGTGGAGGAATGCCCGGTCGACTGCATCTACACCGGCGAGCGCATGGCCTATATCCAACCCACCGAATGTGTGGATTGCGGTGCGTGCGAGCCAGTTTGCCCCGTCGAGGCGATCTATCTCGATGCCGACGTACCCGTCGAGCAGCGGCCGTTCATCGCCGAGAACGCCAGGTTCTTCGATGAGCCGCTGCCGGGCCGCGTCGCCGCGCTGGGGTCGCCGGGGAGCGCGGCGAAACTCGGCGCGGTCGGCATCGACACGACATTCGTGCAGGCATATCAGCCATGAGCGGTTCGAAACGACCACTGCGCGTGGCGATTGTGGGCGCGGGACCGGCCGGTATCTATGCCGCCGACGCGTTGATGAAGTCGGTGTCGGATACGGACGTCTCGATCGACCTGTTCGAACGCATGCCCGCGCCGTTCGGGCTGATCCGCTACGGCGTCGCCCCGGACCACCCCCGGATCAAGGGCATCATCACCGCTCTGCACCGGGTGCTCGACAAGCCGCAGGTTCGACTGTTCGGCAATGTCGACTACGGCATCGACGTCACCCTCGATGACCTCCGGATCTTCTACGACGCCGTGATCTTCGCGACCGGGGCCGATACCGATCGCGCGCCGGATCTTCCCGGTATCGATCTGAATGGCTCCTATGGTGCGGCGGACTTCGTGTCATGGTACGACGGACATCCGGATGTGCCGCGGGACTGGCCGCTGGAGGCCGAGAAAGTCGCCGTCCTCGGCGTCGGCAATGTGGCGCTGGACGTGGCGCGAATACTCGCCAAGACGGCCGAGGAACTGCTGCCGACCGAAATCCCGCCGAACGTCTACCACGGGTTGAAGGCCAACAAGGCCGTCGAGGTGCATGTCTTCGGACGCCGTGGACCGGCCCAGGCCAAGTTCACCCCCCTGGAACTACGTGAACTCGACCATTCGCCGACCATCGAGGTCATCGTCGATCCCGAGGACATCGACTACGACGCAGGTTCGGAGACCGCGCGGCGACAGTCGAAACAGGTGGACATGGTGGCGAATACGGTGGAGCAGTGGGCGATCCGCGATATCGGCGACCGGCCGCACAAGCTGTTCCTGCATTTCTTCGAATCACCCGCCGAGATCCTCGGGGCGGACGGCCAGGTCGTCGGCCTGCGCACCGAGCGCACCCGGCTCGATGGCACCGGAAATGTCGAAGGCACCGGCGTATTCAAGGAATGGCGCGTCCAGGCCGTTTACCGTGCCGTCGGCTACCTCTCGCAGTGCCTCCCCGAGTTGCCGTTCGACGACCGGGCGGGCGTGGTACCGAACGAGGGTGGGCGCGTGCTGATCAACCAGGATACCGACGAAACCGCGCGTCATCTGTCAGGAGTGTATGTCACCGGTTGGATCAAACGCGGCCCGATCGGGCTGATCGGCCACACCAAAGGTGACGCCAACGAGACTGTGGCGTGCCTGCTCGACGATCGCGAGAACCTCTCGGGAGCAACCGATCCCGATCCCTCATCGGTCGTCGAGTTCCTCCGGTCCAAGTCGATCAGCTTCACCACATGGCAGGGCTGGTACCGGCTCGACGCGCATGAGCGTGCCCTCGGCGAGATCGAGGGGCGTGAGCGCGTCAAGGTTGTGGAGCGCGCCGACATGCTCCACGTCGGTCTCGGACGCCGCTGAACCGCTCCAGCGCCGAATTGTCCCGCTGCCGAATTGTGTTCCTTAGGAAAGCCAGGTCGCGCTATGCCGTCCACATCGATCCAGCCACTGACCACCGAGCGAATCCTGCAGGCGTTGAGCCTGGTCGAGGATCCCGAAATCCACCGTCCCATTACCGAACTCGACATGGTCGGCGATCTCACCATCGACACCGACAACCGGGTGACCGTCGAGATCCGGCTCACCGTCGCGGCCTGCCCACTGCGTGACCGGATATCGCGCGAGGTCCGAGATGCCGTGCTCGACATTCCGGGCGCCGCCGCGGTCACCGTCGAATTCGGTGTCATGACCGACGAGCAGCGAACCATATTGCGCAAGAAGGTACGCGGCGACGAACCGACGATTCCCTTTGCTCGGCCCGGTTCGCTCACCCGCGTCTATTGCGTCATATCGGGCAAGGGTGGCGTCGGAAAATCCAGTGTCACCGTCAATCTCGCTGCCGCCATGGCCGACCGCGGCCTCCGCGTCGGCGTCCTCGACGCGGATATCCACGGCCACTCCATCCCCGCCATGCTCGGCTTGGCGGCTCGTCCCACCCAGGTGGATCGAATGCTGATGCCACCCATCGCGAATGGGGTGAAGGTGATATCGATCGGTATGTTCGTCGAAGGCAACGAGCCCGTCGTCTGGCGCGGCCCGATGCTGCACCGCGCACTGCAGCAGTTCCTGGCCGACGTCTACTGGGGTGATCTCGACATCCTGCTGGTCGACCTGCCACCCGGGACAGGCGATATCGCGATCTCGCTCGCCCAACTCCTGCCCACCGCGGAACTGGTGGTCGTCACGACACCTCAGCAGACGGCGGCCCGGATCGCCGAACGAGCCGGCGCGGTAGCGGCGCAGACCAGACAACGGGTCGTCGGCGTCGTGGAGAATATGTCCTGGTTCGACGCGCCGGATGGCGCACGCCTGGCGCTGTTCGGCACGGGCGGTGGGGCGATGGTCGCCGAACGGCTCACCGAGATCCTCGGCGCAAGCTGTCCTCTGCTCGGCCAGATCCCGTTCGATCCGGCTGTGTGCACCACCGGCGACCTCGGCACTCCGATCGTGCAAGCCGATCCGAATACCGACGCGGCGAATGCTTTTCGCACGATAGCGATGTCGTTGGCCCACAGACCCCGCGATATTGTCGGTTTACGGCTGGCCGTGGCGCCCGGCTGACAACACCGCGGGCCAGCCGGTGGTCCTCCCGGCGCGCCCGCTATGAGACGCCCGCCAATTCGCGCTCCGGCCCATAGGTATGGCGCCGCTCGTCGTCGGATCGGATGCTCTCGATCAGAGTTGATAACTGTCGATGTCGAACCCGACCTGGGGTTCGCCGCCCGCATTGGTGAACGCGGTGAGCGCGCGCACCAGCCCGGATCGGTCCCGCTCGGACATCCGTTCCACGACGGTGGCGATCTCGCTCCGTCGATGGGCGGTCACCCGGTCGACGACACGATGCCCGAGCGTGGTCAACTCGATGATCAGCTCGCGGCGCGAATCGGGATTCGGTTTGCGATTCACCAGCCCCGCGGTGACCAGTCGGTCGACCATGCGGGCCGCCGTCGACGGCTGAACGTTGAGCGATTGAGCGAGCGTGACGACCTTCGACGGTCCCCGGGTCGACAGGATCACCAGTGTCCGGAACTGCGGGATGGTGATGGATTCGTCGACGAGTGCGATCGAGCGTGCGGACAGGGCGACGAGCAATCGGGACGCGGCCAGCAGCGCATCGGTGATCTCGTCGGCCGACTCTCCGACCACTGCTTCTTTCGCCATCGCGACCGCCTCCGCCGATTCTGTGTGCACCTATCTTTCTATCGTGCCGCGCGCACCCTGTTCGCGGGTATCCGTATCGCGGTCGCGCCGGGACAGAACTCAGGCAACTCGCAACTGTTGCATACTGCCTTTATCGGGTAGGGTCCACGACTCGTGGTAGTTCGCACATCGCCCGGGGCTCGAATGGACGTGTGCCGGTGGGGATTCGTCACCGTCGTCGGCGTGGTCGCGGGGTATGCGTCGGTGCTGTTGGCCAATCCGCGCCACTTCTATACCGACGACACCGAATCGCAATACGGGCCCATGTGGGTCATGCTGGGACGGCACCTGCATCAAGGGCGGTTCCCGGCATTGGTGCCGTGGGAGTGGATGTCGGGCAACTACTCCATGGAGGAGGCGGGGCTCTACAACCCGCCGCAGTTGCTGGTGGACTGGTTCGCGCCGGAAGTGGACAACCTGGCGCTGTATGTGACGGTCGTGAAGCTGATCTTCTCGATCATTGCCGCGTTGGGCGTATTTCGGGTGTGCCTGGCCTATGGGGCGCGCACGCCGTGGGCCGCGGTGGCGGGCGTGGCTTTCCCGCTGTCGGGATGGTTCCTGTTCTTCGACGAATCCAGTTGGGCCACTTCGCTCACCGGTACCGCGTGGATGTTGCACGCATGGGCCTCGGCGGTGCGGTACGTGCGTGTCGAGCCGGACGCCAGCCGCTGGTGGAACGGGCCGATTCCGGTCTTCGTGTTCCTGTACCTGGCGATCTCGGTCCAATACGTTTTTCCTGCGGTCGAGGCCGCGCTGATGATCGTGGCGGTGGTTGTCGGGGAGGTGGTGTACCGGCGTGCATGGGGGCCTTCGCTGCGGCTGCTGGCGGTGGCGGCCTGTGCGGGATTGGCGGGATTGGAAACCTATCTGCCGGGGATGCTTTCCTCGTCGGTGACGTGGCGCGGCAATGAGCGTGTCCTCAACGACGATTTCTTGAACGTGGGTTGGTCGGAATCGCTGAATGCCAGTCTGCCCAGCACGGTTCCGGCTTTCACCGGCTGGTGGGGATATGTGCAGCCGATCCCGATGGTCTACATCGCCTGGTTCCTGATTCCCTTGCTGGCTTTCATCGATTGGGCCGCAGTACGGCGGTCGTGGCGCGAGTTCGCCGGGGCGGCCCTGTTCGCGCTCATGTTCCTGATGTGGACCGCCGGTCCCGGCCGTATCGGGCCGTTGCGCTGGCCCGCCCGAGTGCTGCCCATGCTGGCGGTCGGCCTGCTGGTGCTGGTGTGTGTATTGCTGTCGCGGTACGGCAGTTTCGCCGACTGGCGACGCCGCGGCATCGCGGCCGCAGTGCTGATCGGGTTGCTGTTCGTCCGATCCTTCAGCGCGGCACCACATCTGGTGCTGCGGCATCTGGGCGCGGTCGTGGTTGTGGCCGTGCTCACCGCGGCCCTGGTATGGCTGGCGCGCACCCGCGGCGTGGCCGCGGCCTGCGTGCTGGCCATAGCGGCCATGTTCCCTATCGCCTACTACCAGGTCACCACACAAGCGCCCACGCCGCTGTCGTATCACTTCCCGCAGCGGCGTTCGGACATGCGCGCCGCGTTCCCGCATTTCTACGGCGTCACATTACAACTCGGCGACCGTGCCCTGGTGCCGCCCGCCGAACAGAACCTCGACCGGGCCTGGGGTTCGCTGGCGTTCGGCAACTACGCCAAGAACATGGGGCTGCAATACGTCAACGCCTACACCCCGATCGGCTACCGGAAGTTCAGCAAGCTGTTGTGCATGGGCTGGGACGGCAGCACCTGCCCGGCCGCGTTCGGCGCGGCCTTCTCGGTCGAACCGTCCACCGGGCGAACCTATATCGACCTGATGAAGGTGGATCGTGTGGTGCTGCAACGCGCCCAGTACCCCGACATCGGCAACCATCCCGCCCCACCTGGGTGGAAATGGGTCGACTACCGGGGTCACGAACGCGACATCTGGGTGCTCGAACGCGAGAACGGCCCGATCTCCACCAGTGCGGGTCCCGCCGACGCGCAGGGTGTCACCTTCACCCAGGTCGGCCGCGACAGTGTCAGCAGCCACCTGCGAGTCGACTCGGCCGAAGGTGGGCGGCTGGTATTCGCCCGCCTGGCCTGGCCCGGCTATCGCGTCACGCTCGACGGGCACGACATCGGCTTCGGCACCGTCGCGAATACCTTTGTCGCCGTGGACATCCCGCCGGGCACCCGCGATGGCGACCTGATCGTGGCCTGGCGGCCGCCGGGCTGGAAGATCGGCATCGCCACCGCCCTGGCCGGACTGTTGGGTCTGGGCCTGCTGCAGTGGTCACACCGTCGCCACAGCCGTCGGGGCGGCCGCATCGACGCCGACACGCCCGTGAACAAGCTCGGTCCGGAGACCGAGCCTTCGACGACCCCGGTACTCGTCTGATCAACCGACCTCGGGTGGGGGTGTCGTCGGTCACGGATGCCGCGACCCAGGTGTCATGTACACGGCAACTATTGCATACTGCATGCATGGCGTTGCTCGACGGGGCCAAGCAGGGCAGGCTCCGAATCTCTCTCGGCTCGCGCCGGATGTTTCAGGGCTGGCTGCGGGAGAGTTCGTCGGGGGTCCTGGTCATGGCGGTCGGCGTCGGCGCGGTGACAGGCGTCGCGGCGGTGGCGTTCCGGTTCCTGATCACCGCGGCTACCCGCCTGTTCACCGGTTACGACGACTACTCCGGGCTCGGCCGGATCGCCTCGGCCCATTGGCCCGGACTCGGCTGCTGGTTCCTGCTGCTGGCCCCGGTCGCGGCCGGTGCGATCTACGGGCCGATCGTGTACCGGTTCGCGCCGGAAACGCGCGGGCATGGTGTGCCCGAGGTGATGTACGCGGTGGCCGAACGCGGCGGACACATCGCGCCGCAGGTGGTCGTGCTCAAGGCGCTGGCCTCGGCACTGTGTATCGGCGGGGGCGGCTCGGTGGGCCGGGAAGGGCCGATCGTGCAGATCGGATCGGCCGCCGGATCGACCATCGCACAGGTAATTCGGCTCGATACTCAACGTATGCGACTGCTGGTGGCCTGCGGCGCCGCGGGCGGTATCGCCGCGACCTTCAACGCACCGCTGGCCGGGCCGTTTTTCGCCATGGAACTGATCCTGCGCGACTTCGCCGCCGAATCCTTCGGCGCGATCGTGCTGTCCAGCGTAACCGCGAGCGTGGTGGGCCGGGCCGTCCTCGGCGACCAGGCGTTTCTGACCCTGCCGGTCTTCGCGGTCCGCAATCCTGTCGAATACCCGCTATACCTGTTACTCGGCGTGGCGGTGGGGATCGTGGGCGTGTGCTTCTCGAAGGTGCTGTACCTGATCGAGGATCTGTGCGACTGGGCCTGGCGCGGTCCCGAATGGGCGCGTCCCGCCGTCGGCGGACTGCTGCTAGGCGGACTGCTCATCGCCCTGCCACAAATGTACGGGGTCGGATATCCCGTGCTGGAAAACGCGGTCGAGGGCAAGTACCTACTCGGCATGCTGGCACTGCTACTGGCCGGGAAGATGGTGGCCACCGGCCTCACGATCGGCATCGGCGGCTCCGGCGGAGTCTTCGCGCCCACATTGTTCATCGGCGCGATGGCCGGTACCGCATTCGGTGATATCGCGCACCAAATCCTGCCCGGCGCAACGGAATCCCCCGGTGCGTACGGTTTGGTCGGGATGGCCGCAGCGCTCGGCGGCGCGACCCGCGCTCCCATCACGGCGGTCATCATCCTGTTCGAGCTCACCGGCGAGTACCGCATCATCCTGCCCCTGATGGCCGCCGTCGCAATGGCCGCAGCCGTGTCGCGGCTATTGTCGAAAGACACCATCTACACCCGAAAACTGCTGCGTCGCGGCGTCGATATCGATCGCCCTCGCCATCCGTTCGCGACGGTGACGGCGGCCGACCTCGCCCGACCTATCCCGCAACCCCTGTGGCAGACAAGCGATCTCGCAACGGCCGCGACCGCGCTCGAGCGCAACCCCGGCGGGATTCTTCCGGTTCTCGACGAGACCGGGCGCTATCGCGGATGTGTGTCCGCGCGCGAGGTCGCCGAATCCCTCGACCTGCCCGGACCTCCGGCCACCCTGGCCCCGTTGGTGCGGGAGTTGTCGCCGATCGCCGCCGACACCTGTTTCCACGACATCGTCATCGCCCTCGCGGGTCATGGCGGCACAGGACTTCCCGTGGTCGATGCCGACCACACCGCCGTGATCGGCTGGGTGAACCACGAAGACCTGCTCTCGGTCTTGCATACAGAACCGGGACGGTGACGCCATCCGTATCGACTGCGGCAGTGCAGATTTCAATGCTGAGAACATGTCGACGGACAGGGCTGGCGCTGTTGCGGCGGCCCGGTGGTGCCGGGCCGGGGGATGGACAGGGCGGCGGGCGCGGCCGGCTTTCGTGGTGGACTCAGATGAGTGTTCACCCAGCCGAACGCTTTCGGATACATCGCCCGCCAGGTCCCCCAATTGTGGCCGCCGTCATCGACGATCAGCGGCGGCGCGACCTGCGTCGGCGCCTTCGCGGCGTCGACCAGCGCTCGGGCATTGGCAGGTGTGCTGGACGGGTCGCGGCGGCTTGTCGCGACCCGTAGCGCCACCGGTGCTCCGGTGCCGACAAGGCGAATCGGGTCGTTGAGTCGACGCAGCGTTCGGCTGGGCACCACATCGGGATCGCCGCGAAAGTCGTCGGGGCTGAATGCGAGTCCGGTGGCGAACTGTGCCGGATACCGCAGTGGCAACGTGATCGCGCAGAAGCCGCCGGTCGAGTCCCCGGCCATCGCCCACCCGGAGGCTTCGCCGATCGCCCGGAAATTGCCGATGATCAGATTGCGCACGTCCTGGGACAGCCATGTCGCGGTCTGCGCGCCGCGGGGGATGTCGGCACAGTCGGTATTTCCGCCGGGATCGACCCGCGGCATGACCAGAATCGCCGGCGCCAGTTGACCTTTGCGCATCATCTCCGCTAGCTCGGTGGTGACGCGGCCGCCCTTGATCCATGCTTGCGGCGTTCCGGGAACTCCGTGCAACAACATGATCACCGGGAAACGCGCGCCGCGGTACTCGGGTTGGTCGTATTGCGGTGGCGTCCAGACCAGCACCCGTCCCCGAAGGCGCGACCGCGGGCCGCGGTATTCAGCGGCGCTGACCCTGTCGCCGAGGTCGTGGAAGACGGCGGTGCCGGTTGCCCCGTCCGGTGCGGTGTCGTCGGCGGCCGGTTCGCCGAGTAGGTCGTTCCATGAGCTGTAGAGAGCAAAGTTGTCGTTGACCCACAGGCCCAGTACCGCGACCGCGGTCGCCTGGCACATGCCGATCATCAGCAGTCGTGTCAGCCAGCGCACCGGGCGCGGGCCGCGCACCGAATTCCAGGCCGACAAAGTGACCATAACCGCGGCGAGGGCTGCGGCGATCACGGTGTAGAAAAGCCAATCGCTGGTCAGGCTCATCGAATCGAGGTGGGACGGCCTTCATCCGCCATCGTATCCCGTTGCGTCACGGCGATTCTGCGATCGGAAAGAGGCATCGAGCGCAGGGAGCGTCGTGCCGGAGCGTCGTGCGTCACGGATTCGGAGGCTACCGGATGGA
>NZ_BDBY01000406.1 GCF_001613225.1 Nocardia pseudovaccinii NBRC 100343
TTCCATGGCGACAGCCACTGCCACACCGTGCGCTCGGCGACACGCAGGGCTTCGCCGCTAGCCGGACATGGTCACTGCACAGCCCACCTGCTCCGACAGCCGAGCCACGCGGTCGGACAGCAGCTTGCCGCGACGGCGGCCACAGTGGGGGCGGCATGCGGCTCATCGGACAGCGGGGGAATGGGGAGGTCTGCGACAAGATCTCGTTTCGGGTGTCCAGAGGCTCGGCCCATGTTCATGGGCGGGTGCCCACCAACAGGTCGACCAGGTAGATCTCCTCGATGGTGCCATCCGGGAAAGCAGTGCTCAGCAGCCTGTGTTCGTCGGCAAGAAGGGCACGCCGTCGGCTTTCGTCGAGAACGAGGCACGCCGAGCGGCTACCGATGTTGGCCAGATGCGTGTCCAGTGAGACCGCGCGGGACCAGCGCATCTGGCGCCGCGCGACGCGCAGACCTGTAAGGCCCGCAAGCCGGATGGCTTCGGTGTCGTCCGGGCGCGCGGCGGGCCTGGGTTCCGTCCCACAGTGGTGGGCGATGCGCAGATGCTGCGCGTGGATCCACGGCACGTCGAACGCCGTGGTGTTCCACCAGATCGCCAGTGCACCGTCGCTACGCAATACACGTAGCGCCTCGGGCACGGAAACCACCGGGTCGGTCCACTGCCAAGATTGTGCGTAGGTGACGAAGTCGTGTGAGGTGCTGGCGAGTGGGAGGGCGTTGCCGTCTCCGCGCACGACCAGCACGCCCGGGACCTGGCTACGACACTCGGCGGCCATCTCCGCACCAGGCTCGACCGCGGTGACCTCGGCTCCCCGCCCAGCCAGCAGCGCTGTGGCGATCCCCGTGCCGGCGCCGACATCGGCGACGCGCGCACCCGTCAAACTGTGGCATGCGAGTTCTTCGATCGCGTCGAAAAGCTCAGGCGGATAAGAAGGTCGGCTGGCCGCATACTCGGCGGCGGCCATATTGAAAGACTGGGCCCGCGATCTGGTGGTCATCTACCCATCATCGACGCTACCCGGCGGCGTCAGAGCGTCATCTCCTAGTGACGCTTTCGTGCGGTTCAGCCGCTGACACTCTCGTGCGGTCTTGCAGCGTCGCTGGATTCGGCAGGGTTCGGTTTCGGACAGCCATCTCGGCAGCAACGGGAGGATTGACGGCAAGCGTGCGGCCTCGACTCCGACGCGGTAGCGCTAGCACGGCGTATCCGAATATTCGATTCGGACGGTTAGGTCCGAGACCGAACGCGGTGGCGGCCCGAGACACGGATCGTCCGAGAACCGCGCGCACGGATCGCATGTCGACCGGTTTGAGACGATCAGTCACCTCGGTGACGCAGTGACGCACCGATTCTTCGGACCGGCAATCCAGTCGGACCATCGTGACGGTCGGGTCCAGCCGCGGGTGCCTGTTGGTTCCGGCCACGGAAGCCGCGTTCGGCGAACCTTCGCGCTATCGCCTTTCAACACCCGATGACGCGCCGGTTACCAAAGCCGCGGCCGATATTGTGATCGGCCGCCTTCGCGAATTGCCGGCGACCGTGCCGCCGCATTGTCAAATCATGCACTCGTTGTGCTTGGGGTGCTCTGCCATCAGATGTGATCAGTAGGCAACTATTGCATAGTGCAATTGATAGTGATAGCTTGGGCATACGCCCAAGGTGATCGTCCAATCGGAGGTCCAGTGGTAACCGCAGCCGAACAAGGTCGAGAAACCCGCGCCCGCCTGATGACGGCGGCGATCGAACTCGTCGCCGAATATGGCTGGGGTGCGGTGAGCACGCGCATGGTGGCCGAGCGCGCCGAGGTGCGTCCCGGGGTGGTGCATTATCACTTCCATTCGGTAACCGACCTGTTGATCGATGCCGCGGTGTCCGCCGCGCGGCGGGAGTACGAGTCGGTGATGGCCGGTGTGTTGGCGCTTCCCGGCCCGGAGGCGATGCGCGGGATGCTCACCGCCATCGCCTCCTACACAGCCGCCGATCCGGTCACGGTGGCGATGACGGAGATGATGCTGGCGGCCACGCGGCATGAGCGGCTGCGAATCGAACTCGGCCGGTTGCTGGCCGAGGCGCGGGCGGCGATGGCGAATTGGTTCCGCACCAACGGTGCGGTGACCGATCCCGAAGCGACCGCCGCGGTGGTCGCGGCGCTGCTGGACGGACTCATCCTGCACCGCCTGATCGATCCGAGTCTGGGCGCGGTGGATATGACCGGCCCGCTGCTTCGCGCGGCGGGGTTGACCGAAAACCAAGCGAGCGAGGGGAAGTCGGATGGATCGGACGGACACCAGCGGTGATGCTCGCCGCCGCGGCGGCATAACACTGCGAGCAGTGAACAAGACCTACGGCACGGGCGAGGCCGCGGTCCACGCGTTGACCGGCGTCGACCTCGACATCCGACCGGGCGAGCTGGTCGCGGTCCTGGGGGCGAGCGGTTCGGGAAAGACCACACTGCTCAATGTCATCGGTGGCATCGAAGCGGCCGACTCCGGATCGATCGTTGTGGCGGGGCAGGACATCTCGGGCCGGAACCCGGCCACCCTGGGGGAATTCCGGCGCGATCACGTGGGATTCGTATTCCAGTTCTTCAACCTGATCCCGACCCTGACCGCGCACGAGAACGTCGAAGTCATCGTCGAGTTGACCGGCCGTGGCGATCGCAGCCGCGTACACACGCTTCTGGACGCGGTCGGACTCGCCGACCGCGCCGATCACTTCCCATCGCAACTGTCGGGTGGTCAGCAGCAACGTGTCTCGATCGCGCGGGCGCTGGCGACTGATCCGGGCCTGCTGCTGGCCGATGAGCCGACCGGCGCGCTGGATGTGGCCACGGGGCGGGGCGTGCTCGAACTTCTGCAGCAGACCAGCCGGGCCGGTCGCGGTGTTGTCATGGTCACCCACAACGAGGTGGCAGCGAGCATCGCCGATCGGGTGATCCACATGCGCGACGGTCGTGTCGTCGCCGACGAGGTGAACGCGAATCCAGTTGCCGCCGCGACCATTCGGTGGTGAGTGCGATGTTCATGGTATCGAACCGGGTGCTCGCGACGAAGATCCTGCGCGATCTGCGCCGCCGTACCACGCAGGTCGCGGCGGTCGCGGTCACCGTGCTGCTCGGCGTGCTGCTGTTCGTGGCCACCTACGACTCCTTCCGCAATCTCGAAACCTCCTACCAGCAGACCTACGCTCGCCTGCACTTCGCCGACTTCACCGCCACCGGCGGAAATCCGGCGCGGATCGCCGATGCTCTACGAGGGGCACCCGGTGTGGCGCGCGTCGCCGTGCGCACCCAAGCCGATACGGCGATGTCGATCGGCGGCACGAAACTGCTGGGCAGGATCGTGGGCCTGACCGGGCCCGCGGGCGTGAACGAGATCAGCCTGGCCGCGGGGAGATTGCCCGATCCGGCCCATCCGGACGAGGTGGTGGTCGAGCATCACGCGGCGCAGACATTCGGCCTGCACGTGGGCAGCCAGGTGCGCACCTTCGACGGCACGAGCTGGCATACCGTCACGGTGTCGGGCATCGCCTGGTCATCGGAGTACCTGTGGCCGGCCCGCAGCCGCCAGGAAGTGCTCGGCGACCCGCACGGCTTCGCGGTCGTGTTCGCGCCCCAGCCCGAGGTGACGCGCTTGTCCGGACGTGCCGGCCCCGATCAGACCCTCGTCGAAATGAATTCCGGGGCAACGGCATCCGAGCGTGACCAGGTCACCCGGCTGCTGCGCGACGCCGGGGCCCTCGACGTGCAGACCAGGGCCGATCAGCCCTCCAACGCGGCCCTGCACGAGGATCTCAGCGGCTTCTCCGAACTCGCGGTTGCCTTCCCCGCGCTGTTCCTCGTCGCGGCGGGTGTGGCGGAATACGTGTTGATCACCAGGCTCGTGCTCGCCGAGCGGCCGATCATCGGGACGCTGCTGGCAATGGGCGCACGCCGGCGCACGGTCGTCGGCCATTACGTCGGCTACGGGTTGGGAATGGTGCTCGCGGGCACGGTGTTCGGTGTGCTCGGCGGGTTCCTGGCCACTTCGGCGGTGACCGCCGCCTACACCGAAGCGGTCGGGATTCCCGACACCGTCGTCGAGCACCGGGCGTCGACCGCGATCGTCGCCGTGCTGCTCGGCCTGCTCACCGGGGTCGCGGCGGGCCTGGCCCCGGCGGTGGCCGCGG
>NZ_BDBY01000407.1 GCF_001613225.1 Nocardia pseudovaccinii NBRC 100343
GTCACCGGTACCGCCCAGCGCAGTCGCCCCACCGCCGGTTCCGCCCAGCGCACCCGCGCCGTCACCGGTACCGCTTGGTGCACTCGTACCACCGTCGGTGCCAGTCGGCGCGCCCACTCCACCGCCCAGCGCACCCGCGCCATCACCGGTACCGCCCAGCGCAGTCGCCCCACCGCCGGTTCCGCCCAACGCACCCGCGCTGCCGCTGGTGCCACTTGGCGCACTCGTACCACCGTCGGTGCCGGTCGGCGCGCCCACTCCACCGCCTAGCGCGCCCGCGCCGCCATCGGTGCCGCTCGGCCGCCCGCCGCCCGGGAACGACCGACCCGCACTGGCCGGTCCTGCGGACGGAATCGCACCGCTGTGTGTTGTCGCCGCGGTGGCCAATGCATAAGCACCGGGTGCGGCCAGGCCAACGGCCACGGCGACCGCGAGGACACCGGTCGCGACGGCCTTCGGCAACCGACCGACTACCAGCAGCAATGCCGCCGCTGCGACACCGGCGATCGCGACCACCGGTCCCAGCCACGGCAGCCAGTCGCGGGTCCGTGCGAGCAGGACACAGGCCAGGACGACGGTCACCACCAGCGCACCGGACAGTACTGCCGTCGCCCGAATATCGTTGCGGCGCTGCCACAATAGGCCCGCGCCGACTGCGATCGCGCCCGCGATCGCCGGTGCCAGCGCCACCGTGTAGTACGGGTGCAGGATGCCGTTGGCGTAGCTGAACACCACGCCGGTGACGATCAGCCAGCCCAGCCACAGCAATAGCGCCGCCCTGGTCGCATCGGTGCGCGGGGCCCGACGGGTGAGCCACAGTCCGGCTGCGCCGAGGATCAATGCGGCGGGCAGCAGCCAGGCGATCTGGCCACCCATTTCCGAGCCGAACAAACGGGCCCAGCCGACGTCGAAGTTCAGATTTCCGAGGCCGCCGGTCTCGTTACCGGTCAAGCGGCCGAAACCGTTGTAGCCCAGCGCGAGTTCGAGCACGCTGTTGTGCTGGGAGCCACCGATATAGGGCCGCGACGCCGCGGGCCACAGCGTGACAAGCGCCAGATACCAACCCGCGGACATCACCACAGCGAGTACTGCCGCGACCGATCGAACGATCCGGGTGCGCAGCGGCGCGTGCGCGGCGAGCAGATACACCAGCGCGAAGGCGGGCAGCACCAGGAACGCCTGCATCATCTTCGCCAGGAAGCCGAAGCCGACCGCGACACCGGCCAGCGGCAACCACCAAGCGCCGCTGTCCTTTTCGATGGCCCGCAGCACACAATAGGCCGCGAGGGTCAACAGCAGCACCAGCAGTGCGTCCGGATTGTCGAACCGGAACATCAGCGTCGCCGCCGGTGTCAGCGCCAGCACCGCACCGGCCAGCATCCCGGCCCAGTGACCGCTGACGCGGCGCACCGCCGCGTACAGCACCGCGACCGCCGCAACGCCCTCGAGCGCCTGTGGCACGAGCAGACTCCAAGAGTTGAAGCCGAACAGCCGTGCCGAAATATCCATCACCCACAGCGCTGCGGGGGTCTTGTCGACGGTGATCGCATTGGCCGCATCGCTGGAGCCGAACAGCATGGCCTTCCAGCTCTGCGATCCGGCCTGCACCGCGGCGGCGTAGAAGTCGTTGGCCCAGCCGCTGGCACCGAGATTCCACAGATACAGCAGTGCTGTCGCGATGAGCAGCCCGGCGAGCGATACCCGCCGCCACAGCGGGCCGCGCCCGGATGGCCGCGCATCCGATGGCTCGACCGCCGCGGCGGCAGGAGCTCCCAGCAATGTTGTCGTCATGCTTCGATCGTCGCGGCCCGACGTAGTTGCCAGCTCTGCCGTAACTGTGAGTTCGCTGTGTGGCGCAGCGCTCAGTTCGCGGCGGCGGCACCGGGCAGGCGCACGGTGAATTCGGTTCGGCCGGGCGCACTGTCCACGGAGATATCGCCGCCGTGCGCTTTGACGACGGCCGCGACGATCGCCAGCCCGAGACCCGTACTGCCCGCCCGCCGCGAGCGCGACGAGTCACCGCGCGCGAAACGCTGAAAGACCATCGGCTGCAAGGCTTCCGGGATGCCCGGACCGTCGTCGGTCACTCGCCACACCGCTCCCCCGTCGCCGTTGAATTCCAGTGATGTGAGCACCGTGGTGCCGGGACCGGTGTGCACACGCGCGTTGGTGAGCAGATTGGCGAGCACCTGATGCAACCGGGCCGCGTCACCGGTGGTCACCACCGGCTCGTCGGGCAGCTCGAGATCCCAGCGGTGTTCGGGACCGGCGATATGCGCGTCGCTCACCGCGTCCACCGTCAGCTGGGTC
Source organism: Nocardia pseudovaccinii NBRC 100343 (assembly GCF_001613225.1). Classification (GTDB taxonomy): domain Bacteria; phylum Actinomycetota; class Actinomycetes; order Mycobacteriales; family Mycobacteriaceae; genus Nocardia; species Nocardia pseudovaccinii. The sequence continues at coordinate 2,311 of NZ_BDBY01000407.1, forward strand.
AGATCCACCGGCTCGTGCTCCAGCCCCCGTCCGGAATCCAACCGCGCCAGCAACAGCATGTCCTCGACCAGACCCGTCATTCGCCGGGATTCGGAGTCCACCCGTCCCATCGCATAGGCGACCTCAGCGGGCACCTCGGCCCGTTTGCGTTGCGCCAGTTCGGCATAGCCGCGAATGGCGGCCAGCGGGGTGCGCAGTTCGTGACTGGCATCGGCGAGGAATTGCCGGACCCGGGTCTCGCTGTCGTGACGCGCCGACAACGCGCTCGTGATGTGATCGAGCATCCGGTTCACCGCCGAGCCGAGCTGCCCGACCTCGGTGCGCGGATCGGCGTCCGCGGCCGGAACCCGCACGGGCAGTACGACTTCGCCCCGATCCAGTTCCAGATCGGCCACCCGCGCGGCCGTCGCCGCGACTCGATCCAGTGGTGCGAGCGCGTGCCGGATCAGCCAGATACCGACCGTGATCGCGATGATCGACACGATCGCCGTCACGATCCCGAGGATCAGCAGGACGCGCAGCAGGGTGGCGTCGACGGCGGTCAACGGCATACCGGTGACAACGATCTCGCCCGACCACGCCGTATCCGCCACCACTCGGTAGCGGCCCTGACCGTCGAGCGCGACATCGACCGGCTTCCCGTTGGCCGGTACCGCGGCAAGCTGCTGTTGTGCGGTATGCGAGAGGGCACGCTGCGCCCCATCGGCACCGATCCGGCCCGCCTTGGTGACGCTCCCCTCGTGGACGATGGCGCCGATCGTGTCGGGCTGGATGCCGCGCCGGTCCAGGAAATCCGGTCCAGGACCGGAACCCGATGGTGGCGGAGGCGGCGGAGGCGGCATCGACGGCTGGCCGCTGGGGCGTGGCCCGAGACTCGGACCGCCGCCGACATCACCGAGCGAACGCTTCTGCACATCGACCAGTTCGGTGTCCAGCTGATGCACCAGGAACTGCTGCAATGCGAATTCGGTCGCGGCGCCGATCCCGACGACCACGATCACCAGCAACAGCACCTGTCCGACCAACAGGCGGGCCCGCAGCGACCAGCGCCGCGGCTTCAGCACCCGGCGCCCCACCTCAGCTCGCGGGCTTGAGGACATATCCGGCGCCGCGCAGAGTGTGGATCATCGGTGCCCGCCCACTGTCGATCTTCTTGCGTAGATACGAGACATAGAGCTCGACGATGTTGGACCGGCCGCCGAAGTCGTAACTCCACACCCGGTCCAGGATCTGAGCCTTGCTCAGTACCCGCTTGGGATTGCGCATGAAGAAACGCAGCAGTTCGAATTCGGTGGAGGTCAGCACGATCAGCTCACCGGCCCGGGTGACCTCGTGACTGTCCTCGTCGAGTACCAGATCGCCGACCACCAGCTGTGCGCCGCTGTCCTCGGTGGCAACGCCGGTGCGGCGCAGCAGCGAACGCAGCCGCAGCACCACCTCTTCGATGCTGAACGGTTTGGTGACGTAGTCGTCGCCGCCCGCGGTCAGCCCGGCGATGCGGTCCTCGACCGAATCCTTGGCGGTCAGCAAGAGCACCGGCAGGTACGGCAGCTGTGCGCGCAGCTTGCGCAGCACCTCGAGCCCGGTCATATCCGGCAGCATCACATCGAGCACCACCACATCCGGGCGGACCTCGCGCGCCTTCGCGACCGCCGTTCGACCATCGCCCGCGGTGCTGACCTCCCAACCCTCGTACCGCAGGGCCATCGACATCATGTCGGCCAGCACGGGCTCGTCGTCGACGACCAGCACGGTGATGGCGCTGCCGTCGGCGCGGCGCATGACAACTCGTTCGGCCGGCCCGTTCCCGGCGCTCATCGCGGACATCGTCCCACCATGACCGCGAACGCTGGGGAGTAGCTGTGCCGAAACTATGTGTCAGCTGTGAGCGCGCACCCAGCGGATCCAGAACCAGCGCACAGCCGACGCCAAGGTAGGCGGACCAAGGTCGGATCCGAGCATTTCATCCGGTCCGCACCCGCAAGGAGCACCATGAGCCAACCCACTCAACAGCCGCCATCGGAACCCGACGCGGTCTGGGGCGCACCCCAGCCCACACAGACGGGCACCTGGTCCACCAAGAAGACCCTGGCCGCGGTCGGGATCGCCGGAGCGATCGCCGCGGCGGGCGGCGGTGCCATCTATGCGGCGTCGTCGTCCGATTCGAATAGCAGTCATGGTCCGGGCGGTCCCGGCGGCATCGGAATGTCGATGAACGGCGCGTCGGGCCGGTCCGGTCAAGCGGGCGGCCCCGGTTCCGGCACCATGATTCCCGCTGCGCTGCACGGGGAGTTCGTCGTCGCCGACGGCAATGGCGGTTACACCACCGAGCTCACCCAGACCGGCACCGTCACCGCCGTGAGCGCGACCTCCATCACCGCCACCAGCACCGACAACTACACCCAGACCTACACCATCTCCGGCACGACCAGCGCGTCGACGGTGAAAGCCGGGGATACGGTGAGCATTCGCGCCACCAAGACCGATGGCGCCGCCACCGTGACCTCGATCACCGCAGGCAATGCGACCGCGCCGGGCGGTTTGAGTGGTGGTCCGGGTGCGATGAACGGCGGAACGGGTCAAATGAGCGGCGGCCCCGGCCAGGCGGGCGGTGGACCCGGCCAGCTGGGCGACGGCACGTCTGGGGGCGGCCGGGGCGGTGGGCAGAGCCGAACCGGCAACTGATCGGTTCATAGCTGGCACTTAACTTCCGCCAACGATGGACAAATATTGGGGCTCAACGATTCTCGGGGTCGGCCCGGAGAAGCGGCCGACGGTTTCGGATCTGATCCGACAACAGGAGGAACGCAGATGAGTTTCACATCGAAGCTGGCAGTGACCGCGGCGGCCGGTGCCGTCGCGCTCGGCATGCTCGGCATCGGAGCCGGTGCGGCGAGCGCCGACGGACCCCAGGGACCGGTGCCCGGACAGCAGTGCCAGCCTCCTGGCGACCACCCGCAGGGCCCGCCGCCCGGCGACCACCCGGATGGCCCGCCGCCCGGCGACCACCAAGGCCCGCCCCCGGGCGACCACCCGGACGGCCCGCCGCCCGGCGATCACCCCCATGGCCCGCCGCCGCAGTGCCAGCCCGGCCAGTAATCCGTTGCAGCCCAACCCATCCCGATAAACGACCGCGCGGCGGTGGACTCGAAAATCCACCGCCGCGCTCCGTCGCCATCAGCGAATGAGCTGCAATCACCCGCCCCATACCAACTGCCGCAACCACCGAATCCGCCACAAAAGCCCCCGATCAAGATCAGGTGGAATCTATGGCGGCATCGGTCGAGAAGCTACCGCCCTCACTGCCACCTGATCTTGATCAGGGGGTGGATGGCTTGCGAAACAAGGCATTTCGGATCATGCAGATTGAAGTATGATGGCCCGGGCTGTCGGTTCGGCGTTGCATGCGGCGGTCTCGAATCTTGTGCCAGATCGACCGAGGTGGCGGATATGGGTCTGAGTGGTAAGCGATTCCTGGACGTGGCCGGGAGCCGGGATACGGCCGTGACGGTGCTGGCATCGATCACCGCGTTGTACTACCTGATCGTCGCGGTCACCAACTGCGTCGACACCGATACCAACCGGCGCGGTGTGCAGGCGGTGCTGTCGATGCAAGCCACGATCCACCACTCCGGTGTCGACTGGCATGCCATCACCAACAGCACGGTCGTCCTTATCGCCTACATCCTCATCGTGACCTGGGAGTATCTGACCGGCTTCGTGCTGCTCGCGGGGGCGGCGACCGGCTGGTGGGCGCTGTTCGGCCGGAACTCCGCCAGAACCGCACTCGCGGCGAAGTTGTCGAGTCTCGGCTGGACCATGGCGGTACTGCTGTTCGCGGGCGGTTTCCTCACCATCGGCGGCGAGTGGTTCCGGATGTGGGCGAACAAACAAGTGAACGCCACATCGGCGGCGCTGCAGAACTTCCTCCTCGCGGCCGTCGGACTCATCCTCGTGCACATGGCGAGCCGCTCCGAAG
>NZ_BDBY01000408.1 GCF_001613225.1 Nocardia pseudovaccinii NBRC 100343
GGGGTGTCGGTGTTGCCGCGTACATGATCGCGGCATTGCAGCGGACATCGTTCGGTGCATGTGGGCGTCCCGTATCTCGTTTCGGCGCAACGGTTGTCGCAGTCCAGTGCGGGTCTGCTGCCGACCCGGTTGAAGACCCGCAGGCATCTGGCCGAGCACGGCATCCACGTGACGCCGCTACGCACGGTGCTCGCCCGGATCCGCGGCAGCCGCAGGCCGGGAAGTGGGTGATACCCGTCAGCGGCTCAGCACCGTGGTATCGAAGAAATGCCGCGAGGCCCGGTACACATGCCTGCCCATTTCGATCGGACGCCCGGAATCATCGAAGGCGACCCGCTGCATGGTCAGCAGCGGCGCGTTCGTGCGCTCGTCGAGCAGTTGCGCCTCGGCCCTGGTCGCACCGCGCGCACCGATCCGCTGGCGCGCGAGCGCGATGTGAATTCCCTTGGCCCGCAGGCATTCATAGAATCCATGCAGTTCGAGCTGGTCGGGCGCGGGTGCGAATTCGGCGGGCACGTAATTGGTCATGACGGCCAGCGGCGCACTCCCGGCACGGCGCAGCCTGCGGAAGGTCACGAAGCGGGCGTCCTCGGGAACGCCGAGTTCCTCGGCGATATCGGGATCCGGAGCGCCGAGCTGATAATCGAGCAGTTCGGTGGTCGGTTCCTGACCCGCGGTGAGCAGATCGTCGTACAGACTGGTCAATTCGACCGGCCGACGCACCTGGTTCTGCACCACCTGAGTGCCCACCCCGCGCCTGCGCATCAACAGTCCTTTGTCGACCAGCGCCTGGATTGCCTGCCTTGTGGTCGGCCGCGACAGATTGAGCCGTTTGGCCAGGTCGAGCTCGTTCTCGAGGCGATCCCCGGGGGCGAGTCGACCTTCCAGGATCGCGTTCTCGATCCCCTGTGCCAGTTGGAAATACAGCGGGACCGGGCTCGAGCGGTCGATCGCAACATCCAGTGGCGCGGGCATCGTCGGCTCCTCGGGGCGAGCGGGCGCAGGTGAGCGCCAATTTCTTCCACTGTAAATCACAACGAGCAGTTCTTGTTACATATGTCCGTAAGTAAGTATGTCCTGACAAAGTCTTGACAAGCGGGTACGTCGGGCGCAAAGTCTGGATACGCGGCTATGCCCGTCCCCCGAGGCCCGAACCCTGGAGTCAGCCTGTGAACGCTCAATTCGAGGTCGTGTCGACCGGTCGGGTCGGCGTCGACATCTACCCGCTCCAATCCGGAGTGGGGCTGGAAGATGTCGAGACTTTCGGCAAGTTCCTCGGTGGCAGTGCCGCCAATGTCGCTGTCGCGGCGGCGCGGCTCGGTCGGCGCACCGCGCTGTGGTCCGGCGTCGGCACCGATCCCTTCGGTCGATACGTGCGGCGCGAACTGGTCCGGCTCGGCGTATCCGATGCCCTCGTGCATACCACCGATCACCTGCCGACCCCGGTGACCTTCTGCGAGATCTTCCCGCCGGACGATTTCCCGCTGTACTTCTACCGCGAACCCAGCGCGCCGGACCTGCAGATCACCGGCGGCCAAGTGGATCCCGAGATCATCCGCGGCGCGGGCGTGTACTGGTCAACTGTCACCGGCCTGTCCCAAGAGCCTTCTCGTGCAGCGCATTTCGATGCGTGGTCGATCCGGGAACGGCGGCCGCTCACCGTGCTCGATCTGGACTACCGGCCGATGTTCTGGGCCGACGAGGAACAGGCCCGCGCACAGGTACGCGAGGCGCTGACCCAGGTTACGGTCGCGGTCGGTAACCGCGAGGAGTGCCGCATCGCCGTCGGCGAGACCGATCCGCATCGGGCCGCCGACGCACTGCTGGATCTGGGTGTCGAACTGGCCGTCGTCAAACAGGGACCGGATGGGGTGCTCGGCAAGACCCGCCACGAATCCGTCGTGGTGCCCCCGGCCACCGTCGAGGTGCGCAACGGCCTCGGCGCGGGCGATGCCTTCGGCGGCAGCCTGTGTCACGGCCTGCTGGCCGGATGGGAGCTGGAGACCATCCTGCGCCGCGCCAATGCCGCCGGGGCCATTGTCGCCGCCCGGCTCGAATGCTCCACCGCCATGCCGACCAGCGCCGAAATCGACGATCTCGTCGCGCTGTCATTGATTGGAAAGGCCCGGAAATGAAGCTGGCGTCGCGCGGCGATTCGATGAGGAGTGGCGAAGGAGTGCGGTCCTATGCCGAGCTGACCGAGTTACGTGCGGCCGATCCCGGCGCCATCGCCAGAGCTTTCGCCACGCGGACCCGTCGTGGTCTGGTGCGCGGCGACGGCCGGTTGCTGATCATCGCCGCCGACCACCCGGCCCGCGGAGCGCTGTCGGCCTCGGGCAACCCCTACGCCATGAACAGCCGCAGGGAACTGCTGGACCGGCTGGTCACGGCATTGGCCCGGCCGGGCGTGGACGGTGTGCTCGGCACCGCGGACATCATCGAGGATCTGCTGCTGCTCGGCGCGCTCGAGGACAAGGTCGTCTTCAGCTCCATGAACCGCGGTGGCATCGCGGGCGCGGATTTCGAACTCGACGACCGGATGACCGGATATACCGCGCGGGCGACCGCCGCGGCCGGACTCAACGGCGCGAAGATGCTCAACCGGTTCGATCTCACCGATCCGGGCACGCTGTCGATGATGACCGCGAGCGCCGTCGCCATCGATGAGCTCGCCGCGCTCGGTTTGGCCGCGATACTCGAGCCGTTCATATCGCATCGGCCCGATGGGCCGGGAACCAAGGTGGTCAACGATCTGTCACCGGATGCGGTCATCAAGAGCGTGCACCTGGCGCAGGGATTGGGCTCCACCTCCGCCTACACCTGGCTGAAACTACCCGTCGTCGCGGAGATGGAGCGAGTCATGGACGCCACCACCCTGCCCACCCTGCTGCTCGGCGGCGACCCGCAGACCGGGCCGGACGAAACCTACGCGCGCTGGGCGAAAGCCCTTGCGCTGCCGGGTGTTCGGGGCCTCATTGTGGGCCGTGCGCTGCTGTATCCGCCGGATAACGATGTCGCGGGCGCGGTCGATACGGCCGTATCGCTGGTGCGGTGATCGCGATGCACAGCAAGCATTACGTACCCGCCGCCCGCGCCTATCGCGCGCCGTACACGGTGGCGCTCACCCAGGAGGCGGCGGGGTGGGATCACGCCAGCCTGCACGTCGTCGAGCTCGCGCCGGGCCAATCGCATCGCACGCACAGCCATGCCGACGAGATCGTGGTGGTTCCGCTATCCGGTTCGTGCACCGTGACCAGTGCTGCCGAATCGTTCGAATTAGCCGGGCGCGACAGTGTTTTCGACGGCCCGACCGATTTCGCCTACATCGGACGGGATAGCGCCTACACCGTAACCAGTACCGACGGTGGGCGATTCGCGCTCGGTGGCGCACGTGCCCAGCAGCAGCTGCCGTTCCGCTATGTCCCCGCCGCCGAGGTGGTCGTGGAGTTGCGCGGTGCGGGCAATTGCAGTCGCCAGGTGCACAATTTCGCGACCGCGGACACCTTCGAGGCCGATTCGATCATCGCCTGCGAAGTGATCACCCCAGGCGGGAACTGGTCGTCGTATCCGGCGCACAAACACGATGAGCTCTCCGACACCGAGACGCCGCTCGAGGAGATCTACTACTTCGAATTCGCCCGTGGCGCAGACGATTCGCCTGGCTTCGGGTTCCACCGTGTGTACGGGACCGTCGAGCGGCCGATCGATGTGCTCGAGGAGGTGCGCGACGGCGATGTGGTACTGGTGCCGCACGGCTACCACGGCCCGTCCATCGCCGCGCCCGGGTATCACATGTACTACCTGAACATCATGGCGGGCCCCGGACCGGAACGGGCCTGGCGGATCAGCGACGACCCGGCGCAGACGTGGCTGCGCGGCACCTGGAGCGATATGGCGATCGATTCGCGGCTTCCCATCAACGCCGAAAAGACTCCGCGGTAAGCCGCTCGACCAAATCGCGAGCCAGCGCCTAGGCTGTCGCCAGCCGTCGGCTCGATTCCGGCCGGGATGGCCTGAACCTCGGCTTCCCACACGACCGGCGTCGGCCTGCCCGGTGGTCCGAAAAGATTCAGCCTGCAATGATGGCCGATATGAGCGCACCCGACGAGCACCACGAACTGCGTGTCACGGCCGAGGAGTTCGCCGAAGGGGCGACGGCCGGGTTGAGCGACATCGAAATCGTGGACGGGCGCGTCGTACGATTGATGGCGCAAGGCCCGCTGCACAGTCGGGTGGTCCGGCGTCTGGCCGGGTCACTGGAGGCCGCGCGACGTGATGCCGGGCCGTGCTTGGTCGTAGATTCCGATGTCGCCGCACGATTCGCCGACGCTGACTCCACCGCGGCGGATCGTCGATTGAACATACGCTATCCCGATATCTGGATTCGCGACTGCGAACCGTATGACGTCAACACAGTACGAGACCACCTCTTGCTCGTCGTCGAAGTGACGTCCGAATCGACGATCGACGTTGATATCACCGACAAGCGAATTCAGTACGCAACTGCGGGAATCCCTTGCTATCTGATCGTCAGGCTGGACCAGAAGGAGGAGCGGATCGAGGAGATCGAAGAATATCGCCTCGACTGGTCGGGGCGCCGCTATCGCGTTCATACCGTCCATCGGCGAGTGCTGTTGGTCGACGACCCGGTCGAGGCGACCATCCCGTTCGACATGCTCGAGCAACCCTAGCGGTCGACACCTCGATCGCTGCTGGCACGACGGTGGCACGATCACGACCGAGCACTCGGCCCGGCACACGATGACCGGCGGCGTCGGCGGGACGCAGGTCACGGCATGGACAGTATTCGGCGGCGGCCACACCTGGCCGGGCACGCCCGTCCCCGCCGAATGGGCCGACTCCCCCGGCGCGGCCGTAACCACGGAATTCGATGCCGCAGAACAGATCTACGACTTCGCCCACCCCCTCCTGACCCCGGCAGCCAGCCGCAAACTCTGAACCCAGGCGGCCAGCACGCTCTCCCGTCGGCCCATAGACCGCTACGAAACGGCGCCCGAACCGTCACTCCCGCGACCCCGCGCCTGCAACTGCGTGACCACCTGATGAGAATGCGCTGATGGAGGGGCATTCTCGACATTTGCCGCCACCGATACATGGTGATCGGCTGTCCAGCCCTGGGACATGGTCAGGAGATTGTGCGGGTGGGTAGCACGTTGGTTGGGTTGCCTGCGGTGATCAGGTGACCGGCGCGTAGTAGGAGGCAGTTGTCGGCGCGTAGGGCTTCGTCGCGGTCGTGGGTGGCCAGGACGACCGTGCCGCCGTCGGCGCGGATTTCGTGCAGGATGTCGGAAATCTGTTGCCGGGCTTCGGTATCCAGGCCGGTGGTCGGTTCGTCGAGCAGCAGTAGATCGGATTCTCGAGCGAGAGCCTGGGCCAGCAGGGTGCGCTGGCGCTGACCGCCCGACAGGGTGGTGAGGCGGCGGCGGGCCAGGTCGGTGATGCCGAGGCGGGACATGCAGGCGTGCACGATGTCGGTGTCGGTGCGGGTGAGGCGGCGCCACGGACCGCGGTGAGCCCAGCGGCCCATGGCGACGGTGTCGCGGACGGTGATCGGCAAGGTTGCCGGGACCGCGCTGTGCTGGACAACCAACGCGGGTCGCCGTCCACTCCCCCGCTGAATCGTTCCCGACGTCGCAGGGAGCACACCGGCGAGCACGCTCAGCAGCGTGGACTTTCCGGATCCGTTGGCACCCACGATCGCCGTCATCTGCGCGGCCGGGATCGCGGTGGTGATGTCGTGCAGCACGGTTCGCGAAGGGTAGCCAGCAAATAGCGCATCGATTCGAACTGCCGGGGTCATCGGTTTGTGCACTACCTCACCTTACTTGTATTGAAAATCATTTCCATCATAAGGTATCGCGCCATGGATGTCCTTTTCGCCCCATTCGAGGTTTCGTTCGTGCAGAGAGCGATGTGGGGTGGACTGCTGGTGTCCTGCATCTGCGCGCTGGCCGGGACCTGGGTTGTGCTGCGCGGGATGGCTTTTCTGGGGGACGCCATGGCGCACGGAATGCTCCCAGGAGTCGCGGTTTCGTCGCTGCTCGGCGGAAATCTGCTGTTGGGCGCCGCCGGTAGCGCCGTGGCGATGGCGCTGGGAATTACCGCGCTGCAACGAAATCCGCGCTTCACCGCAGATACCGGCATCGGGCTGGTGTTCGTGGGGATGCTGGCCGCGGGGGTGCTCATCGTGTCGCGCTCGCAGTCCTTCGCGGTCGACGTGACCGGATTCCTGTTCGGTGACGTACTCGCCATCCGGGACCAGGAACTCGGCTACCTCGCGGCCGCGCTGGCGATCGCGGCAACGGTCACAACGCTCGGGCATCGCGCTTTCGTCGCGCTGGCCTTCGACCCGCGCACCGCGCATACACTCGGTCTGCGGCCGCGCTGGGCGCAGGTGGCGCTACTGGGTCTGCTGACCCTGGCGATCGTCGCGTCCTTCCATGTCGTCGGCACCCTGCTGGTATTCGGGCTGCTCATCGCACCACCCGCGGCGGCCGTGTTCTGGGCCGCGCGCATTCCGGTGATCATGCTGCTGGCGGCGCTGTTCGGTGGGTTCGCGACCGTGGCCGGGCTGTTGGTGTCCTGGCATGTGGGTACCGCGGCGGGCGCGACCATTGTCGCCGTCGCGGTCGCGGTGTTCTTCACATCGGCCGCGGCCTCGTGGCTGCGCGATCGGATACGGATTTCCGGTTCCGCTATGAGCGCCCTGGCGGTGCTGGTCACTGCACTGCCGCTGGTCGGATGTGGTTCGAGCACAGGCAATTCCACCGACACCGGGGTAACTCCGCATGGCTACATGGCAGGCGCGGAGGAGACCGACGCACCGCAGACCCGGCTGGTTCTGGCCGATGCCGAGGGTGCGATCCGGGTCGTCGATCTGACCGATGCACACGTTACCGCCGCCGGGCAGGTTGCCGGTGTGACCACGGTTCGCGGCGATGACCGATTCGCGTATCTCGGCACCGGGGATGCGGTGCGAGTCATCGATGGCGGCGCGTGGACCGTCGACCACGGTGACCATATGCACTACTACCGGGCGGCGATCCGAGAAGTCGGAACCGTCAGGCGCGGTGGACTTTTCGCGGTGCACAGCGACTCCGCCACGGCCGCGGTCGCCACCGATTCCGGCACTGCATTACTGGACCGGACCGCACTGGACGGAGGCCGGGCCACCGAACGCGGCATGATCGGCGACGGGCTCGCGGTGCCGTACGCCGAACATCTCACCGTTGTGACGAACGGCGGCCGAGCCGAGATCCGCGACCGTGACGGCAATCCGTCGGCGCCGCTGGCCGAGGCCTGCCCATCGCCGCGTGGATCCGCGGTGACCAGGCGCGGTCTCGTATTCGGCTGCGCCGACGGCGCTTTGGTGGTGACCGCATCCGACCAACAGTTCGACGCCGTGAAAATCGCCTATCCGCGACAGATTCCGGACGGCGAACGCGCAGTCGAGTTCGCCCACCGCCCCGGCAGTACCACCCTCGTCGCGAAGGCGGGCGAAATCGGCGTCTGGCTTCTCGACATCCGTGCGCGGACATGGCGATTGGTGCCGACCGGTCCGGTGATCGCGACCAATACGGCGGGTGAGGGCAGTGTCCTGCTCACCGTGACCCGCGACGGTGTGCTGCACGGTCACGACATCAACACCGGTGCGCAGACCGCACAGGTGCAACTGCTGGCACCGGTACCGGACGGCACGCCACCGCCGGTGATCGAGATCGACACCGGACGCGCTTACGTCAATGACGCTGTGGCCCACGCCGTACACGAGATCGACTACCGCGACAAACTCCGTCGCGCACGCACATTCACCCTCGACATCGCACCCGTGCACATGGTGGAGACGGGCCGATGAGGACCATGATCCGGGTTTGCATCGCCCTTCTTCTGGCGGCCCTGCTACCGGCCTGCGCGGATCAGCGCACGAACGGCCGCGAAATCGTCGTAACAACAAACATTCTCGGTGACCTCACCCGCGCCATCGTCGGCGATACGGCCACCGTGACAGTGCTGATGCCACCGAACGCCGATCCACACCAATTCGCGATCTCCGCACAGACCGCAGCCCGGATCGAGCGCGCCGCCCTGCTCGTACACAACGGGCTCGGTCTCGAGGAGGGCGTGCTGCGCCACGTCAGCGCCGCCGAACAGCATGGGGTGATGTCGATTTCGGTCGGTGAGCAGGTGGATCCGATTCGCTATCGGGGCACCGAGGGCGAGGGGCCGGATCCACACTTCTGGACCGATCCGGAGCGGGTGCGCCGGGCGGTAGCGGCGATCAGCGCCCGGGTAGCGGAAATCGACGGGATCGACGCGAATACGGTGCGCGCCAACACCGCGCGATACCTGGCCGAGCTGGACGAACTCGACCGCTGGATGACCGAGCGGTTCGCCACGATTGCACCGGAGCGAAGGAAGCTGGTCACCAACCATCACGTATTCGGTTATCTGGCAAAGCATTTCGGGTTCGAGATGATCGGCGCCGTCATCCCCGGCGGCTCCACCCTCGCCGCCCCGAGCGCCTCGGACCTTGCCGAACTGGCCGCAACCATCCGAGCCGCGGGCGTTCCCGCCATTTTCGCCGACTCCGCCCAGCCCGACCGCCTCGTCCGTGTCCTCGCCGAACAGGTCGGCGTGCGGGTGCGGGTCATCGCGCTGTACTCGGAATCGCTTACCGAACCCGGCGGCGGCGCGGCCACCTATCTGGACATGATGCGCGCGGATACGGAGGCCATCGTGCGCGGCCTGACGGCGCCCTGACCGAACTTCGAACAAGAGAAATGGAGCAGCACATGCGGTTACGAGCACGCGGCGCGCAATCGGCAGCCCTATCCGGACTGTTGGCGTCGGCAATTGCCCTTACCGGTTGTGGCACGAACACGAACCATCCGACGATCACCGATCCCATTGCGATCACCTATGACGGCGGCATCTACCTCCTGGACGGAAAGTCCCTCGCCATTGCCGTGGAGCTGAAGCTCGACGGCTTCAACCGCCTCAACCCGGCAGGCGACGACCACCACGTGATGGTGTCGACGAAGGACGGCTTCCAGGTCCTCGACGCCGTCCATGGCGAACTGACCGGCATCACCTTCCCCGGCAGCAAACCGGGACATGTGGTGCGCCATGCCGGAAAGACCGTCCTATTCGCGGACGGCACAGGTGAAGTCACCGTCTTCGATCCGCATCGCCTCACCGACGGCAAGCCACAGCCGGAGGTTTATCGAGCGCCTGCCCCGCACCACGGAGTGGCGATCCAACTGTCCACCGGGGAACTGGTCGTCACCCTCGGCACCGAGGAAAAGCGCACCGGCATCGCGGTACTGGACAAGAACCGCAGGGAGATCGCCCGCAACGAGGACTGCCCCGGCGTGCACGGCGAATCCACCGCGCAGGGCGAAGCGGTCGTCATCGGCTGCGAAACCGGCGCGCTCATCTACCGCAACGGCGCCATCACCAAGGTGACCAGCCCGACCCCGTACGGCCGCATCGGCAACCAGGCAGGCAGTGATTCCTCGCCGATCGCGCTCGGCGACTACAAACAGGACAGGGATGCCGAACTCGAACGGCCACAGCAGATTTCGCTGATCGACACCCGCGACGGCAGCCTGCGACTGATCGATATCGGCACCAGCTACACCTTCCGCTCCCTGGCCCGCGGCCCACAGGGCGAGGCATTGGTGCTCGGCACCGACGGTCGTGTGCACGTCATCGACCCGGTGACGGGAACCGTCACACGCACCATCCCGGTCACCGGCACCTGGGAGGAGCCACTGAAATGGCAGGAGCCGCGACCGGCGATCTTCGCGCGCGGCAACGATATCTACGTGTCCGACCCGACTACCGAGCAGGTGCACCGAATCGACCTGACCACCGGCGCCATCACCGCGACAACCACCCTCTCCGCCGCGCCCAACGAACTCAGCGGCGTCCTCGCCCACTGACGCACACGGTCGGAGTGGACGTGAACTCAGCATTGTCTTTCGGATCAGGCACGAACATGCAGCCCGAACCCCGTGCGGCCCTTGACTTCCAGACCCTCGCGCAGGCGCAGGGCGGGCATTTCGTAGTCGCCGCCGTTCTGGGTGCGGAAGGCGATCGGGTCGGTCTGTTCGATCGACAGCAGGCGCTGCTCCCACGCCTTGGCGGTGTCGGTGAAATCTTCGGGCGAGAAGCGATCCACGCTGTAGGTCACGAACGGCGGGAGGACGTCCATGCCCGGGTAGTAGAGGATGCCGTGCTGGATCGGGAAGAGCAGGTCGTCGATGGGGCCGTTGATGCCGCGGTCGGTGTAGTGCGGTTCGCGGCCACCGATCGTCACCGACAGCATTGCCCGCTTGCCCGCGAGAGTGCCCTCACCGTAGCGGTCGCCATAGCGGGTATCGCTGTGTTCGCCTACGCCATAGGCGAAGTGGAAGGTGAAGACCCGGTCGAACCAACCCTTGAGAATTGCGGGCATCGAGTACCACCACAGTGGGAATTGGAAGATCACGGTATCGGCCCAGCGCAGTTTCTCCTGCTCCGCCGCGATATCGGCGGTGAGTGTTCCGGTGTCGTACGCGCGGCCGGATGCCGCGGCGACCCGCAGTGGGCCGCTCGTCCCGCCGAAATCGTCGGCGTCGACCGCCGACTTCCATCGCATCGCGTACAGGTCGCTAACTTCTACCTCGTGCCCGGCTTCGCGCAGGGTGGTCACCGCGATGTCCTTCAGTGCGCCGTTGAGCGACCGCGTTTCGGGGTGGGCGTGGACGATGAGTGTCCGCATTTGCTGCTCCTTCGGATCGGATGTGTTCGATCTTCGCCAGTCGAATCGGCCGCTGTTCAGGGACGCTTCTTCCATCGGACGGGACTTCCTGGTATCGACAGGACCACCCTTGTCCCGCGAAGCCGTGGCAATACTGGAGGGATGGACGAGCTCAGCGACTTCCTGCGCACGCGGCGGTCCCGGGTGGATCCCGGATCCGTCGGCATCCCGACCGATTCGCGCCGTCGGGTAGCCGGATTGCGACGGGAGGAGGTCGCGCATCTGTCCGGGGTAAGCGTCGACTACTACGTGCGTTTGGAGCAGGGGCGAGCTCGGCAGCCGTCCGCGCAGGTCCTCGATGCGCTGGCTCGGGTGCTCGGCCTCGACGAGGTGGAGCGCGAGCATCTGCACCGGCTGGCCCGCCGACCGCAGCGTCCGGCGAAGTCGGCGCCGAATGTCCGCATTCGCCCTGAGCTGCGGCGGGTGCTGGATCTGATCCCCGATGCGCCCGCGTTCATCCTCGATCACCGTCTCGATGTGGTCGCGGGCAACCGGCTCGCGGAACTGCTGTACGGACACAGCCCGATGAAGGGCTTGAATATCGCCCGGCAAATCTTCCTGCACGACGACGGCCGCTCACTCTACGCGGAATGGGATCTATGTACCCGCGATACCGTCGGCCACCTGCGCCTGGCCGCGGGCAAGTATCCGGACGATCCCAAACTGTCGGCCCTGATCGGCGAACTAGCCGTGCACAGCGACCGCTTCCGCAAGCTGTGGGCCCGCGCCGATGTCCGCTCCCGCACCCACGGCCGCAAATCCTTCGTCCATCCCCTGGTCGGCATCCTGGACCTACACCAGGAAAACTTCGCCCTACCCGAGGAAACCGGCACCGAACTCGTCGTCCTGTCCGCCGAACCCGGCACCGAATCCCATGACAACCTGCGCCTGCTGGCCAGCCTCGGTGCCACGGATGCCGGGGTCACGCCGGACCGCCATATGACACAACCCTAGCGAGCGTCACATTCGTGTAATACGGTGAATCGGGGGCCATAGGAGAACGGGCCGTTGATGACCAGCCGACGCGACGCACTCGAACGCAACATTGTCACCGATTTCAGCTCTCGCATGAGCTACGGCGCGTACCTGGACCTCGACACCTTGCTGAGCTCGCAGCATCCGGTCAGCCGACCGGAGCGGCACGATGAGCTGCTGTTCATCATTCAGCACCAGACCACCGAACTGTGGTTGAAGCTGGTACTGCACGAATTGTTCACCGCGCGTGCGGCTTTCGATGCCGACGACACCGACGTCGCGCTCAAATGCATTGCGCGGGTGAAACATATCCAGAAAACGCTGACCGAGCAGTGGTCCGTGCTCGCGACGTTGACGCCCACCGAATACGAGCAGTTCCGCGGTTTTCTGGGGAACTCGTCCGGGTTCCAGTCCTACCAGTACCGTGCCATCGAATTCGTCCTCGGCAATAAGAACGCGGCGGTACTTCGAGTGTTCGAATCCGATCCCGAGGCACACGAAATGCTGGCCACGCTCTTGCCGGAGCCGACCCTCTACGACGCATTCTGGCGTCATCTCGCCCGCACCGGACTAGAGGTGCCCGGCTCGACGCTGACACGCGATGTCAGCGAGGCCCACACGCTCGACCCCGAATTGCTCGCCCTGGTGCAGTCGATTTACGAAGCGCCGGAAGAACATTGGTCGGTGTACGAGACGTTCGAGGAGCTGGTGGACCTGGAGGAGAATTGCCAGTTGTGGCGGTTCCGTCATCTACGCACGGTGCTGCGCGTCATCGGAAGACGAGGCGGGACAGGCGGCTCCAGCGGGGTCGGATTTCTACAGCGCGCACTCGAGCACACCTACTTTCCGGAACTGTTCGCCGTACGCACCTGGACCGGACACTGAGCGAATCGGCGGATATCCCGAACGAGCCGAGTCGAATCGCCGCTCGACACCCGACCTCGACCTCGACCTCGACCTCGAAGGGATACCCGACACGCGATGACCACTGACCAACAGCCGCTCGCAGCCGCAGTGCTCGACGACTTCGATGCACGGCCGGGCAGCGCGACCTCGCTCACCCGCACAGTGCTCGGTGCCTATATCCGCGACCTCGGAAGCTGGATCGCGGTGGCCGATTTCACCGAACTACTTGCCGCGCTCGGCATTCCGGCACCGGGCACACGCACCGCGATCACACGCCTGAAGAGCAAAGGCGTGCTGTACGCCGAAACCCGCAGTGGACGTGCGGGGTACGCACTGACCGACGCCGCCCTGGCCATGTTCGCCCGCGGCGACCCACGGATCTTCGGGTTCCGCCAGATGACCTCCGGCGATGCGTGGCGGCTGCTGTCCTACGCCATCCCGGAATCCGAACGCGCCGCACGACACCAGCTTCGGCGACGACTGTCCGCGATCGGCTGCGGCACCGTCTCGGCGGGTCTGTGGATCTATCCGGAGTACCTCGCGGCCGAGGCAGCCGCCATTATCACGGCCTTGGATCTCGACAACTATGTGACCTCGTTTCGCGCCACCGACCCCACCGTGCCCGGCACCCTGCGCGAGGCCGCCGCGCAATGGTGGGACCTCGACGATCTCGCGGCCAGACACCGAACCTTCTACGAAAAGCACCACGGAATTCTCGACCTCGATACCAGCGACCGAAATGCCTTCGCACACTTCACCTTGATGCTCGACGAGTGGCGGATCATCCCCTATATCGATCCGGGCCTACCCGACGAAATGCTGCCCGCCGACTGGCCGGGCCCCGCCAGCGTGCACCTGTTCGCCGAGGCCCGACGACGGTATCTCCAACCGAGTCGGCAGTGGGTGCGAGCTTTTATCGATGCGCAACGAGTCGAGAAAACCATGCGGACGCCCTGACCGGCCAACGCCTCACCGAGGCCGTCGACTTCGTCCAGCAGGACATGCACGGCCTCATCGCCCGCTGGCGCGAACACCAGCGAAGGGCGCAACGCTAGCGCCTCAAAACTTCCCATCGCAGGAAAGCCCACGTGGTGTGCGCAAGAATTGCGGGGTTCTTCGCATCGGAGATCGAGCTGGCGCGGATATCCCTGCCGAGATATATGGACGGGTTCGAGCACGGAGGACGTGGTGTGTGCCGACGTGACCGCCCAGTGCGATGGTGCTGGATACGGCCCGGCGAGGTGTGACGGAGTCGGACCCCTGGTGAGATGTGACGGGGTCGGATCGTAGATGACGCTGACCCTTCCACCGGGGTTGCCCAAACCGGTGATCGACTGTGTCGCTGGGCATTTCCCGCGTGGCGATGAAACCGCGGCCCGACGCACCGCCGACTACTGGTCCGACAAAGCCGAACAATGCCGCGGCTACGCCGACCACCACGACACCCTCGCCGTCAACACCGACAACGAAGCCCGAGGCCACTTCGGGACCGCACTCGCCCAAGCCCATCGCGAACTCGCCACCAAATTCCGCAGTCAAGCCGACTACAACGACACTCTGGCCGAAGAACTCTACGAGGGCGCCAACAGCATCGAACTCCAAAAATTGACCGTCATCGGCTTCGCCACCATCCTGGCCTGGCAGTTGGCGCGCGCCGCACTCATGTTCTCCCCCGCGGGCGCCGCCGTCGAAGCCTACATCGACCGCCAAGCCACCCAAACCGCCTGCCAGATCGCCAAACGCAAACTCCTGATCTTCCTCACCGGACAAGCCTCCAAATACGCAACCCAACGCGGCATGCTCGTCCTCGCCGGGAAAGCCATGTTCTGGGGCACCCTGCAAGTCGGCGGCATCAACGCCGCCGTCCAAGCCGGACAGATCGCCGCCGACCACCGCACATCGATGGACTGGAAATCGGTCGGTATCGCCGCGGCCGCCGGTGGTGTCGGCGGCGCGGCTGGCGCCGCCGCGGGTATGTGGATCGGTGGCCGCTGGATCATCCCCAACACCATCGCCCACGCCGAAAAGGCCACCGGTGCCGCGGCCCGTGTCGCGTTCCAGCTCGCCGGGACCTCCCTCACCGGTACTGCCGGTGGTCTCGTCGGCGGCATCATGGGCGCACTCGCCTCCCTATCCCTTTCCGGCGAACCCCTCACCACAAAGGCCATCACCGAAACCCTCATCCCCGCCATAACCGGCGGCTTCCTCGGCGCCGCCGCCCACGGTGCCACCGAAATACGCACCAACACACCAACACCACAAACCACCACACCAACACCAGAGGCCGCGACACCACAACCCGCGACCACCGTCACCGACCAACGCTCGATCAACCAAGCAATCATCAACGCACTCGCCGACCACGGCATCCTCACCCGCGACTTCGACCCGGCCGACCCCGCCGGGTCCCAGCAGCAACAACTCGACCGAATTTTCACGCGGCTACGCCGACCCGCGAACGAGTTCAACACCACACCGGCGCCGTTCCTGCGTGAGGACTACAACACGAGTCTCTGGAAGCCCAAGGATCCACACAACCCGCTTCCCGAGGCCCTCAACCAGGCCCGTCCCGAGGACATCGAACACCCCGACGCGATGGTGCCGACGAACGAGGCACCACGGCTGCAGAACGTGTACGCACCACAGCACATGATCACACCGCCCATCCTCGCCCAACCCCAGAGCACGCCAACACAACCCGCAAATCTCCAAACCGGCGATGGCCCGCTCCGCCATGGCGATGACGGCACCCCGCAA
>NZ_BDBY01000409.1 GCF_001613225.1 Nocardia pseudovaccinii NBRC 100343
CCCGCATGCCGCAGATCCGGCTGCGAGGGACCAACGCACATCCGAGGCGCAAGAGCGAATTGCCGAGGAGCGGCAACGTCACGAGGGGCTGCGGGAAGATCAGCAGCGGCGTATCGATGCCGCAGCCGAGCGGCAACGCGCGGCGCACGAAGCGTTGCAAGAACAGGAAAAGAAGGCCCGGGTCGCAGCCGCACACGAGCACGCCACCCGCCGCAGCCTCGGCGACAAGATGCGTGAACTGTCCGGGGCGGACAGCCCCGCCGACCGGGTGGCCGCCGAGGCCGAGCGCGCGGCCCACACACAAGCCGAATTGGCAGGCTCGCAGCTGGCCCAGGCCCACGCCGTCCACGAGGCCGCCGTCGCCGAGCATGATGCGGCGCTGGCCGCAGTGGCCGGTGAGCCAGACAGTCGGCGCCCCGACGCAACCGACGGTCCGCGGCCCCGGCCCGCCGACACCGATCCGGCCAACGAGAGCACCCCAACCAACGATTCCGAGGCCCAGCCCGCCCTGGACGCTCCGGCACCGGATGAGGCTCCGACGGCCAGACAGCAACCCGCCGACGCCGACGCGAACGACGGTCCTCGGCCGCAATCCACCGACACTGACGCGAATAGTGAACAGCCGCAACCAGTTCCGACTGCCGCACCACCGGCCGCGCCCCGCCGCACCGACAGCACCGCAACACCAGTCGACCCTCGACCCTCCGACAGCGCGGCAGCGCATTCCGCTGATGGTCGTGCGGCCCGGTCCCGTCCAGGCACGCCGTCCGGGTCACCGCAGCGAGGTGAGGATCACCGTGTCTCCGCCGCGGCGGCGGGCACACCGCGACAGGGCGGGCGCCGCACGGTGGTGACCGCCGCAACCGACACCGCACCACCGGATCTCGCAGTCGCGTCGCCCCACGCACCGCAGACCGACCCCAGCCTAGTGCACGCCACAGCGCCCACCGAGGCAGAAGCGGTGGCACTGCGCCCCTCCGAAAGAGCCCTAGCACACACCCGCCCGCGTGGCGACTCGGCCGAGTCCCGGGACGGCGCCGGGGTGGGTGAGTCCGGCAAAACCGTTGGTGAGCCAGGTGATACCGGCACGGTCAAGGACGGCACGGTCGGGGACAGCGGGTCCGGTGAGGCGGCAGCCGGGCGTGGGCCGCGGACCACCGCGCGGGTGGGGTCGGAGGCCGGTGATGAGCAGGCTGCCACGGGCGCCGGGCACGGTGAAGACGCACGCGGCACCACCGAACACGGAACTGGTGCCGATGAACTCGAGACCAGCACCACCGAACGCGGAACTGGTGCCGATGAACTCGGGACCGGCGCTGGTGAGCGTGGGGCCGAGGCGCGGCAGCGACTGACCGAGCAGCATCGCGAGGCGTTGCGGGAGGATCAGCGGCGGCGTGTCGCCGAGGCGGCGCAGCGCGAACGCGCGGCGGGGGAGGCGTTGCGGGAAAAGCAGAACAGGGTGCGAGTGGCGGCCGCGCACGAACGCGCGACCCGCCGCAGCCTCGGCGAGAGGATGCGTGGACTGTTCGCCGGGGACAGTTCTGCTGATCGGGTCGCTGCCGAGGCCGAACACGCCGCCCACACACAGACCGAACTGGCGCGCGCGGAACTGGCGCAGGCCAAGGCTGTTTATGACACCGCGGTCGGCGAGCATGACGCGGTGCTGACCGCGGTGGCCGGTGAGCTGGTGGGCGAACTACGCACCGAGTTCGCCGAGTTGCCGCGCGCTGACCCGCAGACCAAACAAGACCTCACCCAAGCGCAGGGACACCAGTACACCGCGACGTCGAAGAAGATGGCGGCGCTGTATGAGGCGCGCCGACACGAGTTGGCCGGGGAATCATGGGCCCAACGCCGGCAGGTGATGGAAAGCGGTGACGAGGTGGAAGCGCTGCTGCGCTGCATCGACGCCATGGGTGAGGGCACCGGGAAAACACCGCGATGGAACCAGATCAAAGCGTTCCTGACCGCGGAACACGGCTACATGCGTCAGATGGGCACCGGGCAGGGCAAAACGATAGTCGGTGGTGTGGAATCGCTGTGGCAACTCTCACGGGGGGAACCGGTACAACTGCCCGATGGGCGGGAGGTGCGGGTCCATCACGTGATCACCACCACCGAAGTACTGGCCAACGAAGGCTTCCGGCAATTCTCGGCGATGCTGCACAAACTCGGCTACGAGACCTCGCGCTGGGATCCGCACAACCCACCAGCCGACCCGCAACACCCGACCGTCTACTACATGACCTACGACGAGGTCGCGACCGCGCACCTGTTCGACCGGCCACCACCAGGCGACACCGCCACGATCGACGAGGCCGACGCGGTCCTGATCCACGACGAAACCGTGCACTACCAATCCGACGGCCAACGCGAACCCGCCACCGACACCGAAGCAGCCGGGGTATATCGGGTACGGGACTTCCTGCGTGGTGTCCTGGCCGAGCGCGAGCTCACCTCTACCGACCTGCGTGCCCGCCCCCAGCAGAGCCTGGCCACCGCCAGCCGATTGTGGCAACAAGCGACCGGCCGCGCGTTCACCACCGAGGAAACCGAAATGGCGCGCGCGTTCCTCGACGTCAAAGCGGGCCGGTTGAAACTCAACCGGGACTTCCAGAAATTCGACGACAAGATCCAAATCCTCGACGCGAACGGCAAACCCCGCAGCGATCCCAAAATCGGCACCGACAGCCGCTGGTTCGGCGGCCGCCACAAAATGGTCGAAGCCATGTTCGGCGCCCAGGTCTACACCGACGGCACCGGATCCAAACAAGTCACCGTCGAAACCGTCCTCGGCGGATACAAACGCTTGAACCTCATGTCGGGCACCCTCGAACGCACCGCCACCGAAATCAAGGACAACTTCCCCGTCCAAGGCGGACTCGCCAAAATCGAGAACTTCGGAAAATCGAACCTGAAGCCCCTCGACGGACTCGACGAGCAGATCTACCTCACCACACCAGAAATGCTCAAACACGCCGTCACCCAAGTCCAGCAACTCCAAGACCACGGCAGACCAGTCCTGGTCATCGGCCCCAACGATCTGGCCCTGAAATTCTCACTACTGCTCAACAAAAACGGCATCGAACACACCGCCATTACCGGCAAATGGTTCGCCCAACACCGCGACAACAACGCC
>NZ_BDBY01000410.1 GCF_001613225.1 Nocardia pseudovaccinii NBRC 100343
GCATCACGCTGCGGCAGACCCGATCCGGTATCGCGCGGCGGCACACCACCGGCGCCCGGTTCGCGCTGCGGCAGACCATTCAGCCCCGACGCACGCTGCGGCAGACCGCCCGCGCCCTCGCGCGGCGGCGCGCCGTTGCTGCCCGGTTGACGCTGCGGCAGACCACCACTCGGCTGACCGCCCTCCGGCACACCATTCGTGCCGGGCTGACGCTGTGGCAGCCCACCCGAATTCAGATTCCGCGGCGGCAGACCACCACCGGAAACCGTCGGCTCGGCACCCGGCCGACTCGGCGGCGGACCGCCCGGAGTGACATTGCGTCTCGGCAGATTCGCCGCGGCGAGCTTGCCGCGCTGCGGACCGCTCGGCGCCTGTCCGGCCGATGGGCGCAGGGTCGGATTCGGTTGCGCCGGTTCCTGACGCAGCCCCGAGGCGCCCGAGGACATGGTCGAGCCGGGCGAACGCTGCGGTAGACCGCCCGCCGTCGGGATCGGACCACTGCCCGCGGCCGGTGCCGGACTGCTCGTCGGAATCGGTCCGCTCACACCGGGATCGACGGTGACCATGACATTGCCACCCGGCGTCCTGGTGATCGCGCGCATCTGCATCGATGCCGCGGCGGACTGCCGTTGCGGAACGGCCGCGGCGACCTGCGGTGTCGCCTGCGGCATCGCCGTGGTCTGGCCCTGTCCGAGCACGATCAGACCGGCCGGGACCTGCACGGTGACCGTGACACCTGGATCGCGTGCGGTATCGAAGGTCGGGCGCAGCCGCACGGTGAGTCCGTGGCGCTCGGCCAATCGGCCGACCACGAAAAGACCCATGTGCCGCGCGGTGTCCGGACCCGGTTCGGCGGTCTGCTCGAGCCGCCGGTTGATATCGGCCATTTCGCTGGGCGGCATACCGATGCCGCGGTCCGCGACCTCGATGAGCATGCCCTGGTCGTGTCCCTGTGCGAAGGTGAACTTCACGTCGGTCTCCGGCGGCGACGCGCGTAGCGCGTTGTCCAATAGCTCGGCGAACAGGTGCGCCATATCCGAGGCGGCGGGCTCGACCAGCGAACCGCGCGGTGTCGCACCGAGCTTCACCCGTTCGTAGTCCTCGACCTCGGAGATCGCCGCACGCAGCACATCCGCGATCTCGACCGGCGCGGACTTGCTGCGCCGCTGCCGGGTACCGGCGAGAATCAGCAGGTTGTCGCCGTTACGACGCATACGAGCCGCGAGGTGGTCCAGCCGGAACAGGTTTTCCAGCAGGCGCGGATCCTTCTCGTCGTACTCCATCGCCTCGATCAGGCTGAGCTGATGGTCGACGAGCGACTTGGAGCGCCGCGCCAGGGTTTCGAACATGTCGTTGACCTGGGCACGCATCTGCGCCTGGTCACTGGCCAAGCGCAGCGCCTGGCCGTGGATATCGTCGACGGCGCGGGCCAGCTGACCGATTTCCTCGTGGCTGCGGATCGGCATCGGCTCCAGCGGCACATCCTCCGGGGACGCGCCGTTACGCAGCTGGGCGACCTCGTGCGGCAGATCGCTCTCGGCCACGCGCAGCGCGGCCAGACGCAGCCGGTGCAGCGGCACGATCATCGATCGCGCGACGAAGACCGCGAGCAACAGCGCGGCGAGAATGGTCGCGATGACGACCGCGGTATAGGTCCACGCGCCGGTGTTGGCGTTGGACACCAGCGAACTCATCGCCGAGTCGATGTCCTTGGTGGACTTGGTGACCACGCGCTCGTAGACATCGAGGCTGCCGGTGAGCGAGTTCTTCAGATCACCGACCGGGATCTTGCCGGACTGCGCCTCCGGGCTGGTCAGCAGTGAGATCCGGTTATCGATACCGGCCCGCAGATCGGCGATCGAGGTATCGCCATCGGAAAAGCGGTGGGCAAGCACGTTGAGCATCGCCCGCTCGGTATTGGCCGCGGTGATCGCGCTCTGCACGCCCGCCGCCGAACCGCGCAGCACCTCGGGGAATGCGGCGACCTCGGCGACCAGCGCGTAACGGGTGTTCAGCGAGTCGACCAGCCGCAGCTTCGCCTGTTCGATGGCCTGATCACTGACCTGGCCGACCGTGATCTCCACGATGTGCACACTGTTGTTGCGGACCCTGTCGATCGTCCCGATGACTTCGGCCGGGGTCTGCGTCGAGACGTTCTTGCCCTGGGCGCGCACCGCCTTGGCCTGGGTGATCATGTCTTCCAGCGACGCGCGCGCGCCGGCAACACCGTCGACCTTGCCGACCGACTGCTCGGCATCGGCGATGACCTTGTCGAGGTCGGCCAGGTTCTTGTCCGACACGATCGACACGTTCGGCATGATCGAAATCATCTGCGAACTGGCGGTCGTAGCGGTCTGCGCACTCAGCGCGGTGACGGCAGGTATCGCCTCGACGTTCTTCGCGGCGGCGTCCAGTCGGTTCGCCTCGGCGAACTCGGTGGTAATCCTGGACACGCCGAGCCCAACCGCGACTGCCAGCGGAACGGCCAGAACCGCCGTAACCTTCCAGCGCAGGTCCCAGTTGCCGAGCGCCCAGCGTTTGCTGCCGGACCTTGCGGCGTCACGCATCTCCCACTCACTTTCCAAACTGGCCCCAACCACGTGCCATCAGCGAACCTAGACAATCGCATGCTGGCTCGACAGGCAGAGCTGGCCGAGGAACTGCGGCTGGCCGAGAAATTGCGTCTACGACGGCCCAAATAAGTGACATCAGATTCTAACGGATCAATAACAGCTTGGGTGACGTTGAGTATAGCTACGGGCCTTGACCTGCCGATAGCTGGCAAAACCAAAGGTCGCGGCACCCACCCGGGCGTCGCGTGAAGTCTGCCACAATCGTGCTGATCTATCGAGGCGGGCATCGAGGCGAGGCTAGGGAGTCACAAGTTTGGGTACAGCATCGCGTAGCGATTCCGTGGGGGGCGGTGGTCGGGCGACGGGTGGGCCGGAGAACCAGACGTACCGGCCGGTCTATCAGACCAGCTTGGTCGATCCCGCTGAGTTCTGGGCCGAGGCGGCCGAGGCGATCGATTGGGTGACCCCGCCGACCCACATCGTCGACACCACGGCTCGCTCGATGGCCAGGTGGTTTCCGGATGCTCGCCTCAACACCTCTTTCAACGCCCTCGACCGGCATGTGCACGGCGGCGACACTCCGGACGAAGCAAGCCGGGCCGATCAGCCCGCCCTAATATACGACTCCGCTATGACCGGCACCAGAGGCGTTTTCACCTACGCCGAACTGCTCGCCGAGGTCGCCGAGTTCGCCGGTGCGATGGCACGTTTGGGTGTCGCCGCGGGTGACCGCGTGGTCATCTACCTGCCGATGATCCCCGAGGCGGTGATCGCCATGCTGGCCTGCGCCCGCATCGGCGCGGTGCATTCGGTGGTCTTCGGCGGCTTCGCCGCACCCGAGCTGGCCGCCCGCATCGATGATGCCGAGCCTGTGTTGATCATCACTGCGTCGGGCGGGCTGGAGCCGGGCCGAACGATCGATTACCCGCCGATCGTGTTGCAGGCCCTCGACCTCGCCGAAACGAGCGCACCGCGGCACGTGATCGTCAAGCAGCGACCGCAATTTCCGACCATCCACTTCCCCGCGCCACAGCCCGCCACCGAATCACTGCCGAGTTCCGCCCAGACCGTCGCGGCGCAGTGGCTCGATTGGGCAGACGCGGTGCGCGACGCGCAACCCGCCGATCCGGTTCCGGTCGCGGCGACCGATCCGCTCTACATCCTCTACACCTCCGGCACCACCGGGAAGCCCAAGGGCGTGGTCCGCGACAACGGCGGACACGCGGTCGCCCTGTCCTGGTCCATGCGCAATATCTACGACGTCGGGCCGGGCCAGGTGATGTGGGCCGCCTCGGATGTCGGCTGGGTCGTCGGACATTCCTACATCGTCTACGCGCCCCTGCTCGTCGGCGCGACAACGCTGCTCTACGAAGGTAAACCGGTCGGGACACCGGATGCGGGCGCGTTCTGGCGGGTGGTCGCCGAACACAACGTGCGGGTGCTGTTCACCGCGCCGACCGCGCTGCGCGCCATCCGCAAGGCCGATCCGGACGCCGCACTCGCCCACCGCCACGATCTGTCCTCGCTGCGCGCATTGTTCTGCGCCGGTGAGCGATTGGATCCGGCAACCTACGAGTGGGCCAGCGAGACGCTGCTCGCCGATCGGCCCGACTGCCCGGTGGTCGACCACTGGTGGCAGACCGAGACCGGCTGGCCGATCTGCGCGAATCTGCTCGGCCTGCAGCAACTTCCGATCAAGGCGGGCTCCGCGTCGGTGCCGGTACCCGGCTTCCGGCTGCGGGTGCTCGATGCCGAGGGCAATCCGGTCGCACCTGGCACCGAGGGCAATATCGTCATCGGCCTGCCACTACCGCCGGGGACACTAACCGGACTATGGCGCGACGAAGACCGCTTCCAACGCTCCTATATGTCGGCGTTCCCAGGCCACTACCTCACCGGCGACTCCGGATATTTCGATGACGACGGGTACCTCTACGTGCTCGGCCGCAGCGACGATGTGATCAATATGGCCGGTCACCGGCTGTCGGCGGGCAGCATCGAGGCCGCCATCGCCGGACACGAGGCCGTCGCCGAATGCGCGGTGATCGGTCTGCCCGACGAACTCAAGGGCCAGCGGCCGATCGCCTACGTGGTGCTCAAGTCCGGTGTCGAGATCGATCCGGACCGCCTGCGCGACGAACTGATCGCCCGGGTGCGCGAGCAGATCGGCGCGATCGCCACATTGCACGACGCTGTCGTCGTCACCGCGCTGCCCAAAACCAGGTCGGGCAAGATCCTGCGCAAGACGATCCGGCAGATCACCGCGGGTGATAGCTACGAGGTGCCGTCCACCATCGAAGATGCCTCGGTGCTCGCCGCGCTGGAGGTCCAGATCCGGGCCAGCCGCCCGCAGGAGCCCGGCCCGGAAGTCGTTGCACCCAACGGCGATCCGATTGTGCCGTCATAACTTTGCGATTGCATTGCGTTTCACCCCTTAGAGAATCCTCAGGGATAATTCACACATGCGCCAGTGCGGGGCAATAGCGTCTAGGGCGCTGGATCCACAGCACCCTCGAAGCAGCATGACCCCCGAAAATCTGGAGGCATACCCCATGAAGCTCTTCCGCAGCCGCCCGGCCGTCGCCGCTCTCGCCGCGGGCGGCATGGCCAGTGTGGCCGTGTTGCTCTCCCCGGCCATCGCGGCCGCGGATCCGATGACACTGGCCGGACCGCTACTGACCTCCGACTGCTCCTTCGCCCAGGTCGACGCGGCGCTACACGCCAAGGCCCCGCAGCTGGCGGCGATGCTCGACTCGAACCCGACCCAGAAGGCCGAACTGCAGCGCAAGTTCGATCAGCCTGTCGAACAGCGTCGCGCCGAACTCCAGGCCGCCATCAACGAGAACCCCAGCGCCGCGCAGGACGCCGAGAACGACCCGCGTGCATCCGGCCTGGCCGAGACCATCCGCACCGTGGCCGAAACCTGCCACAGCTACTGACACCAGCCGACACGCCGAGGTGACTCCCCGGATGCCGACCGGTCGACTGGTCTCGCAGGAACATGGGTAACTGGCCGGGTGCGCCCGAAAATGCCGAGGCACCCGACGCAGGACCTGTACGAAAACATAGCGGCACCTGCTGGTATGGCCTGAAGATCCGGGGAGGCGGGGGAGCACAATGAGTGATGTGACTGAGCGGAGCGCGAACCCGACCGTCCTTGTCGTCGACGATGACGAGGACGTGCTCGCGTCGGTCGAGCGGGGCCTGCGCCTGTCCGGCTTCCAGGTGCGGGTCGCCCGCGACGGCGCCGAGGCGCTGCGCAGCGTGACCGAGCAGGCGCCCGACGCGGTGGTGCTCGATATGAATATGCCGGTGCTCGACGGTGCGGGCGTGGTGACGGCACTTCGGGCCCTGGGCAATGAAGTCCCCATCTGTGTGCTCAGCGCCCGCGCCTCCGTCGACGACCGGATCTCCGGACTGGAGTCCGGCGCCGACGACTATCTGACCAAACCGTTCGTGCTCGCCGAATTGGTGGCGCGGATCAAGGCGCTGCTGCGCCGCCGCTCGGACGTTCCGGCCACGGCCACGCCGGGCGCGATCACGGTCGGCCCGCTGGAGGTCGATGTCGCCGGATACCGCGCATTGCTGAACGGTCGCGAAATCGAGCTCACCAAGCGCGAATTCGAGCTGCTGTCCACCCTGGCCCGCAATGCGGGCGTGGTGCTGAGCCGCGAGCGGCTACTGGAATTGGTGTGGGGCTACGACTTCGCAGCCGACACCAATGTGGTCGATGTCTTCGTCGGATACCTGCGGCGCAAGCTGGAGGTCGAGGGCACGCCACGGCTGCTGCACACGGTCCGCGGCGTCGGATTCGTACTGCGAGCGCCCAAGTGAGTTGGCGATGACGCCGCAGCTCCCGGCTTCCCGGAACCGGCGGCAGCGCACGTTCTCCCTGCGCACCCGGGTGGCCGGTGCGGCCGCGGTCGGCGCGATCATCATCGTCACGATCATCGGCGTGATCTCCTCGCGGGCCATCGAGCGCAACAACCTGGCCCAGACCGACCAGCAATTGGCGATCGCGTCGCGATTGGTGCTCATCGACTCGGTCTTGGCCGTCGGCGTGCTCGGACTGGTCGGTCCGAACTACGACATGGCGGTGACGGTCCGCGACAACAACACGATCGTGGCGAGCACACCCATCCGCCTGCCCGAACAGCCGATCGGATCGCATACCGTCACCGTGAACGGCACCCCGTTCCGCGTGCTGACCACCACCGAAAACCAACCGGCGGGACGCGTTGTCTCCCTTGGCATTCCGTCCACCGCGGCGGCACGCACAACCGCCGAGCAACAGCGCTGGGTACTCGCCGGGGCCGGACTGGCGATCGCCACCGCCGCCGCACTCGGCTGGCTGCTCGCGGGCCGCGCAGTGCGCCCGATCGTCGATCTCACCCGTCAGGTCGGCGCACGCAGCGGCTACCGCGATCCGGACAATCCACAGCCGCCGGTCGACGGCTCCGGAGTGCGGGAGGCGGAAAAACTCGCCGAGGCGGTGAATACCCTACTGCAACGGGTCGATCAGGCACAGACCGAAACCGCCGCCGCACTCGAGACCGCACGCGATTTCGCCGCCGTCTCCGCGCACGAACTGCGCACCCCGCTCACCGCCATGCGCACCGACCTCGAGGTGCTGGGCACCCTCGACCTGGACGAGGCCCAACGCGCCGAAATCCTCGGCGACGTGCAACGCAGCCAGGGCCGCGTCGAAACCACCTTGGCCGCACTGGAACGCCTCGCTTCGGGCGACCTCACCCACGAACGCGATCACGTAGACACCGACGTCGGCGACCTGTGCGACCAGGCCGCCCACGACGCCATGCGGCACTTCCCCGGCGTGACCGTCCGGATCGATACCGACGCCGAACTGATCACCCGCGGCCTGCCCGCCGGACTGCGCCTCGCGGTCGACAACGCTTTGACCAACTCCGTCAAACACGGCCGCGCCACCGAGGCCGTGGTCTCCGCTCACCGAATCCCTAACGGACACATACTGATAACCGTCGACGACAACGGCCGCGGCATCCCCGTCGAAGAACGCACCGCCGTCTTCGAACGCTTCTTCCGCGGCAGTGAAGCCAGCAAAGGCGGCTCCGGACTGGGCCTCGCCCTGGTCGCTCAACAGGCCCAATTACACGGTGGCCGAGCCTATTTCGATGACAGTCCGCTCGGTGGTGTGCGGCTGGTACTCGACCTTCCGGAACGCCGGACTACCACCTGAAAGACCGCCCGTCCGACGCGGTAGCCGGTTCCTCGTACAGGTATGGGCCGATATTGCGCATCGCGCGGGCCACATAGTCATCCTTCTCGCCGACCGGAGCGACGTAGTGCAGAGCGCTTTCGGCCGCTTCGATACTTTCCAGGCGGGCGATCATCCAGGCCGCGAGGTAGTGCGATGCGAGGCAGCCGCCCGCGGTGGCGAGATTGCCCTTGGCGAAGAAGGGCTGCTCGAGCACATCGACCCCGGCTGCCTGGACCCACGGTTTGGTCGTCAGATCGGTGCAGGCGGGAACACCGTCGAGCAGTCCGAGCTTGGCCAAAACCAATGTCCCGGAACATTGTCCGGCCAGCAGTTGTCGCGACGGGTCGAGTCGCAACCGCGCCATCAGCTCCCGGTCGGCGACGACTTCGCGGGTCTGCGCACCGCTACCGACAATGACCGCGTCCGCGCTACCGGCTTCTTCCAGCGTCGCCATCGACTCGATGACCACACCGTTCATCGAACGGACTCGCGCCGTAGGACTGGCAATCGATACCCGCCAGTCGGCCTTGCGGACCCGGTTGAGAACGCCGAGCGCGATGAGGGAATCGAGTTCGTTGTAGCCCTCGAAGGTGAGGATGGCGATGTGCATGACGGTTGCCTTTCCCGGTCGTTACCAGGCACCGTATGACCGGGAACCAATACAATCAACAAATTGTCATGCATACAATCCGAGCGTGGCCGTCTCTAGATATAAAGGCGTCGTGGACGCGTTGGCGTCCGACATCCGAACTGGGCGGTTGCCCTCGGGGACTCGACTGCCGACCCATCGCCAACTCGCGGCCAGCGAGGGGCTGGCATTGGTGACCGCGTCGCGGGTCTATGCCGAGCTCGAAGCCATGGGTCTGGTGAGCGGAGAACCCGGCCGGGGCACCTTTGTTCGCGAGATCGCGCTGCCGCCCAGCCACGGCATCGACCTGCAGGCGGCCGCGGCGGACGTGGTGGATCTCAACTTCAACTACCCGGCACTACCTGGTCAGGCCGACTTGCTGCGGCAGGCATTGCGTCAACTGGCATCCCGGGGTGACCTCGAGGCCCTGTTGCGCTACCAGCCGCACGGCGGACGACCTGATGAGCGGGCCGCGGTCGCCCGCCATCTGCGGCGTAGTGGTTTGCCGGTCGGCGCGGATCAGGTGCTGATCGTCAGCGGCGCTCAGCACGGATTGGCCGCCACCGCCATGGCGACGCTGCGGCCGGGAGACGTCGTAGCGGCCGATGCCCTGACCTATCCGGGCTTCAAGGCGCTCGCCCATGCGCTGCACCTGGAACTGGCACCACTTCCCGCAGCGGGTGACGCCCCGGATCTCGATGCCCTCGAACAGCTCTGCGCGACGCGGCGGATCCGCGCCGTGTACACGATGCCGACACTGCACAACCCGTTGGGCTGGGTCACCGGGCAGCACCACCGTGAGCAGTTGGTCGAAATCGCGCGCCGATACGAACTGCTCATCATCGAGGACGCCGCATACGCCTTCCTGGCCGAGCAGCCGCCACAACCACTATCGGCGCTCGCACCGGAACGGACCGTCTATGCCTCCGGGCTCTCCAAGAACGTTGCTACCGGTCTGCGCTTCGGATTCGTTGCTGCCCCGACCACATTGGTGCCCACCATCGAGCGCGCGATCCGCACCACCACATGGAACACCCCCGCGGTGATGACAGCGATCGCGTGCCGGTGGCTCGACGACGGCACCGTCACCAGGCTGGAAGCGCAGAAGCGCGATGATGCGAGGATCAGGCAGTCGATCGCCCGTGCGGTGCTGGCGGGGCTCCCGCTGGTCAGCCATCCGTCGTCGTATTTCCTCTGGCTCCCCCTGCCCGAGGAGGTGCGGGCCGACCAGATAGCGGCCGCGCTCATGCGCGAACAGGTGCTGGTGTCCACGGCGGAACCGTTCGCCACGTCTACGCATGTGCCACACGCGCTCCGGTTGGCTCTCGGCTCGACAAATCCGGATGCCCTGCGCGAAGCGCTGCACAAGGTGAAACGGGTCGTCGACGCATACACCTACCGCTGATGAAACGCGAAAACCGGTCCTGGAGTGCGGATGACGGCTGCTGCCACCGTCACGCACTCCAGGACCGGTTCGCGGTACCTGTGTCCTACTTCGGCGGTGCGGTGACCTTGACCGGCTTACCCCACGCCGACAGCGTCACCTTGATGGTGCCCGGATCCCGTTTGACCACAGCCTGAACCAGGTTCGGGCCGTTGCCGGGGGAGGCTGCGGTGGACGGCAGGGCCGATGCCGAACCCGACGGCGGTGCGACATCCGCGATCCACAGGGTGATCGGGAACGTGCCTGCCGGGTCACCCGACTTGGGCACGATGGGGTCGATGACCGTGGAGTCGATGGTTCCGGTCACCTTCACGGTGTCGGTGCCGTCGACCTTCTCCCGGCCCTCCACCTTCGGGTTCTTCACCTGGGCGATGAGGTTGGCCAGACCCTTGTCCTTGTCGAGGATGACGCCCGGGTCGTAGATCTGTTCCGCCGGACCGATTTTGGCATAGGCGGAGGAGCTACCGGTCTGCGCGTACATCTCCTTGTCGACGACCAGGAACTTGGCCTGGATGAAGTCGGCCTCGGGCTTGGTACGGACCTTCGCCTCGCCGATCGCCTGACCGGCGCCCTGCGGCTGGTTGGTCACATCGGCCGAGACGCTCTCGACCGGAAGGTTGGTGAGGTTGTCCACCTTCAGATTCAGGTGCACGGCCTGCAAGGTCTGGGTGGTCCTAGCGGACTCCTGCACGATCTGCGCGGCCTCGGGCAGCTGACCCGAGGGCGGCGCGGACGAGGTTGTCTTGGAGTCGGAGCTGGAGTCGCAGCCTGTCACCAGTGCAGCGAACATCGACGCCGCGACCACGGCGGGCACGAGACCCGGTCGGCGAAGACGGATTCGGTGCGAGGTGCGTGCTCGCGCTGTCAGATCACTCAATGTTCTGCCCCCAGAAGAGTGCGAGGTCGGGTACGACCCGGGTGGTTTGACGAGGACAGCTGGTGCTGCCGCCCGGTGTAGTGCAGCATTTCGCCCGACAGATTAGCCTGTCGCGCAGGATAACTCGACCCTATTCCCAATCAAGGGGCGAGCCGCGCATGCTGCGGGTGCCGACGTTACCCTTGGTTCGGTCTTCTCGCAGAGATCGGGGGGAATCCGACGCG
Source organism: Nocardia pseudovaccinii NBRC 100343 (assembly GCF_001613225.1). Taxonomy (GTDB): domain Bacteria; phylum Actinomycetota; class Actinomycetes; order Mycobacteriales; family Mycobacteriaceae; genus Nocardia; species Nocardia pseudovaccinii. Next base: position 10,986 of record NZ_BDBY01000410.1, read on the forward strand.
AAAGTTACCGGGTTAAGGGATTGTTTAGTGAGATGTAAGGCGCTGCAAGCACGATGCTGTCACGAAGGCTCAGGCAGTGTGTGTGACTTTGGGGGGACATCCGGTTCGCCGGATGAAGCGCCCCCGCGCCTGTCCGCGATACACGCCGTAACCCCGGGGCCGACAACGGCCACCGAACCGCGGATCAGACACGGAGGAATGCGATGACGAACAGCCGACCGGAAGCGGAGGAGCGGGACTTCCGTAGACCGCCCGGCCCACCTCCTGGTGGTGGCCCGCAACTCTCGAATGTGTGGGTTTACAACGGAAAAGCCTACGATCTGAGCGAATGGATCTCCAAACATCCCGGCGGCGAGTTCTTCATCGGGCGAACGAAAAATCGCGATATCACCTCCATCATCGGGTCCTACCACCGCGATCCCGAGCGAATCGGACGAATGCTGGAGAGATATGCGTTGGGGCGCAACGCATTACCCGAGGACATCCATCCGAAGGCCAACGCGCCCGACTTCCTCTTCAAAGAGGGCTTCGACAGTTGGCAGGACACTCCGAAGTACCGATTCGACAATAAAGACGATCTGCTGCACAAGGTCAAGGCGCGGCTGAAAGAGCCGGAGCTGGCCGCGCGATTGCGGCGCATGGACACGATCTTCAACATCGTGGTCGCCGTGCTGGCCGTCGCGTACTTCGCGGTGCAGGGTCTGCGCCTGTTCGAGCGCAGCTGGATGCCGCTGCCCGTCTTCGTCATCCTGATGGTGCTGCTGCGCAGCTCGCTGGCCGGATTCGGCCACTACGCGATCCATCGCGCGCAAAAGGGCCTCAACAAGATCTATACGAATACCTTCGATTTCAATTACGTCGCACTGGCTTTCGTCACCGCGGACGGACATGCGCTACTGCACCACCCGCATACCCAGAGTGAAGTCGATATCAAGAAGAACGTCTTCACCATGATGATGCGGGTGCCACGGTTGTATCGGGTGCCGATTCACACCCTCCACAAATTCGGGCACACGGTGACCGGCATGACCATTCGACTCCTCGATGTCTGCCGCCTCACCCGCAAGGTCGGCATCAAAGATATGTACGGAACCTGGGGGGGTGCACTGCCGCACTTCATCGGTTCGTTCGGGGTGCGCGCGCTATTGCTTGGCGAGTTGGTGGTATTCACGCTGGCGGGCGACTTCTGGGCCTGGGCAGTGCAATTCGTGGTGACGCTGTGGATCAGTACCTTCCTGGTCGTCGCGAGCCACGATTTCGAGGTGGAGGCCGAGGAACTCCCGGCCGCCGATACCGAGGACTGGGCCGTCAATCAGGTGGAGCAGGCCTACGACCTGAAGGTGATCGGAAATCGTTATATCGACTGCTTTCTCGCGGCCGGTCTGAGTTCGCATCGCGTCCATCACGTACTGCCGTTCCAGCGCAGCGGTTTCGCCAATATCGCCACCGAGGACGTATTGCGCGAGGAGTCGGCGAAATTCGGCATCGAGTGGCTGCCGGCGAAGAGTTTCTTCACCGACCGTTTCCCGAAACTCTGCCGCACCTATCTCCTGTCGCCCTCGCGCGAAGCCGAGGAACGGAATTGGGGCTTCATCCGCGAGCATTGCTCGCCCGGGGCGCTGAAAACCTGTGCGGTCTACACGGTGCAGGGATTCACCGGAATCGGCACGGTCTGAGCCGATTCCGGAGGTCGACCGATCGAACCGCTGCTCGACAGCGGTGCCGATCACCATTTTTCACAAGAACGGGGAGAATTTCGTGTCAATCACTATCGATGAGGGAACGTCGGCGGCTCGTCAGGGGGACGAGCACGGCCACGGCCTCGTGCAGCACGGGCTGCCACCCGCGCCGCCGACCACGGTCGGGGTGATCGAGAGCATCGCGACCGGTGCGCCGAGTCAGCTCGTCGACCAGGCCGGCGCCGCCGATCGGGTGGCCGAGCTGTTCACCGATCCGCAACAGCGGGCGCGGATTTCGCGGATCTACCAGAAGACGAAGATCGACAGCCGCCGACTCGTCGTCGATCCGCTCGATCCCGAATTCCTGCAGTTCGGCCGGGAGCGCGGCACGATCCGGGACCGGATGAATCTGTTCTACCGCCACGCGGTGCCGCTGGCCGTCGATGTCGCTGGTCGTGCCCTCGCCGGTATCGAGGACGCGGCGGCGGAGATCGGCTTGCTGGTCTTCGTGACCAGCACCGGTTTCATCGCGCCCGGCGTGGATGTCGCGGTGGTGAAGCAGCTCGGGCTTTCGCCGTCGGTCGGGCGGGTCGTGGTGAACTTCATGGGCTGCGCGGCCGCGATGAACGGTATTCGGACCGCCGTGGATTACGTTCGGGCGCATCCGGATAAGAAGGCGATGGTCGTCTGCATCGAGCTGAGCTCGGTGAACGCCGTCTTCGACGACAACATCAACGATGTGATCATCCACAGCCTGTTCGGCGACGGCTGCGGAGCGGTGGTCATCGGTGCCGGTCAGGTCCAGCAGCCGCTGGCACCGGGCCGGGTGGTGATCCGGGACAGCTTCAGCCAGCTCTTCGACGGCGCCGAGGACGGCATCGTGCTCGGCGTCAATCAGAACGGCATCACCTGCGAGCTGTCGGAGAATCTCCCCCAATACATCTACACCGGGGTCGATCCCGTGATCACCGAGGTCTTGGGCCGCAATGGATTGCGGAAATCCGATGTCGATCTGTGGGCTATCCATCCGGGTGGGCCGAAGATCATCGAGGAGTCCGTGCATTCGCTCGGTATCGCGCCGGAGCGGGCGGCGCTGAGCTGGGATGTCTTGGCCAGGTTCGGCAATATGCTGAGCGTGTCGCTGATTTTCGTGCTCGAAAAAGCAGTGTCGCTCGGCGACTCCTTGGGGGGTGGTGGTCGGGCGACGGGTGGGCTGATTCGGCAGGAAGCGGCGAAGCCGATCTCGACCGGAGTGGCGTTTTCCTTCGCGCCAGGGGTCACCCTCGAAGGCATGATCTTCGACATCATTCGCCGGTAGTAAGCACCGGTCTCAGCCAAAATCGCCCGTTGAGCCAAATCGCCCGTTGAGGGAGCGCAGCAACCATGCAACTCATCCGATTCCTCATCTCGATCTCCTGGATGCGGATCGCCGCCGTCATTGCCGCGGGCCTCATCTGCGGTGCGGCCAATACCTATCTGGTGACTCTCATCAGGGGTGTGGTGTCGCCGGAACCGCATCCGCACGTGAATATCCAGAGCTTCGTCCTCACCGGGCTGGTCATTCTGGTCAGTGGTGTGGTGTCGCAGGTGCTACTGATTCGCCTTGCCCAAGAGGCGATTTACCGGCTGCGCGCGGATCTGAGTTCCGGGATCGTCTCGGCGCCGCTCGAGCATCTGGAACGGCTCGGCATGCACCGTCTGATGGCGACGCTGACCGAGGATGTGCGTTCGCTGTCGCAGGCGGTGACCGCCATTCCGAGCATCTGCATCGATGTGGCCACCATCGTCGGCTGCTTCGTCTTCCTGCTCGTGGTGTCGGGTCCGCTGTTCGCGGTGACCGTGGCGGGCACACTCCTCGGGATCGCCTGTGTCGAGCTGATTCTCGGGCGGGTGCGCAATATCTATCGCGAGGCGCGGGAGAACGAGGACGCGCTGTTGCGGTCGTACCAGGCAGTGACGCTGGGCATCAAAGAGTTGAAGCTGCATCGTGGGCGCCGCCGCGACTTCATGGAGCGGCATCTACTCGGTTCCGCCGCGACGCTGCGTGCGCAGAATGTCGACGCCGGATCCAAATTCTCGGTGGCACAGGGCTTCGGGCAGGCGCTGCAGCTCGGCACCATGGCGCTGATCCTGTTCGTGCTGGTCGCGCCGCTCGACCTGTCGCGCGATGTGATGGTCGGGTATGTCCTGGTGACGACGTTCCTGGCAATGCCGATGCAGAACTTCATGCACCGCATCCCGGATCTGCTGCGCGGTGATGTGGCGTTGGCGAAGATCCGCGCGATGAATCTGTCCATGGAGACCATGCACGACGAGGAGCGGTTGCCGTTCACGGACCGTCCCGCCGTCGATTCGGCGCGGCTGGAGCTGACGAATGTCACCTACAGCTACCGGATGGAGCCGCCACCACCATTCCCGCCGGGTCCCGGCGGCCCGCCGCCTGGGCCGCGAGGCGGCGCGCATCCCCCGGGTCGGGGTCCACGTCCCGGCGGGCCGCGACCGGATGTCAACGGTCGTCGGATCGTCGACCACAGCGGACACGACAACCGGCCGATGCCGCTCGGCCCGCCACCCGAGAAGAGCAACGACGAATCCGGATTCCGGCTCGGCCCGCTCGATCTGGTCTTCGAACCCGGGCAGATCACCTTCATCGTCGGCGGCAACGGCAGCGGCAAATCCACGCTGGCGAAGCTGATCACGGGACTGTATGTGCCGCAGACCGGCGCACTGTCGCTCAATGGCGAGCCGATCGACCACGAGAATATCGAGTGGTACCGGCAGAACTCCTCGGCGATCTTCACCGACTTCCACCTGTTCGAGGAGTACCTGGGCTTCGATCGGCCCGGGCTCGACGGTGAGGTGCGCCGCTATCTCGAGGAGTTGCAGATCGCGCACAAGGTGACGGTGCGCGACGGTCGGCTGTCGACGATCGATCTGTCGCAGGGGCAACGCAAACGGCTCGCGCTGTTGACCGCGCTGCTCGAGGACCGGCAGATCTATGTTTTCGACGAGTGGGCCGCCGACCAGGAACCCAAATTCCGCGACGTCTTCTATCAGGAGATCCTCACCGAGCTCAAACAGCGCGGGAAGACCGTCATCGTGATCACCCACGACGATCGCTATTTCCACCACGCGGACCAGCTGGTCAAGCTCGATTTCGGCCGGGTGGTCGAGGCGACGCGGACCGAGGAGCCCACCGGCGCCGAACTCTCCTGATCATCTGCGGCCCTTACGGAATTCTCAGAGTTCGGCCAATTCGGAGTTCTAGGGTCGGCAGACGTGGCTGGAAATCGCGCCCGCTGGGCCCTGCTCGCCGTTGCCGTTGTCATCGCCGGGGCGCTCGGTGGCGCCGTCACCGCTTGCTCGAGATCATCCGGTTCACCCGGCGGTATCGCATTGGTGAATGCCGATACCGGGCCGACGGGTGCGCGCATCGCGCAGGGACTGCAGCAGGACGGCGGCGGTTACGAGTGGACCGTTGGCAAGCCGGGTGAACTCGACGCGGATGACTACGCGGCCGTGATCACCCTGCCCGCCGATCTCACCGAATCCATGGGCACGCTGGCGAGCGCACAGCCGAAACGGGCCAAGGTCACGGTGGATACGCACAAGGGCGCGGACGCGGATGTGGTGAACGGCGCAGTGAATACGGTGACGCACCGGATCGGCGCATCCGGTGTCGATGCCGCCCTGGCCGCCGTCGCGCAGGCGCGCACGCAGATGACCTCGGTGCAGTTCACCACCCAACTGCTCAATGCCGGGGTGAATGCCGCGGCCGCTGGTGCCGATCAGTTCAGCGCGGGCGCGGATCAGCTGCTCGGCTTCCTGACCTATGCCAAAGAGGGTTCGGCACAGCTGACTTCGGCCATCGCGCTGCTGAACTCGACCGTCTCCGGCGCGGCCGCGCAGGCGAATCAGCTTGCCTCGGCATTGGATTCGACAGGCGTCACGATCGGGCAGGTACAGCAGACCGCTGATACGGTGAGCGGCGGTCTGGATCAGATCCTGCCGCTGATGCGCGCGCTGCCGTTCGCGGGTGATCCGCAGGTCGCCGACATCATCGCGAAACTCCAAGGGCTGCGAAATGTTTCCGGCCAGGCCGGATCCCAGTTGACCGGTCTCGGCGATCTGGTCGGCAGCGCGGTCGATCCGAGCACCGACCTGGGCACGCTCCTGCGCACAGTTGTGGACCGATTGACCGGCGCCAGTGCGCAATTGGCCGAGGGCGCGAAGCTCGCCGAAGGCCTACCGCAACTGGCGGACCAGGGTGGCGCTCAATTAGTAAGTGCGATAAGCCAACTCACCGGCGGCGTCACCCAACTCCAGCAGATCGTGACCAACCTCAGCACCCAAACCGACAAGGCCGTCGCAGCACTACCCCAGCGCAGCAGCACCCAGCAGTCCGCACTGGCGCTTGCGTTGACAGACCCGGTCGAGGTGGTCCGCAACTGATCAGCCATGGATAGTGCGTGTTGCCAAGACTTGCTTGTGATGCAAGCATGCTTCCATGACAGACCATGCGGCTGATTCCGTAGACACCGCCCGACAGGCGCTCTCGGCCACCCGACAACTCACCCGCCGTGTGCGCCTCGCGCAGCGCAGTACCTGGTTCCCGCTCGTGCTGCTCGGTTTGGTGGTCCTCGCGTCGGCGCCCTGCTACCGATTGGGACGACACGTCGTCACATGCGATCCGGCGTTGGGCGCCCGCGGCGGCGTAGAGATCATTCACCGGGGTACCTGCGTCCAAGTCGTCGGCTGGCCCGTCGGGGTTTACTGGATCGTCGCCTTTGTCCTGGCCTACACGGCGATCGCGGTCGTGTACATGTACCGGGCCCGCAGCCGCGGGGTCGGCGCCCGCATCCTGCCGTATGTAGGCTCGGGGATCGCGGCGGGGCTGGTGCTCGGCATCGCATCGGCGTGGGCCCAGCAACTCGACCTGCAGGGCTACTTTCCGACCGGTCCGGTCGCTGTCGGCATGGTCCCGCTGATTTCCATCGGCCTGGCATTGTTCGTGCTGGCCCGGGTGGAACGCAATTGGCCGCTACTGGCTTTCGCCATCGGCTATCTGATCGTCGCGCTCCTGGCGTGTGGAATGGGTAGGCGGAGAATGGGATTGAACCTCGACCCGACGTGGAGCTTCCTGCCCGGCCTGGTTGTCACCGGAGGTGTGCTGCTCCTCGGCGGCATGGGCTTCGCCCTAGCCGAACGGCGTGGGTTATGACCCATCCGACGAACGGACTCGACGACGTCGTGCACCAGCGCGTCCGGCTGGGCATCCTCGCCGTCGCCCACGAGGCCCGGCGCGTGGAGTTCGGCTTTCTGCGGGCCACGCTGGATCTGACCACCGGCAACCTCTCCCAGCACCTGACCGTGCTGGAGAAGGCCGAGCTGGTGGAGATCGAGAAAGGCTATGAGGGCAAACGCGGCCGTACCTGGATCCACCTGACCGAAGCCGGGAAGCGAGCACTGCACGACGAGATCTCCCAGCTGAAGCGAATCATCCGTCAGGTGGAGCAGGCCCCTGAGGCCGACCCGGCCGCCGAGCCAGCGTAAGACGAACTGCGGCCCGTGCTCTACGAGAGCACGGGCCGCAGTCGGGTTTTCAGCTCAGCTGGCGTTGAGCAGGTCGATCACGAAGACCAGCGTCTTGCCGGAGAGTTGGTGGCCGGAGCCAGCGGGGCCGTAGGCGAGATGCGGCGGGATGGTCAGTTGGCGGCGGCCGCCGACCTTCATGCCGGGGATGCCGTCCTGCCAGCCCTGGATCAGGCCGCGCAGCGGGAAGCTGATCGATTCGCCACGCTTCCAGGAGGAGTCGAACTCCTCGCCGGATTCGAATTCCACGCCGACATAGTGCACCTCGACGGTGCCGCCGGGCACGGCCTCGGCGCCCTCGCCCTCGACGATGTCCTTGATAACCAGCTCGGTGGGCGCGGGGCCCGCCTGGAACTCGATCTCCGGCTTGGTCATTCGGCTATCCCCTCTGATAGGTGATGGTGGATTCGGTTGAAATTAGCGGCCGTTGATTTCGTGGTAATCGCGGTGTCCGTAACCGGTGTAGATCTGGCGCGGACGGCCGATCTTCAAAGGCTCGCTGTGCATTTCCCGCCAGTGTGCGATCCAGCCAGGCAGCCGGCCCATCGCGAACAGCACGGTGAACATGCGGGTCGGGAAGCCCATGGCCTTGTAGATGACACCGGTGTAGAAGTCGACGTTCGGGTACAGCTGGCGCGAGATGAAGTACTCGTCGGTGAGCGCGGCCTCTTCGAGAGACTTTGCGATATCGAACAATTCGTCGTCGCCGCCGAGCTTGGACAGGATCGCGTCGGCATGCTTCTTGGCGATCGAGGCGCGCGGGTCGTAGTTGCGGTAGACGCGGTGCCCGAAGCCCATGAGCTTCACGCCGTCTTCCTTGTTCTTGACCTTGCGAATGAAGTCCTTGACGTTGCCGCCCTCGGCCTTGATGCCGTCCAGCATCTCCAGCACGGCCTGGTTCGCGCCGCCGTGCAGCGGGCCCCACAGCGCGTTGATGCCACCGGAGACGGAGGTGAACAGGTTGGCGTCGGAGGAGCCGACGAGGCGCACGGTCGAGGTGGAGCAGTTCTGCTCATGGTCGGCGTGCAGGATCAGCAGCATGTCGAGTGCGGCCGCGATCTCGGGATCGACCTCGTAGGGTTCGGCCGGGAAGCCGAAGGTCATCCGCAGGAAGTTCTCCACCAGGCTCAGCGAGTTGTCCGGGTAGAGGAAGGGCTGGCCGACCGACTTCTTGTACGAGTAGGCCGCGATGGTGGGCAGCTTCGCCAGTAGTCGGATGGTCGACAGCTCGACCTGTTCGGGATCCTTCGGGTCCAGCGAGTCCTGGTAGTACGCCGAAAGCGCGTTCACCGCGGAGGACAGCACCGGCATCGGGTGCGCGTTGCGCGGGAAGCCGTCGAAGAACCGCTTGAGGTCCTCGTGCAGCAGGGTGTGGCGGCGGATCCGGTCGGTGAACTCGTCGAGCTGCGCCTGGGTCGGCAGCTCACCATAGATCAGCAGATAGCTGACCTCGATGAAGTTCGAGGACTCCGCAAGCTGGTCGATCGGGTAGCCGCGGTAGCGCAGGATGCCCGCTTCGCCGTCGATGTAGGTGATCGCCGACTTGGTCGGCGCGGTGTTCATGAATCCGGGGTCGTAGGTCACATACCCGGTGCTGGCCAGCATTTTGCCGAGGTCGACGCCGTCATTGCCTTCTTTGGCTTCGGCGATCGTCATGGCATATTCGCCGCCGGGGTAGCTCAAAATCGGCTTGGCGTCGTTGATGTGGTCTTTTTCGGGCACGGAAGGATCCCTCTCAGGCTAGGACCGTCGGCATCGGGGTGCGGTCGGCACGGCGGTGCACTCACCTAGACGCTAGTCGCTGCTCGCACGGCCCGAGAACGAGGGTGCCCACCGGTCGACCTCACAAACAACTTCGCGTCAGGTGAGGTTTGTCGCGCTGTCGGACACCGGCACCGAGTGCGACCTGGCGACGCGATAGCGCACGAAGGCCGGGAACACGAGCGCAGCCAGCGACACCCCGATAACGACCAGCACGCCGCCACCCGCCGCGGCGACCGCGGTACCCAGGGCCGCTGCGGCAAAACCGTGGGCAACATCACCGATGCGCGGGCCACCCGCGACGATCACGATGAACACGCCTTGCAGGCGGCCGCGCATCTCGTCGGTGGTGACCGCCTGCAGCATGGCGATGCGCAGCGCGGCCGAAACCATATCGACTGCCCCGCCGAAGGCCGAGCAGGCCAACGCGATCCACAGTCCGGGTCCGATGCCGAGGCCATGACCGGTCCAGCCGACGGCGACGCCGAAGCCGACCATGGCCGCCCCCCAGAGCGCGATGCAGACCACCACCGCGAGACCCTGGCGTCGCACGTGCGAGATCCAACCGGAGAACACTCCGCCGAGCACCGCGCCGACCGAGATGGAAGCGAACAGCAAGCCGAGCGCGACGCCGCCGCCTGCCGGATCACCGAAGGTCTCGTGCGCGATCTGCGGATAGAGCGCACGCGGCATGCCGAACACCATGGCGATCACGTCGACCACGAAGGAGGCGAGCAGGATGCGCTGCGTCGCCAGATAGGCGAAACCGTCCAGGACGGTGCGGAATCCGGCCTTGCGCGCGGTTCCGGTCGGTGGGATGGCGGGCAGCCGCCACACCGCCCAGATGGTGGCGAGCAGCGCGATCGCGTCGATCAGATACAGGGTGGACAGACCGACGACGGGGATCAACACACCTGCGAGCACCGGCCCGGCAATGGCGCCGGTCTGCTGCACGGTCATGCTGAGCGCACTGGCGGCGGCCAGATGTTCGGTGGGTAGCAACCGCGGGATGGCGGCGCTGCGGGTCGGCTGATTCACCGCGAAGAGCGCCTGCTGCACGGCGAAAAGTCCGAGCACGATCCAGACGTTGTCGAGTCCGGCCGCAGCCTGCACCCAGAAGGCGAGTGCGGTCACACCGGTACCGCAGTTGGTGATGAGCATGAGCTTGCGCCGGTCCATCACATCGGCCAGCGCACCGCCCCACAGACCGAATACGATCAGTGGGACCAGGCCGAACAGACCGGCCAGGCCGACATAGCCTGAGCTGCCGGTGATCTCGAATATCTGCTGCGGGACGGCCACCACGGCCAACTGCGAACCGATGACGGTGACGATGTTGCTGGTCCACAACCGTCGGAAATCGGGATAGCGCAGTGGGGTGGTGTCGGCGAGCAGTTTCACCGACCGCAGCGTAATGAGTCGGTCAGTAGGCCAACAAGGTTGGGGTCGCCACGATTTCTAAGGTTGTAGTCGGTCGACCGTCATGACATCGCCGCTGATCCGCACCCGGATCCGATTGTGCAGCCGACCCCGGCGGCCCTGCCAGAACTCCACCTCGTCGGGTCGGATCAGGTAGCCGCCCCAGTGTGGCGGCACCGGGATCTCGTCGACGTCGGCGAAGCGTGCGGTGGTCTCGGCCAGGGTGCGATCGAGTTCGGCGCGGGAGGCGATCGGCCTGGACTGCCGCGAAGCCCAGGCGCCCAGCTGCGAATCGCGAGGCCGGGAGCGCCAGTAGACGGCGGTCGTCTCGGCGGAGACCAGCTCGACCGGCCCACGCACATGAACCTGTCGCCCGAGCGCGGGCCAGACGAAGGTCGCGGCTGCGAATGGAACGCCCGCCAGCTGGTTGCCCTTGGCCGAGTCGTAATTCGTGTAAAAAGTCACACCTTCCGGTGAGAGGCCTTTACACAGCACCGTTCGTGCGACCGGACGCGGTCCGACATCGGTGAGTGCGACGGTCGCGACAACCATGGCATTGGGCTCGGGAATACCGACCGCGGTGGCCTGTTCGATCCAGTGCCGCAGCAGCGGCTCCCAGCCGCCTGCCAGCCAGGTTTCGTCCAGATCGGTGTCCTCGCCGCTGCCGAATGGCATGCCGCCGTAGTCGACTCGCATGGCGGCCAAATCGGTCGCCGGGAAAAGAACCCGATCATTTGCGGCCATTTCCTGACCGAGAGATGAATTGTCCAGGTCACGCATGGGCCAGACGTTACTCCGCGGTAGCAGGGAGCTAAGGTTTTGTTGATCGGCATGTGCTCGGCGAGCCACACCCCTCATCGACGAGAACAGGCCATTTCCAGCGACCTGCAAGCAGTCGCGAAGGAACGAACCGAAGTGCAAGGAGAGTCACAGAATGACTACCAGCCATGCGGTGCCCAGTGGGCAGACCGCCGTACCCCCTGATTTTGTCAGCGGCCTCGAAGGCGTGGTGGCATTCACCACCGATATCGCCGAGCCGGACAAGGACGGCGGCGCGCTGCGCTACCGCGGCGTCGATATACAGGACCTGGTCGGCTCGCGGGTGACCTTCGGCGATGTGTGGGCACTGCTGGTGGACGGCGAATTCGGCCGCGGCCTGCCGCCCGCGGAGCCGTTCCCGCTGCCGGTGCACACCGGTGACGTGCGCGTCGACGTGCAGGCCGGACTGGCCATGCTCGCCCCGATCTGGGGCTACCAACCGCTGCTGGACATCGATGACGAGACCGCGCGGGAGAATCTGGCGCGCGCCTCGGTGATGGCGCTGTCCTATGTCGCGCAGTCCGCGCGCGGTATTTACCAGCCCGCGGTGCCGCAGAAGAAGATCGACGAGTGCACCACGGTGACCGAGCGGTTCATGACCCGCTGGAAGGGCGACCCGGATCCGCGGCACACCGAGGCCATCGACGCCTACTGGGTTTCCGCCGCCGAGCACGGCATGAACGCCTCCACCTTCACCGCGCGGGTCATCGCCTCGACCGGCGCCGATGTCGCCGCGGCGCTGTCCGGTGCGATCGGCGCGATGTCGGGTCCGCTGCACGGCGGCGCACCCGCGCGCGTGCTGCCGATGATCGAGGCCGTCGAGAAGTCCGGTGACGCACGCGCTTTGGTCAAGGGCATCCTCGACCGCAAGGAAAAGCTGATGGGCTTCGGCCACCGGGTGTACCGGGCCGAGGATCCGCGTGCCCGCGTACTGCGCGCCACCGCGCAGCGCCTGAACGCCCCGCGTTTCGAGGTCGCCGCCGCGCTTGAGCAGGCCGCGCTCGCCGAACTGCGCGAGCGTCGTCCGGACCGCGCCATCGAGACCAATGTGGAATTCTGGGCGGCGGTCATCCTGGACTTCGCCGAGGTCCCCGCGCACATGATGCCCGCGATGTTCACCTGTGGCCGCACCGCTGGTTGGTGTGCCCACATCCTGGAGCAGAAGCAGCTGGGCAAGCTGGTCCGCCCGGCCGCCATCTACACCGGCCCCGGCCCGCGCCAGCCGCAGGACGTCGCAGGCTGGTCCGCCATCGCGCACGTGTAGCGCACCGAGCTACTACTCGGCCAGTCGCCGCCACCGCGGTGGGATCCGTTGCCCACCACGGTGGTCGGCTTTTGCAGCGATATCGCCCGACAATCGACCACCACGGAGCGAGTCTTACGA
>NZ_BDBY01000411.1 GCF_001613225.1 Nocardia pseudovaccinii NBRC 100343
ACAGCCCCACCCTCCCGGGTTCGGGCGGTGCGCGTTGCGAATTACCCACTGTCGGACGGCCAGCAGATGTTGGAGGGCCGAAACAGGCCTTCGGTCAGGCCGACCTTCGTTGCGCTAGTTGTCGCTGCGCGACATCTTCTCAACACTTGATAACCATGCTGTATCTGATCCGCGGAACTGTTCTCTCCGGTGCTGGCGACTTGATCGCCGAGCTCGGCGGGGATCCAGATGCGCTGTTGCGCGCTCACAATGTGGACCCGGTCGCGACCGAGGACTTCGAGCGGTTCATCCGCTACGCGGACGCGGCGGCGGTATTCGGCGATGCCGCCCGGCTACTCGACTGTCCCGACTTCGGGATGCGGCTCGCGCGTAGGCAGGGTATCCAGATCCTCGGCCCTATCGGGGTGATCCTCCGCAACGCAGCGACCGTCGGCGATGCGGTCGACGGCGTCTGTCGCTTTCTGCACAACATCGTCCCCGTGGACACCGCGGAGCTTATCCGGACTCAACGCGCAGCGGTTTACTCCTACGCCACGATCATCCAGAACGACTTCGACCGCCACCAGATGGTCGAGAAGAGTCTGACACTCGCAATGAGCGCGTTCTGTTCGATGCTCGGCGATGACTTCGTACCGCTCAGGGTCACCTTCCAACACCGTCGGATGGCACCGCTCGGCCGCTATCAGGAGGTGTTCAGGCGTCCGATCGAGTTCGAGGCCGAACGGAACGCGATCCACTTACCTCTGCCTGCGCTCAGGCGCCCCATCCGCGATCGCGACGCCGCGGCTCTGGCGCTGGCGGAGAACTACCTCACCAGGATCCGGCCGGACCTGGCTATGGCCGACCGTGTCCGCGAGGTCACCCGCCGCCTGCTGATCGTCAATCAGGCGAGCCTGGTCGAGGTTGCCAGGGCGATATCGCTGCACCCGCGAGTGGTTCAGCGCCGACTGGCAGATGAGGGAACCACGTTCGAGCAGATACTGGACGACGTCCGTCGAGCCGCAGCCTGGGAGCTGTCGGCGACCGGCATCCAGGTCTCACAGATCGCGAGGGCGTTGGGGTACTACCAACAGAGCAGCTACGCCCGAGCGTGCCGTCGGTGGTATGGCGAGTCGCCGCGGCAACTCAGGGCTCGACGACGCGGGCAGGGGCCCAGTTCGCCACCAGATCCTGGGTTCAGCTCCTGAGGTGCACCGGGCTCGCCGTCCCGAGGCCCGGCTCATGTTTCCGTTCGTCCTCTCCGCACAGTCGATTTTCGACGACTTATGAATCGGGCCACATGGCACGACTCGTCTATGCGGTCACGAAATGCCAAATGTAGGTCGCTTCAAGGCAAGTATTGGCCGGCAATACCCCTGCAGGATTGTGAGCACAGTCACAGAGTGCCATCCGGCGTGACGTCGGCGAGGTACGTGCGGGAGAGGTATTCATGTCAACGCTGGAAATGCTGACGGTTTTGGGATCTGGAGTGCTCGGCGGGCAGATCTCTTGGCACAGCGCGTTCAAGGGCAAGACCGTGACGGTGTATGACATCGATGTCGAGGCTCTCGATCGCTGTCGCGCAGCACATGAGCAGTACGCCGCGATCTACCTTGCGGAGGTTGGTGCCACGGACGCCGACATCGCGACAACTCACGATCGCCTGACCTACACGATCGACTTGGCCGACGCCGTCAGCATCGCCGACCTGGTCATCGAGGCAGTCCCCGAGATTCCTGACGTGAAGACGGCCGTTTACCAAAAGATGGCCGGTCTGCTCCCGGACCACACCCTCGTTGCCAGCAACTCATCCACCCTTCTCCCGAGCAGTTTCGCCCAGGCAACCGGTCGGCCGGAAAAGTTCTGCGCACTGCACTTCGGCAACGGGATCTGGGCTATGAACTTCGTGCTGCCGTCATATGGGCGGACCCGACACGAGTACGTGGTTCGCTACAGCCGTCTGACCGAGATGGGACCGGGGCAGATCGTGGGACTCTTCTTCGGCCAAGACACCCCGACTGATGGGCCGAGCTGCGTCTACAACAAAACCGTCGCCGTAAACGGCAGCTCTGATGAGCCGTGTATCGGCAATGGCTGCCCGGGTCCCCCGTCCCTATGACTCGCATCCCCGCCCTACGATCCCGGTCCGCAATGGCCCTGAACTGAATCACGGGGCCCGTCCGAACCCCAACACACACGTCACCAACGCAAGGCAATCGCACCCGATCGGCGGCTGGATTCGGGTTGCCGCGACGGTGATCGACGTACACTGGCCCGTGATTGTCGTGCGCCGGTGACGCCAACGAGCAAGATCCCATTCGCAAAAGCGACCGATCACAATTCTCTCGAGTGCATTCCGGGTCACCCGGCCGAGTAGCGACCGCGACCCGTAGAAGAGCTGGATATCCGACGTCCCGACCGAGGAGATGACATGCTCGACTTGATGAGTACGCTGCCGCGAGCGGCCACTATGATTCGCGAGTCCTTGTTGCGGCCGGACATTATTCCTTCGATACGGGCCGTGTTCCTCGGCCCGTTTCTGCCTTCCATCGACGGTGTCGAGGTCACGCAGTCGATCCAATTCTTCAGAGCCGACCAGCATCTCAATGACACCCAGGACAGGGGACCGGACAATTCGGTACGGCTGGTCGCGTCCAAACCGGCTTGGGTTCGGGTCTACGTCAATCCCGGACTTTTTCTCGGCGCCCGCGTGACCGGGCACCTGGATGTCGAAACCTACGGCAATGATCTTCGTTTCCACAAAACAGCCACTCTGTCGCCGCAGTCGCCCGGCTCGGTCGATGCCTTCGTCCGCGACTACCTGACGCGGCGTAGCACAAAGACGAACACGCTGAATTTCGTCATACCAGCAAACCAACTTCGCGGCCGGATGCGCTTGACCTGCACACTCACCGACCTCAGCGGCAACACCTTCGAGACCAGGCCCCTGATCGTCTATGCAACAGTTCGTCAAACACTGCGGCTGCGCGCAATTCTGGTGAGCTACAACGGTCCGTCCTCCTCCTCTTCTTCGGCATCTACGCTCAACCTCGCGGCCCCGACCATGGCCGACCTGCGCGCGACCGCCGCATTCGCGAGTCGTGCGTTGCCGGTACGCAGCGATATGGACTTGGGTTTCGCCGGAACGATTACGTGGAACCTGCCGCTCGACGATCCAAAGGCGCCCGGCAGCAGATGCACGCCGAATTGGGATGCACTCATGGTCGCCCTCAGAAAAGCTCGCCAAGATGACGGCAATCGACCTGATGTCGTCTATTACGGGTTGTTGCCGACGGGCACCCCGGATGGCAGCACCCCGGGCAGCCCAGGCACCACGATTGGTTGCGGCGAAGTCGGGCTCGGCGCCAGTGTCGCCGGAAACCAGCCAACGCTGCTCCATGAGGTAGGACATGCACTCGGCTTCTCCAAGCACACGTCCACTAACGCGACTCCCTTGTCCACCGAAGACACGGACTTCCCTGATTTCGAGCCGCACCCGGACGGCTCGATCGGGGAATTCGGTCTGGACATAGCCATGGGAGCGATTCTCCCGCCCCAAACGACATTTGACTTCATGGTGTCCGGAAGCAACAAGACGCGGTGGATGTCACTGTTCCGGCACAAGGCGCTCATCGGGCACCGACGCCTCGGACCGGAGGACCTCGATATCGACATCCCGGTGGAGTGGGATCCACGGTGGCGGACCCACACCGATTCCGGTCGAAACGAAACGCAATACCGCCCGGTCATAGCGGTGAGCGGGTTCGTAGACGGTACCGGCCGGGTCGAGGTGCAGTCGATTGCGCGGATCACCGTCGTCGGCGGCCCCTCCGGCGAGCACACCACTCTGATCGCCCGTCTCGTCGGACCCGATGACAAGACGCTGGCGCGCGCACGGCTGCACAAGTCGGTTCTCCAGAGCTGCTGCTGTGACGTGGCGGACTGGGACGACTATTCGTCCGGATACTTCTTCGAGGCATATCTGCCCGACGTCGCGCGCGGAGCGGAACTACGCATCGAGGACACGGAAGGCGATCATCTCGTCTTGTGGCAGCGAACGGCGCCGCAGCAGCCACCGACGATCGAACGATTCACGGCGAAGGCTACCGGCGGCAGCCTCGAAATGCATTGGCGGACCGACCAGAAATACGAGGAGCTGACGGCTTGGACCCAATACTCCACCGATGACGGCACTACCTGGGAAGGGCTCACGACGGGCATCACGGACCCGCATCCGGTCCTCGACACCGCGGCCCTGCCCAATGGTCGCGTGCTCATACGCATCCTGGTGCACAATGGCTTCGATACCGTCGTCTCCGATCCGATCGAAGTCGACCTCCCGCCGCGAACGCCCGAAGTCGTCATCCTCTGGCCCGAACAGGACGGAACATTGGTCGCGGGCGGCCCGCTTCGAGTCCTGGGGTCGGCCGCCGACCCGAACGGCGGCCCGCTCCCCGACGCTGTGTACCACTGGGTACTCGACGAGCAGAATCTCGGCGACGGCAAGGACGAATGGTTCGAAGCACCCGAGCCAGGAGCCCACCACCTCACCCTGAACGTGCGAGGCGACGGGTTCGAGTCCGAACGGACGGTCACATTCACCTGCATCCCCGACCCCCGCAACGATTCTCCGACCGCCGAGGATTGACCCGAGTCCCAGAATCCACTCGAAATCGGCTCGCACACAGATGGTTCTGTTACGACAGACCTTTCCCACCACCGCAGCTCGCCGCCTGATTCCTGTGTCAAGGAAGTTACAGGTCAACGGCATAGCCAGCAGGTTAAGGACACAGGTCACCCGAACAGGAGGATGAGTATCAGGACGGCAATGACCAGAAGCAGCAAACAGATCAGCAACTTCCAGGTGCGGCAGAGATGGCGCCCGCCGGTAACGATCGGCCCGAGGACGACCGGCGGACGGCCCGGCTGGTCGACAACCACGCCCGGCGCACTACCGGCGGATGGATCGAATACCACCGGGATGGTGTAGGTGCCATCGCCGTTGTCGACCACGGAGCCGGACACTGTTGTTCCGGCAGCGCCGCTCACGGTGAAGCTGTCTCCGCGCCCCGGACCGAGGTTGTTGCCGTAGCGGTCCTTCGGCGTGAGCGTGATTGTGCCCGTGCGCTTGCCGTCGGCTCCAGACTGCCGGGGCCGACCGTGACATCGGACCGGTGTCAATACCGACGATGTGTAAAGACCACATCATTTCCCGGACAAGATCGAGAACTCGGTCGGGAATATGCAGATCTGGCAGGCCACCTCCTGGGAGATCGACCGACACCTCAAACGACTGGTCGCGCTCTGGCTGCGACGGAAAGCCAAGCAGCACAAGATCATTCTGCGAGCGATGATGCAGATAGCGGTCCGCCACGGCGCGTTGGAAACGACCCCCGTGGACGGAGTCGGCGCCTTCGCCCGACGCCGGACCCCGGCCCGCGGCGTCCTCCCTCAAACACGCGTAATCGGCACAACTGAGACGATCGCGTGCACGAGCGATCCCTCTTGCATTCCAACTTGCCCCACGGGGATCTGTCCAGTGAACAGCTCCGTCCTCCATCCGGTCGCGACATCGGGCGGTCACGCAGGGCTGAGCCGAAGGCGGTGATGTCAGGAGAGCCAGTCGGTGTAGCGGGTGGCGGCGAGGTGGGCGTCCTTGTCGGTGAGAACGTCACCCTTGACGGCGGCGAACATCCCGGCGGTGGGGTCGGTGACGACGGTGCGGTGGTCGCCCTTGTGGGACAAGGTGATCCGGCCCAGCTCGTCCAGGGTGAAGATCTCGGGGCCGGCAATATTGCGGATGCCGTTCAGCGGGGCGCCCGCGGCGACCTCCGCCACCGCGGCTGCCACGTCCGTGGCGGCGATCGGCTGGATCGGCGTGGCGGGCAGCCGGACGATGTTGCCGTCAGCGGTCCAGGACAGGACGGCGTCGACGAACTCCATGAACTGCGTCGCCCGGACGATCGAGTAGGGGGTCAACCCGGCCGCGAGGAGGTTCTCCTGGAGCGCCTTGGCACGGTAGTAGTCCAGTTCCGGCACCTGGTCTGTGCCGACGATCGAGAGGATGACGACGTGGCCGACGCCGGCCTTCCCTGCCGCGGCCAGCAGGTTGTCCATCGAGGTCTGGAAGAAGGCCAGGGATGCGTCGTCGAAGGTCGGGGAGTTCGTCAGGTTGACGACGACGTCGGCTCCCGCCACCGCTTCGTCCAGTCCCTGGCCGCTGATGACGTCGACGCCGGTGGACTTCGAGTGCGGCACCGCCTCATGCCCGGCGACGGTCAGGTTGTTGACGACCTGCGACCCGATCAGTCCGGTGCCGCCGATGACTGCGATCTTCATGGCATGCCTTTCATAGCGGGGTCATGTGCGGAGATGGCACATGAACGGTTACACGGGCGAAGCGAGAAACTGCGCATTGATCAGCCGAGGAGGGGCCGCGTCGCAGGTCGTCGACGAAGGTGACCGTCTCGTCGAGCGGCGCCCTTCCTGTACGGGCGTCACCTGCGGTGACGTCCTCGAACCCGATGGACATGCCGCAGAAGAGGATGAGCTCCTCTGGTGGTGACAGGACCTCGGCGACGGTCCTGTGGAACTTCGCCCACGCCATCTGCGGACAACTGTGCAACCCTTCGCCGCGCAGCAGCAGCATGACGGTCTGCAGATACATGCCGACGTCGGCCCATTGGGCCGGGCCCATGTCGCGGTCGATATAGCAGAACAGGGCGGCGGGCGCGCCGAAACAGTCCCAGTTCGCGGCAGCGGCCCTCTGGCGCGCCTCCAGGTCCTCTCGCGGAATACCGAGTGCGCCGTAACGCTGCTCGCCGAAGGCGGAGCGGCGCTCACAGTAGGGGGACTTCAGAGCGGGTGGGTACATCTGGTACTCCGGCTCATCCCAGGGGTCGCCTGAGGCCAGGCGCTCGCCGGCCCGCTTCTTGATCTCAGCCAATGAGGTGCCGGTCACCACGTACACGTGCCATGGCTGAATGTTCGATCCGGACGGCGCCCATGTCGCGGCGGACAGAACGCGCTCCAGCGTCTCCCTCGGGACAGGGCGGTCGGTGAACTCGCGCACCGCTCGTCGGCTCGTCACCGCCTCATAGATGTCCATGATCGTCCACCTCCATCTACTCAACAGGCCTACCTTCGTTACACTTGCGATTATATCATTCGATACCATCTCATGCGATACTATCTCGGTACCGAATCCTCAGCCCTCGGTTCCCCGCCGCGGGCACACACCCTGGAGAAAGCCCATGGCCACGCTGCTGCACATCGACTCATCCGTGTTCCCCGACGAGGCGTCCTCGTCCCGTTCGGTCACGGCCGCCTTCCGCAAGACCTGGGAGGAGCAGCACCTGGACGGCACGGTGATCTACCGCGACCTCGCCGCCAACCCCATCCCGCACATCACCGCCGACGCCTGGTCCGCCGGATACGCCACCCCCACCCAGCGCACCCCGGAGCAGTCCGCCGCGTTCGCCGCACGCGAGACGCTCATCGAGGAGCTGGAGCGGGCGGACGCCGTCTTGATCGCCGCCCCCATGTACAACTTCTCGATCCCGTCGACCCTCAAGGCATGGCTGGACAACGTGCTCCTACTCGGCCGCACTGCCGGCGAGACTCCCTCCGCCCAGGGCACCCCGGTTGTCGTCGTCGCCAGCCGCGGCGGCTCCTACGCGCCGGGCACCCCGCGCGAGAGCTACGAGTTCGTACAGAACTACCTGCAGGCCGTCCTCGAGGGCACCCTCGCCCTGGACCTCGACTTCATCGTCCCGGAACTCACCCATGCCCCCCGCAACCCATCTATGTCCGAACTGATCCCCCGCTACGAGGCGTCGCGCCAGCGCGCCCTCGAGGAGGCGACCGCCAAAGCCAAGGAACTCGCAGAACGTGTCGCCGCGTAACCCGCCCGGCCCGAAGACGCTGGGTTCGCCTCGGCGCCGCACGAGAGCGCCGACGTGGCCGACAACGAGTGCGTGGGCGTGCCTACGCCTCGTCGTCTGCGGGATGGGCAAGCCGGGTCAGGAGATCCGCCAACTGCTCGGGCTCGCCAGGCCGCAGTTCGGCAACCAGACGCTCAGCCAACGGCTCTGCCGCGACATGCGCGGCATCGAAGAGCTCCAGTCCCCGAGGTGTGATCTCCACCGCCCGGACCCGCCGGTCCCCCGCAACAGCCTTGCGTACGGCAAAACCCTTGCGCTCCAGGTCATCCACGATGCGCATGATCCCCGCCTTGTCCGACCCCGTCGCCGCCGCCAGATCCCGCTGGACCATAGGCCCGTGGTTGACCAGCTCGATCAGAACCGCAAAATGCCGCAACTCGATGCCGAACGGCCCAAGCGCCTCCCCCATCACCGCGGCCGCACGCCAGTGCGCCCGGCGCAGCAACAAGCCGAGAGCGAAAGGCGAGGGATCCCCGGGACGGTCGGTCGCACGCGAGGAAGTGGTGCGGCGAGGAACATCAGCGGCCATGACGCCAGACTACTTCAGTCGATACGGTATCGCCTGAAACTAAATGCGCCTACGGAACTGCCCGTTGCTCGCTGTACACCAGAGACCATTCCGGCAGAAGGAATCCGATGTCCGATCTCGATGAAACGATCAGACTGCGTCGCCCTACACGAATGTTTCTCGCCGACCCCATACCCCGTCAAAAGGTTGGCTTCGTAATCGGGGTGAGGGCGGATCGCGAGCTTACCGCTGGCGCTGTCGGGGAAGGACGTGTCGTGGTTGGTGGGCCAGCGGTGTTCGTCTGGCCCGTGACTCCAGGGAAGGCCGAGGGCTGGAGGATAACCGACCCTACGTTGCCTGAGGAGGCGATAGGCCATGACCATCGATGGATGGTTCCCGCCCGAAGGTGATGTGCACCTGCGGATCTGGCTGTCCGGCGTGGTCTTCGACTACACAGCCACCGCGACGGCGGTACACAACTTTATTCACGATTGGGGGCGAAAGCATTGGTGCACAATCGAATTGGTTCGCAAGACCATCGAGGATCTTCGACTGCCGCCGCGTCTACCGTGCGAACGATTGTTCCTCGGGCCCTGACCACCAGCGCCAAGACGCCAGCAGGTCAGGTTGATCAGCGAGTTGCGAGCATGCTCGGACTGCACCGACACTGAGCTCCGAGCCGGTCGACCAACGTCCCCGGCGACAGTGACGCATGCGTT
Organism: Nocardia pseudovaccinii NBRC 100343; assembly: GCF_001613225.1. Classification (GTDB taxonomy): domain Bacteria; phylum Actinomycetota; class Actinomycetes; order Mycobacteriales; family Mycobacteriaceae; genus Nocardia; species Nocardia pseudovaccinii. Next base: position 9,150 of record NZ_BDBY01000411.1, read on the forward strand.
CAATCCCGCCAGGCATCTATATCGGTTTCGTAGCGACTGTGGTTGTGACAGAAGGTGTGGCGCCGACATTTTCGGCTACCGGATCAACCTTTCAAACGCAGCACTAGGAAGCCGCGCGGCGCTCGCGATATGCGCCCCGCCGAACTCCAGCATGCAACCTTGGCACTGGCTACCAACTACTCGATGGCCTCAAGGAAATCTCTGCACATCTGGCCACCCGCACGCACATCTGACCTGGCAGCGAGCGATTTCTTGAATTGTTTCGCAGGTGATCCGATAAGATCGATTAGACGTGTGGTTTTCGTTTCCACGATTGTGATTATTTGCCGCATTATCGGCGTCGATGCGTAGAACCTCATGATGAATGGACCGAACACGATGGGACCTTCACCTATCCGCGTTGCGGTCCGCGACAGCTACTACTCGGTAGGCAGTTGGCACGAAAGGAAGAACCGTGACCACAGAGCATACCCATCACCTCGAGAACCCCGACGCAACGACGGCCCCTCCCAAGATCGAAGTGATCGGGTCAGTCGCGGGAGCGCCCCAAATCCCGGATGGCGCTGAAGCTATGACGATCCTGGTCACTCTGGCCCCCGGGAGTGCGGGGTCACCGCCGCATCGGCATTCCGGTCCGGCATACGGTTATGTCATCAAGGGCGAGATGCTGTTCGAGCTGGAGGGCGAGTCGCAGCGCGTGGTCGGGGCAGGTGAGACGTTCTGGGAGCCTGGTGGGGATGTCATCCACTACCAGGATGGGAACAACCTCGACAATGCCGAATCCATCTTCGTGGTGACGATGTTCTGCGCGCCCGGACAGCCGATGCTGATTCCGGTAAGCGCCGAAGAACTCCAACAGCGACGCCACTTACGGGCACCCCGTCCGTAGCGTAGCGCTCACCGTCCGGTCGCCCAAACGCCGCGCTCGCCATTCCCGCTCATGCCGTACGTTGGCACATTCTTGGCACGCTCACGTGTCCGAGAACGTGCCAAGCGAGGCGGAAACCGCCTCTGACCTGGTCGGGCTGACAGGATTTGAACCTGCGACCACCTGACCCCCAGAGTGCTGTTTTCCGTACTGGGCAGTCTTGCTGAGTCTGTCCTGTCCAGGTCAGAGGCATGAGTATGTCCGGCGTGTCCGGCTGAGTCCAGCTGGTATGCGTCGGTCTTGGCACGTTCTTGGCACGCTGGATCATGCCTCCGTCCCGCGCAGCACGGCCGAATTCAGTGCGGCTGGAAGAGATCGAACCGGCCCACATGTCGGGCCGGATCTTTAAGATTCAGGGGTGTCGATAGGGCCGGGGGATGGCCTAGATCCCAGTCAGATTCATACCCGTGAGGAGTTCGCGCGAGCGCTCACTCAACTACGCACCGATGCCGGGTTGACAGTCAGGCAAGCAACCCAGCAGTCGGGTGGTTCACTTGGGACGGTTAGCAGTTGGTTCGCGGGCAATCATGTGCCGACCGATACGAACGAGCAGATGCTGCGTCAATTGCTGTCGGTGTGTGGAGTTGCCAAATCGCAGCATGGCCAGTGGTTGGACGCCGTGCGTCGTGTCCGTCGGACGACGGCTCGGCGTGGCAATGCCGCACTGGCGGACCGGCTCATGCTCATCATCGGCTCGGAATGCGACGCACTGCCTCGCCTCGGGTTTGTTGATCAGGCCGCCGCAGACTTGGCGTCTTCACTAGCAGAGTTCGGCGAATGGGTTCCGGTGGGACCTTCGGTGCTAGGCGATCCCACAACTGCTGAGCTGAAACAAGCTGTGAAAAAGGCGTTCACGGCAGCTGCCGAATCAGATGCTACGTTGCTGATCAGCTTCATCGGACACGGTGTCGCCACCAGCGGCGGGGACTTCTTTCTGCTGGCTCGTGATTCACCGGTGCAACCGGCCTCGGATACGGCGTTGCATCTGACGCAGGTCCTCAATGAGGAACTCGCCCGCCATCGAGTGAGCGGGTTGATCCTTTTGCTCGACGCGTCCGAGGTATCGCGAGACCTAGCGCTGCCGGCTCATCTCGCTCCACCAATCGAGTTGCTGGCCGCCACGGATGGCGGCGCAGCGTACAGCGGCGTCTTCAGTCGCGGCCTTACAGAGATCTTCCATACGGGGATCCCGACCGCCGGTACGCGATTGCGATGCAGTGACGTCCTCGAAGAACTACTGCGGATCAGAGACGGCCGCCGATTGAGAGGTGACCGCCAAACACCTTCATATGTGTCGTACTCCGGAGCGCAACAACCAGAGTTGTGGCTGGTGAACAACATTGCGCGAGTACCCGCCACCGCCGAATCGACCGTTTCCGTCGTCCAGCCAGCCACACTGACGCTTCCATTGTTCACGAATGACGATGTGATCGGTCCGGACCGGTTGGGGATCGATGAAGATGCTCGTGCGTTGGCAGCGCTCATAGCATCCAAGCAGCTCATACCACCGTTAGCCATCGCGGTCTATGGCGAATGGGGCAGTGGCAAAACCTTCTTCATGCGCCGAGTCCAGTACTACATCAACCGGCTCGCCCGCGCCGGCAACGCGACAACGATGTTCGAAACCGGTGTGCGGCACATCCGTTTCGGGGCATGGCATTACGCCCGCGGCCACCTTTGGGCCAGCCTGCTCGAACATATCTTCAGCACCCTGTGCCCACCGGACACGACTACCGAACAGAAGTTCGCCGAAGTCACCGCGCAAATCCCGATCATCCAAGAAACCGTCGCGGCTGCCGAGCAGAAGATCGACGCCACCAAACAACGAATCCAGGACCTCGACACCGAACTCGCCGCAGCACACCAACGACACCACGAAGCCATCCAATCCCTCGGATCGGTTCGCGGGCGCGACATCCTGCATGCAGTCACCGCCGACGAAGCAGTGCGCAAACGATTCGACACCGCGATGAACGAGATGGGAATCCAAGCCGCCACCGACAGCGCCCGAAACCTCCTCGACTCCGCACGCACCGCGATCACCCTGGCGAACAGGACAACCTTCCTGGCAACGTCGGGAAAGCATTGGTACAGCTCACCATTGGCGGCTGCGGTCGCAATCGCATTACTCGTCGGCGGCACCACCGCGCTCACCGCGGCACTGGCACCGGATGTGTTCCGCAACATCGGCACGGTGATCGCACCACTGGCCACCATCGGAGCAACTGCTGCCGCATGGATCGGGCGCCAGTCGGTTCTGGTGCGCAAACTGCTCGAACCCGCCGAACACGTGCAGCGACAGATCGAAGGACGAATCGAGCAGGCCCGCCTCGCGCAGGCGACCGAACTGGCCGAACTTGAAGCTGACGCCGAGGCCGCACAGGCCGAACTGGCGGCAGCCAACGACGAGAAAGCAACGGCCGTGGCTGATCTCGATGCGGCCCGTCAGGCACGCGAGGAACTCACCCCGTCGCGGTTGCTGGACAGCTACATCGCCGAGATGGCCGCCAACGGCGAATACACCGAACACCTCGGAGTTGTCGGGATGGCCCACCGCCATCTGCGCGGACTCAGCGACCGCCTCCGCGCCGCAGCCAGCGATCCTGCGGTGTCGATCAAACGAATCGTGCTCTACATCGATGATCTCGACCGTTGCCCTCCCGACACCGTGGTCACGGTGCTCGAAGCCGTGCACCTCCTTCTGGCCATGCCGTTGTTCGTCGTCATCGTCGGAGTCGACACCCGCAGCCTCGACCGATCACTTCGCACAGCACACCCCGAGATGCTCGAACTCACCGACTCCGCATCAACACCGTCGGACTATCTCGAGAAAATCTTCCAACTCAGCTACGCCATCCCCACGATGACCCCTGAAAGCTGTCAGGCAGTCCTACGACAAGTCGCCACTATCTCAAAGTTCTCTACCCGCACCGTCTACCCAGGCGAGACGCTCCATCCCAGCGAAACCACATTTCCCAGCGCGAATGAACAGCCGCAGACCGAGCCAGCGATCGATGCCTCCGCGACAACCACCTCATTCACGGAGCAACCAATATCCGATGACCAACTCGGACAAGCGCTGACCCTGACCGACGACGACCTCGTCACCCTCGACCTCGTCGCGCCACTGGTCGCCGCCACACCCCGACGCGCCAAGAGATTCCTCAACACCTACCTCGTCATTCGCGCCAGACTCTCCACGACCCCACACGACCCCGCAGCACTGGCCCTGCTCATTGCCATCCTCATCGGCGTCCCGCACACCCTCGGACGCCAACTACTCCAATCCGATCCGCCGAACACCGACATTTCCTTCCGAGACTGGCTGCGCAGCACCGACATCGATAATTCGCCCGACCTGACGCGAATCCGTAGCTTCCTCCAAATCGCAGACGACCTCACGAACACGCCGATGACCACAATCCTCGCCCAGCTGCCGCATGCACGCCCCTACGCTGTCCCTGCGCCGGACTCGCCGCAACGCATAAATGGCGAGGGCATTACACCTTGACGCCAACTCTGACAGGGCGGAGTCCCTCGAAACCCGGTCGCCGGGTGACCCGAGTACGAAGAAGGTGAACGGCTGTTGGTATCAAGGTCTTAAGTTGTGGATCGCGGTTCACCGCTGCTTTTTTACGGTGAGACCAAGTTCCGGCATCCATCATTCGGGATCGCTAGGGTGTTCGGCAGGGCGCTGGGCGATTTTGGGCTTCGCGTTGCAGGACAAACAGATTGATCTGTTGGGGAAGAGGCGTCGTGGAATCAGCCGATGCCTTGGACGAGTGTGTCGGTCACGGAGCTGCTGCGGCTCGTCCCCCACGAGCTGCGCGAATCGCTGGAATCTGCATTCGCCGCCACCTCGCTGCACGCGGCTCCTGTTCCTAACCCACAGGCAAATCTTCTCCTAGAGGCTCTCGTTGCTGTTGAGCCCGCAGCACGGTCATGGCTCCAATTGCTGTGATCGCCGGCACCACTGGTGCGCGGGTTGCGGGCGGACCGATTGCGCGAAGAGCGTGACGCGATGCAGACCGGAATCTCGCTGTCGGGAATTACCTTGCCTCAGAGGGCCTTCGAGCCGGGTAGAAGCGATCAGGTAGCGCTGGCCCGTTGCCCGAAAGCTTGGCAAGGCCAAGGGTAGTGTGTGGAAGGCGCTGTGGAACCCAGTGATTGATATGCGGCCGGCGACACGATAACCGTGCATGGCTGAGGTCAGCCTGGCAAGCCCATGTTCCGACTTCTCATACGCATTTGCCCACCGATTATCAAAGAAATCCACGCTGGTGTAGCTGGCATCTTAAAAATAGATTCGGGTTCTTCGCCGTAAACAGCCGCTATTAATCCGCCAATCGCTATAAGTTCCGGTTCTACGACGCGAATATCGGAAGATAGCCGGCGCCAATGCCAGTTGTCGCCCATGGCGGCCCTAATAGTCTGGTCGGCGGAATTTACGATTAGCCTAAGTAAATTCAACTCGCTCGAACGATCAGCTGCACCCGTCGTGCGGACTGTAATCTCTGCCGCGAATCGTTGGATCATCCATGCCGGAATTCCAGTTACGCTATTCGCTGCCGTTATGTTGGAGCCAATCGAGGATAGCTGCTTCTCATTGTATTGATTCGGGTAAAAATAATGGTCATCCACACGAGAGAACCCCTGAGCAAGTGGGGCCAAAATATGATCAGAAAGGGAGCCGAGGAGCGGCGAGTTATCAAATGACACAAGCGAGTACTCAAGCGACGGTTCATTAGCACGCACACGAAGAAGTGCGGCTTCGCGGAAAGCGCTTATCGATCGATTCTGGTCTACCAGACATAGCAGCGAGCCTGCGTCGCCCAGGGTATCTGCCCGAAGCATTAGGCGACTCGTGGCCTCCTCTGATTCGTCTTCATCCAACAAAGGCTCATGGTCAGTAGCATAGGCAACCAAAGAGTCCCCTAGGCGTAGCACATCTTCTCGTTCTACTCCGAGCACTCGAAACCATTCCTTCGATACCGAATTCATATGGTGTCCCTAACAGCAGCAATGCCTTCCGGTTTCACGAAGTTTGGATTACTCTCACGGCTCATGCACATACTTCGTTTGTCGCTATCACATTCCCAGCGCTCCATACATTCAAGCTAATGCATAGGCACCTTGACTTTTGCCGTAATCTCACCCTGTCGATGAAACCGCCGAAATCGAGAGTAGGAGCTCAAATCGCGCACGTCTTCTGCGAACCCTTCTAAAGACACAACCGGGTTTGGCAAGACAGGAACCCATCCGAAAAAAATATATCCTGGAGACTTGAAGTTATCCGTAGCATACGTCAGAGCCGTCCGATGTGCACTACGAATATAATTAGATCCGCATCCACGTGGTCCAGCAGCCCGCATCCGAACACCTGCAGTCAGCGATATGAAAGGCGTGTCCATCTCCACCGCAGCATAGTTTTCGAGATGATCGTGCAGCGCGTCTGCCGTAAGTTTGAGGGAAATTTCAGCATTGCTGATGACTCCCACTCGTTGCCACCATCGGCAAATAAGCCCGCTATCTAGAAGGATATGTCGTGCCGCATCTTCGTCAAGACCGTTTACTCCCTTTAGGAACCGCTGAAACCACATGCCTTTCATTCTGGCATTTCCGGCCCGCAAAGGCGAACCAGGCCGAGCCGACATAATTGACACCGATCGGTCTTTTATGGCATTGCGCCTGCGCGCACTGGGATTGGATTCTGACGGATCGCCGCTGAGCGGCACTCCAACAGCGCGCAATTGGAGCTTGCCCGCTCCGCTTTGCGGCTGTCTCCTGCCACAGCTCAAACCGTCGGCAAGGCCAAAGGGAGTGTGTGGAAGGCCCTACGGGAATGAAGGGTGTCGATGCGATGATGTTTTCGCAACGGGAACAGCATGTCGCTCACCTACTCCGACGTCTGAGCGTCGGAGGCTGCGCTCGTCCAAACTGCAAAGGTGGACAAGCCTGCGCCGAAATGGCTCATCAGCTCCTCATATGGAACATCGTGCTCCTCGGATAATCGTCGCGCTTGATCCGATACATTCCTTGAGAGCGCCTTATCCATCGTAGCTACCAGGTCAACAAAGTCACGATAGGCACGCATGAGTTCAATCGAGAAATCGAACGCTTCCAACTGCAGACCGGCGATATTGTTGTGCACGACTGGTTGGCTAGCTGGATTCAATAGCTCCATGGTTATCTTCTTGTGCAGACGTCCGATGGATGTTGTTATCGCGACACCGTGTATGATGTCGGAAACGATGCCATCACCGCCCATGATGAGGCATCGTTAGGAATATAATTATAGCTCAGGGCGCCGATGAGGGGCGGTTCCGCCTTCTTCTTCATGGCCAGATTTTTAGCCTGATCCTTCAGGTGGTCCATGGCATTTCGGAGGAGGGTTGCCGATTCATGCTTTACCAGGAATTGGACCGCTCGCGGTGCGGTGAATTCCAATGCTTGCAGGATCTGCCGCATATTATGCAGGGCGTCCACCATCGACCATGCGTTGTTTAGGAGTTGGATTTGAACCTGGCGGGTTAGATTCTGAGGACTTTCTCCGACCAGGTTGGCCAATTCTAGCATAACATTATAGGCCACGTCGATCGAATCCGCCGAGTAGGCGAGCGCCTCGAAGAGTAGGGCTTGTCGTGGTTCTACTACCTTTGGCACCAGCCGGAAGACCGATTCCTCTGGGAGGGTCGTGACTACTCATTCGCTTCCCTAATGTCAATACACTGGCGCGTCTGCCGATATTCCGAACCACGATAATGGTGCGACGATGTTGTTATCGAGCCGACCACAGCTCCGCATTGGGATTTTATCGGAAGAGCTTCTTCAGGTCATCCAAACTTCTGACAGGACCACCCAGCGCAACCAGGCACGAAGCGATGAAGCCCGCCTCGATCTTAACAGTGCTGAGCGCGGGTGCTCAGTCGAGCAGCTTCGACTTCTGCGCTTCGAACTCGTCAGGCGTGAGCACTTCAGCGTCCCTGAGCTGAGCGAGCTTCATGAGCTCATCGGCGATTGAACTCTGCTGCGCGACGGGTCCTGGCAACTGTGCGCTACCGCCGAAGTCTCGATGCGCGCGGAACCAGCTTCGATCTTCTGAGCAGTGCCATAGCTGATCGCAACTTCGGAATTTTTCAAGCTGAATGAGACCAGTGGGTGTTTTATGCCGCTTGGGTGTCGGTCTCCTGGGTGGTGTCCTGGGCTGGTTGGTTGATCCAGACGGTGTCGGGTAGGTCGAGGATCTTCGGCGGTGTGGTGGTGGCGAAGCGGTGTGGGTGCCGGGCGCGGGCCTGTGCCAGGACTGAGCGGCGGTCGGCGGCTTTGCCGGTGGCGAGGCCGTAGTGGACGTCGGCCGGGGTATGCAGGCCGATGCCGGTATGGCGGTGTTCGTGGTTGTACCACTGGGCGAACGAGTCCATGAATTGTCTTGCCCGGGTGAGTGATCCGAACCGTTCAGGGAATTCCGGCCCGTATTTCAGGGTCTTGAACAGTGATTCGGAGTACGGGTTGTCGTTGGATACCCGTGGTCGTGAATGTGAACGGGTGACCTCGAGATCGGCGAGTAGCGTGGCGACTGTTTTGCTGGTCATCGACGTGCCGCGATCGGCGTGCACGACCTGTGGGATGCCATGGACTCCGAAGATCTCTTTCATCAATTCTGTTGCCAGAATGCCGGATTCGTGAGCATGCACGTGAACGCCGACGATGTAGCGGGAGTAGATATCGATCATCACTTACGCATCGAAATACTGGCCCTTCACCGGGCCGGCCAGCTTGGTGATGTCCCAGGAATACACCTGCCGTGGTGCGGTGGCGACCAGTTCCGGACACACCATCGCGGGATGGCGCGCCAACCGGCGACGCTCTTTGACCTGGCTGTGCTCGGCCAGCACCCGATACATCGTCGACACCGAACACAGGTAGGTGCCCTCATCGAGCAACTGGGCATACACCTGTAATGGCGCCAAGTCGACGAACCGGTCACTGTTGAGGGTGTCCAGAATCCGGCGACGCTCCAGTGCGGTCAGCTTGTTCACCGGATCGGGCACCGACCGCGTGGCGCCCACGGCCGCTGCCTGTGCAGCGGCGTTACCCCGGCGGATCGCGGTGGAGCGCACCAACCCGGTCAACGACGCCGCCCGCCGGGTGGGCACCGCCGCGCCGGTCAACGCCGCATAAGCAGCGGTCAACGCTTCTTGCGCTGCTCGTCGGAATCCGCTCTCTCGGAAAGACTTTCCAAGAGAGCGTGTGCTTTTCCCATAATGTCCAGGGCGGTCTCGGTCGTCGCCAAACGCTTGTTCAGACGCTCGTTCTCCCGCTTGAGCCGCGCGATCTCGGCCTGCTCCGCGGTCAGCTTCCCGACCTTCTCACCCGGCCCCTTACCCGCCAGCATCCCGGCGTCGCGTTGCTTGCGCCACTCGCTGATCAACGACGAATACAGGCCCTCACCCCGCAGATACGCCCCGCCCTCACCCCGCTCGACCGCCTGCTCATACGCATCCAGATGCGTGAGCTTGTCCGAAGCGCTGAACGCGCGCCGCCGCTTCGGCTCGTCGCCGCGCGGCCCCTTGGAACCCATCCGCCCATTGTGGTCCCCGGTCCTCGGGGCCCTCGTGCTGGTCATGAAATATCGATCCGAATCTCGCCCCGCGTCAGGCCGAATTGCTGTGAACCAGTGGACTCAACTCAGCCTGACACGCAGGGCCTTAACGATCACCTGCTTCGAGCTCACGACGGTATGTCCTGGCATATTGACATTGAATGGCCGGAAAGACACTCGGTATTTGGGCGAGGGCTGACGGGACACGAACTACTTGTAAAGACAAGTGGTTTCCCGGTCACCGTTGCCCGTAGCGGTCGTTACGGCGTTTCATACCCTTCAGAGCGTTATGACCTTGTCATGAGTGGCATCCCGGAGCTCAACCGACTGCCTCGTCCAAAACTGCGCGATCTGAGCTTGCCGGATTGGGTGCGTGGCAAGGTAGCTCAACATGGTCTCACCACTCACTTGAGCGGCGCGGGCCACAAAACAGCGCAGCTCGAAAGAATGCTTGGTGGGCGAAAAGAGTTCCTTGCGCTGTTTGCTGGTCCGCTCTTACCTGCCTTACGCAAAATGAAGGCGACGGGCAAGCGAACTAAGGACTGCTACCCAAACGGTGAGGGGGCGCGTATACGAGCCAACTATGGCGTGCTCTACTTCGGCGGATTCCGTCAGCTTGTCCCAGGGCTTAGCCCTGTGGAGATCCGACAGCTCCTCGATCCGGTGCTCGAGGCGGGGGTTATTCGGACTGGCTTGGCCCTTATTTGTCGAGTGTGCACCGAGGAGCAGTTCCAGGCAATCGACCGACTCGGCCAACGCTGGACCTGTGAGCGCTGCGATTCCATCAACAATCTCAACATGGCAGCCTGGAATAAGCCCGAGCATGAATCGATCTGGTCCTATGACCTCCATCCTGTCGGCCGACAGGTGCTCGATGAGCATGGCGAGGTGCCTGCCGCACTCGCCTCCTATCTTTCGCTCATTGAGGGGTGCAAGAACTATCAGGATATTTCAGAGATTTATCTGGCCAAGGGCACAAAGGCGCAAGCCGAGCTGGACGTGGTTGCCTACCGCGACGATACGCTCATCATTGGGGAGGCCAAGAGTGCTGCTGAGATTGCGAGCACCACAAAAGAGAAGCGTGTGGCGGACGTACGAAAGAAATGCTTAGCGGCCGTATGGCTTCAAGCTGACGAACTGGTTTTCGGTACTTCCGAACCGGTCTGGAAACCCAACGCCGAGACTGATATTCGCCAGGCAATCGAGAACTTCAACTGGTCTGATATTGGCCGACCTACCGTTCGGTTGATCTCCGGCCTCGGCGGATCGGGGCAAGAAGTCTCGTCACGCATTCTCTAAGCCAGAGGCTCATTCCTGTGGCCACGTATCCGAGAGGGGACCGAGGGAACGTTGCTTTCGTTGTTCCGTGGTGTTCTAGCCGTCGGTGAGCCGCATGTACCCGATTCCATCGGTGATGCACCAATTCAGGACCTCGGGGTCCATGCGATCCGGACCGTCCAGCAATCCGGCACGCAAATCCTCTGCCGGGATCGGAAAAGGATCCCGAGGCCGCTTGGAGGTCACGCCGCCGTGCTCCTTCGCCAGAAAAGCGTCTACTACCCCCGGCCAGTCCGGCAAACCGAACCAGTTCCGTTGCACGCTACCGAAGCACCCCTTCGCAGTTATGAACCATTCCATATCGTGATCGTCTGATTCAGTCAATTCAGCATAGTACGCGAAGGCGCCCGATGCTTCCTCAGTCCACCTTTCATAATGCTCCCCAAGCAGATCTGAAACCGTGCGAGAACCCGCTGCAATCCGATTCGGGTAGATCAGCCTGTCGCGCAGTAGACTCCACTTGATGTGGCCGCAATATGAGCACTGCGCGGTTTCGAGGAAGTCGCGGATCAACCGAAACGTGGCGACGTTTGCGGCAAACATCTCGCCGTCGCTAATTCGATCAAGACCATCACCCGCATGCGCATCCTCTACGATAGTATTCCGCCACAGTCCGAGCATCATCGAATATGCGGCTACCGGACGCGGATCCGATCCCAACCGTTCATGGTGTTTATTTGAGAAATTAAGTCGGGCTTGATCAAGGGTCCAGAGGGACATATCCAAGGGACTGTTCACCGGACGATAGATATTGCCGTACTCGGCGGTCGCTTCGACCGTGATGCACCCTTTCTTCTTCAGGTTGGCCAACTGGCTTCGAAGGGCCTTAATCTCCTGTGTGATCTCCGCGCCGAATTCATCACTGGGAATCCTACGCAGAATCTCTGCAATACGTCGTGCCTGCACACCTTGCGGGAACATCTCGACAATCTCGAGTATGCGCCGATACTCGTCGCTCAGTCTCGCACCGGGTTTCTCGGTGTGCATCTTTTGTTGCCTTTCGATCCCGATATTGCAAGGACACGTCCCGCATGTGCAAAGGTGAATCTCTTACCGTCGCACGCCCTCCGTCCGGCCGCGCTCGATCGCTTTCCGTCTGCCCAGCGTTGCGGACAGGCCACCAGGCCCCCTGACAGTACAGCTGTGCAGTGTGCCGCGAGTACGAATGGACGACGGAAACCCGTGGCCGTAGCACTCAACAGCTTCTCGTATCTGGCCGGCACGGCAGACTCCGGTACCGAGTCGAATGAGACACCGACGGTCACCTGGTTCGAGTAAGCGAACTGGGGTGTCGCGGCAGTCGGGCTGACAGGATTTGAACCTGCGACCACCTGACCCCCAGGTCGGACCGTGTGGTGAAATCGCAGGTCAGAATACATTTTCAGACGTGCATGAAAAGTTGCTGAGGTGGGCATCGTTTGTGGTCGCGTAAAGCGTGTGGTCCCGTTTTGGTCCCGTTGTCAGTACCTCCGAATAGGGTGCACAGGGCAGGTTGCGGGAACAGCGGAAGGGTGTGCGATGGTGAGCGGGCCGGACAAGACGGTGGACTTCGACAGATATCTCCAAGGGCCGGACGCTCAGGGTCTGAATGAGAGGCTGGAGGAAGCAAGATCCACGTGCCTTGATCATTGGGGTGGTCGGCATCGTGAGTATGGCGATGGCGGTGCGTACACTCCTCGTGGAATCATCGTGGCCGCGTTGCATTTTGGCCACAAAGTCACCGTCTGTTACAACGATGCTGGTCAGGTACGGTCCGCTGGCCCTGGGTTGGTCTGGGACTTTGAGGGCAACAATGTCGAGATTGTGACTCCGGACAACCGGCCCGGTTCGGTGTGGACTGCGGTCGACGTGGATTCGATCATCAGTGTTGAGGTGTTTGCTGAGGATGGCTTTGACCACATGCGGTCCACAACCGATGGAATCGATAGGGCGAATTGATAATGGCGAGACGCTCACAACTGCCGAGGATGAGCCCGACTCAATTAGACGATTTTCTCGTAGATCATCTGGCGTATGAAATTCGATGGCTGCTGCGCGCTGCTAGCGAATGGCACGCGCAGAATTATATGAAATTGAACGAGCCGGGCTATCAAGTTCAAGTTTATGCAGCAGATTCAACGGTGCTTCATGCTCGAACTCTGTTCGAATTCTTCACCAAGAGAACATCTTTCAACTACTACGGATACAACGAGTATGACATTCCGCTGATCTCATCTAATTCATATGAATCAAGCTGGTCGGGGCCGATTCATATATTCATGATGCATGCGCAGACCAGATTCAACCCGCCGCAAAATCCTATCACCAGCTTTGATGGCACCTGCAGTAAACAGCTCAATGAGATGCCGGTCGATTTCGCGCAGGAGATCGTGAAAATGTGGCGCGAGTTCATACGTCATCTCCGAGCACACAGAGATCCACATAAACAGGCGATGGGGGTCGAAGCGGACGAAATTCTCATCGCAGCGATAAACGAAGCGAAACAGGTGCTCAACAACCGCTTTACGCGCGATCGCGGCATTCCTCCGCTCACATGGTGATCTTGCACGGACCACTCGTGGGTGCACCCGTATGAAGCCGATATATTCAGACCGAAGAAGGACACGGAGCGGGTCCTTTCGCAGATCTGGGTGATCTGCCGGGACCGCATGCTCCTTAAGCGAAATGAGCACAGCCCAGGCAATCGATCACGCCTCGACGGGTGGAGGTTGGGTCTCCTTCTCTGCATTTCCCTTAGGAAGCGGGAGGGTTGATGCGGTCGCGTCAGGTGGATCCCACTCACTTCTGTGGGGCTTCATCCATTTTGGCCTCGGAGAGTACACGCGCTCGAAGTCTTCCGGCAGGCCCTCATGGACGAACCTAAGGCGTTCCCGGTGGGTGTAAGCCAGCGACCGATTTCCCCACGATGAGAATTGTGCAGTCACAACTACCCATACCGCCGCAATAATGCACGCGACCACCGTTCCATATATAGACAGCTCGCGGTCCGTCACCCAGGCCATGGCACTGAGTCCAACCACGTAGGATATGCCGACACTTGTGGCCCAGATGAAGTACATATCCCACTCGGTTGGGATTCGCCTGTAGGCTGCGACCCGCTTCGAGAGGCGATCGACCTCGGCCAAGAGTTCGCGGTGTTGCGCAACCAGATCGGGCCTCTCGTCCATCCCTTTTACGAGGTCGAGAGTCTTCTGCAATCGCCAACCGTAGTAGCGCCCAGGCCCTGTCAGAGCAAGCCCTAGCGCGACTACGGCAGCGACCAAGGCGCCCGCAAGCGGTCCCGCGAGAATCTCTATCCAGCTCCGGTGTTCATCCACCTCGCTAGTATTGCGAACCACTGGAATGGCCCTGCTGTGTGGTGGCCTGCACATGAGGCGGGCTGGCCATCGCCTGCCCCACAAGGCCTGCCTTTCGCGCGCAGAGGCTCCGGTGTCAAGGGTTGCGAAGCAATCACGCAGTGACGCCGTAGGCGCTCTTGACGCTGGAGGGGCGCACGAACATAATGCAGGCCACCACGCAGCAGGGCCGCGCGGCCGGAGGACGCGCAAGGGTCGAAAGGG
>NZ_BDBY01000412.1 GCF_001613225.1 Nocardia pseudovaccinii NBRC 100343
GCCCTGGCCCTGGCGGGCCAGAGGCGACCGGCTACGCCGGTCGGACGAAAGCCTTTGCGTAGCAATGATTTTCGTGCATCGCTGCGCGATGCACATACCAAAGACGTTGCTACGCAACGACTTGGCTTAGGAAGATGAAACGCCATGCAGCGCAACAAGTTTGGATGACTATCATGCAATGTCCAGCTTGTCAAACTGTACGAAATGCATAGTAGCGCAACGACTTTCGAGTGATATCGACTGAAAAGTACTGCATACCAATAGATTACAAGATACTACGACCGATTACAAGAATCGATGCGATAGCTCAAAATGGTACGAATGTACGGAAATTCTTCAGTGCGACCTCGGTATGGGAGAGTCGAGTTCGAGTGTCGGCTGTACTGCAAAGAGGCCCTTGGCGGCAAAGTTGGCAGTACCTTTTGCAGCAAGTTGGCAGCACTTGTTTTCACAGCTCAGAGCGGGTTTTGAGGTGTTCTACTGCAAGTACTGCCAACTTTTCGCGGGGTGCGGGAGATCCTAGAAGGGGTGTTTTTGTCTCAGACGGTTTATTACGGTGTAGAGCACGTTCCATATGAGCTGAGTACTCAAAAAAGTTGGCAGTACTTGCAGCAAAACGACGAATCAAGCGTTTGACCTGGGTAAATATTGCTGCAAAAGCTACTGCAAAACCTACTGCCAAAGTTCTCGACGGTGACGAGTTTGCAGTAAACGGCAACCAACGGTCGCCCGGTAGAGATGCCATGAGATCCACAGGTCAGAGTCTCTATTTCGGTGCCGTAGCGGTGCAGAGAGCACAGGCGACCCCGCGGCTGTCGAGGACTGGTTCGGAGCGCACAGAGCGTGAAAAAAAGGCGTTTTTGAGTGCTAATGAGCCACGCTACAGCCGCGCAAAAAAGCTCGTAAAACGTCGTTGCACGCAACAGTCTGAGACTCTTCGGCCGGCGAGTAGCGAGATCAGGCGCAGAAGGCACAGAAGGCGAGGCAGAGGAAGGAAAGACTACGAGCGGAAGTGATCGCTGGGGTGTCGTGCGGTGCTGTAGACAAAGAGTGCTCGCGAGCGAGACCGCAGATAAGTCCGATCGTGGATCGGGTTCTAGACCTGCTTGGCGTCGCGAGCCCAACGAGCGTAGGACTTCTGGAGGCGCTGGTCGGGTACCCATTCGGGAGAGTGGACGACGATGAGGATGGTAGAGCCGGGGTACCACATGGAGTCGCGCCGATCGAACACGGTCATGGCGAGGTCGAGTTGCACCAGGCCGTCTCTGAGCTTGCTGAGGCGCTTGTCTTTGATGGTGTTGCTATAGGGCTCGGTGGTGAAGATGCGGTGGCGGTCGGGGGCTATCCATCGGTAGGAGTGGTCGAACCAGCCGTAGTGGACGCCGCAATCATTGTGCGGATACCCGTACGGCTCTTTGCAGCGTCGACCAGCTGCGTAGCGGGGGCAGGCGCGTCCTCGGGAGCGCCGGAATCCGAATCGCAACGCCATGCGTTCCTCGTAGTTGCTCACGCTGATGGGCGGTGCAGGCAGGCCGGAGTTGGTCATGTTCCTGAAGCTACGTCCTCGCCCGCGCGATGTTGGTGGTTCGCGCGTCATATCGAGACGGGCACTGTTCGTCCGTGCGTGCAGTAGGTTCAGTGCATGGTTCTGCGGATCGCGTTGGCTTCGATCAAGCCAGGGGTGGGTAAGACGACCTCGGCGTTGTTCATCGCTCAGGCGCTGCACGAGCTGGGCCGGTCACCGCTGGTGGTGGATGCGGACAAGGGCCGCAGCGCGCTGGAGTGGATGGAGGATGCCGAGGGGCTCGATTTCCCGGTGATCGGCCAGCACGTGACCACGCTGCATCGCAGCCTTCCGGATCTGGAGGGCGAGCGCGGCGCCATGATTCTGGACGTGCCGCAGCTGGAGGACCACGAGTCGATTGCCCGCGGCGCGCTGGTGTACGCCGATGTGTGGGTGTATCCGATCGCTCCGGCCGGGATCGAGGTCCGCCGCACGATGCGCAGGCTCAAGACCAAGCTGGAGGGAATCCGGGATCTGCGTGAGCAGCTGGGGCTCTCGCGCGACCCGATGGTGGAGGTGGTGTTGTTGACGCGCACGAATCGGC
>NZ_BDBY01000413.1 GCF_001613225.1 Nocardia pseudovaccinii NBRC 100343
GCAGTGCTACGGGCTGCCGGTGGAGCTGGAGGGCACCACCTACCCGCAGGTCGCCGCGGAGCTGATTCGCCGCTGGGAGGAAGCGCAGTGACCGACGAGCAGGGCGGAGAGCAGAAGCGCCGGCGTCCGCGCAGGCGCACCGACTACAGCAAGGTCGCCGTCGAAGGAGAGCGCACGCCGAAGGTTGTACAGAAGTCGCTGCGCACCACGCCGATCCGGGTCACGCTGGATCTGAAGCCGAAAGCGCATCAGGACCTGAAGCGCTGGTGCAACAACGCCGCGGTCGCGACGGGTCTGCCGGATGTGCCGCTGGCGCCGGTGCTGCGGATCCTCGGGGAGATCCTGGTCGATCCGAAGAACCAGGAGCTGTCGGAGCGGGTCAAGCAGGAACTGATCAACCGCGCCGAACAGCAGTTCTGAGCGCGGCTGCCCAGGTCAGTTGGCACTGAAGGCACTGCACGCACTGAGCGGTTGGATGCCGTTGTGGCGGGCAAGCTCAGATTGCGGTGCTGCTTATCGAGTGCGATAGCGGCGGTCGGTAACTGGAGGTTCGGGCGCTCGCTGTGCTGCGCAAGCGTTCTCGCTGTGCGCCCGAAGCC
>NZ_BDBY01000414.1 GCF_001613225.1 Nocardia pseudovaccinii NBRC 100343
TGGCGGAGGCACCAGCGGCATCGTTGCCGACCTCAACGCCTTCACGCAGTCGCAGTCCGCCGTAATACCACTCGGCGGGGTTGCCGGCGCGCTTGTGGTACAGGCCAGGGAACTTCGGTTCGAGGAGTTTGCGGAATCGCTGTTGGGCCACGGTGTTGACGCCGTTGTTCTTGGCCCACTGCGCGTAGGCGGCATAGACGGCTCTGGTCTTGACCAGATGCCCTTCGGATTCCTCCAGGCATTCGTCTATGAACGCGCCGAAGGCGTCGCCCTGGTCCTTGCGATAGGTGGTGTCGAGAACAGTGTTGCCGAGTCCTTGAAACCCGGTGCGCTCAGACGCTTTCTCAAGGTGACCTTTTTCGCTGTTGGCGATCAGGGCGTTTCCCTGGTCGTCCCAGGCGATCACGCGATGACGCTCGTCGCGGTGCGGTCCTTGGATGATGGCGTAGGCGCTGCCGGTTTCGGGAATCATCAAGCCCCTCCTTTGCGCAGTTTCTGCGCGTTTGCACTGACAATTCGCCAATTCTATGTCAGTGATGCGTAAGTAGTGTCAGTTTCGCGCTGGATGACATGGGGAAAGTGCCGTAGATGCACTGATGATCTACTTACAGCGAGGGGGTGCACCCCCCTTGGGGTGGGGGTGCACCCCAGCGAGGCAGGGGGTGCCCCTGCCTTCCTGATCGCTCGCCCTGGGATGGTGCAAAAGGTGTGCTGAATGGGAAGTTAGAGCGCCAGGGTTGCGCGGAGTGCGGCGTCTATCTGGTCCATGAGGTGGGCGGGTGCGGTGCCGATGAGCGCTTGGAATCGCGGGGTATCGGCGGTGCTGATGGACCGGGCACGGGCGTACCCGCCGAGGTCATCACCGAGGTTGACGCTGAGCAGTTTCAGCGCCGGATTACCGGGCTGGATGGAGGTCACCTCCACCACGACCGGATAGGCATCGTTGAGGGCGTCGGTGGACACGATCAGGACTCGGCGGGTGTGAGACATGCCCTTGTAGTCCCAGACCTGCCCGCGGGCCAGCTCGGTCACGCGGCGTCACCGTGCCGCTGTGCTGCAGCATCTTCGGCGTCTTCGGCCTGACGCCGCGCTTCGTACTCGGCCTCACGTTCAGCGAATGCCGCGGCTGTCTCCTCCGGGTGGGCGCGGTCCCATTCGGTCTCGGCCTGGGCAGCGAGCCGGAGGAGTTTCTCGGTCACTGCCTTCGCAGCCCACGCGGAGAGGGTGGTGTCTTCGGCCTCCGCCACTTCGCGGGCCACGGTCAGGAAGTGCTCGGGCAGTTTGATAGTCAGTGGTTTTAACGCCATACCCGCGAGTGTACCCACAGGTGTACCGAATGGTGTCCCGAACCGTTCGGGTCGACCCCAACCCGTCTCGGGGTCGACCCCGACCGACCCCATCGACCCTCGGGGTCGACCCCAACCGCTGAAGGGGTCGACCCCAACCGACCCTGGGGTCGACCCCAAATGGGAGGGGGTCGACCCCGCCGGTCCTTATACCGCCCTGGGGTATAGGAATGGTGCAAAAGGTGTGACCTGCACATTTGTATTGAAATCGCTTGGGGTCTCGCTGGGCATTGGTTGGGTCGATCTCCCGCGTGAATGGTGCAAAAGGTGTGTGCGGATGCCGGAGGTACCCCTTGCCTCACTGTAGGGTTTTCCCTACACTTAGAGGTGTAGGGAAAACCCTACAGACAGGGAGTGGAGAGCATGAGTTACGACACCAAGGCCGGGACGTACACGCTGAACTGGGGTCCGATGGGGCATCAGGGCTGGGAGCTTGCGGACTGGGCCGACACCGTGCTGCGGGCGGCTATTGCGGTCCGCAAGGGGGATCAGAAACGCTTGGGCGATCGCGATTTCCTGGCGACAGCGTTGGCAGACTCGCGCCGTTTGGCCGAGGCCTTGGCCGCACTTGACGACGAGCTGCTGCTCGCGGCCCGTGACGCCGAGCCGCGTTTGTCGCTGCGCGCGCTAGCCGGAGTGGTGGACCGGCATTACACCTCAGTGGCCGAGCGTCTGGGCAAACTGGCTGCGGGTAAACAGGCTCTGCGCCGGGGCTGGCTGCTGGGTTTGCCGTTCGACGCCGCAGCTGCCGCCGCCGAGATCGACGAGCCGACACGCAAGGGGTTGTGATGACCGGTATTGATCACGCGGCGCTGTTCGGCGCGGTGCTCGGAATCTGGCTGGTCGCCCACCAGGCGGGCGACTACTGGGTTCAGTCCGACCACCAGGCCGGGCACAAAGGCTTGCGGGGTTGGGTCGGGCGCTGGAACTGCGCCAAGCATGTGATCACCTACACCGCGACCCAAGGCGCGTTTCTGGCGCTGGCCGCATGGGTGCTGGGCCTGTCGCTGAGCCTCGCGCACACGGCGGCCGGGCTCACGGTGTCGGCGCTGACTCACTACGTCGCCGATCGGCGTACGCCGCTGCGCTGGCTGGCCGAGCGGACCGGTAAAGGCGGGTTCTACTCGCGCGGTGAGGGTTTGGCCTCGGGCGCGGCGTACCTGGATCAGTCCTGGCATTGGATCTGGATCGGGGTCGGCGCGCTGATCGCGGCCAGCTGACCCCACGCACACGAAGGCCCGGAGGCGTCCTTACCGCCTCCGGGCCTTCGTCATATTCCCACGTCGGAGGTGTTCAGGTCAGGCGGCCCCGACCCGGTCGGCCAGGCGGCCGAGTTCGCCGGTCATGAGGTCACGGCGTGCCTTGCGAAGCATGGAGCCGACGAGTTCGCGAACCTTGCTCATCGCTCGGACCTCTTGCGGGGCAATGCGTTCGGCGTGCAGCAGTGCCGCGAGACTTTCCGCGTACTGCTTCTCTAAGGCATAGGCGCGGCCCAGCTCGACATAGAACCGGCCGCGCCGGTCCTCGGTGGGAATAGTCTCGGGCTGAATGAGCCGCGATGCCTCGATCGCTTTGCCGCCGTCGCGCATCTCGAGCGCGACCGACATACGCCAGATGTTCGTGTTCTGCTCGCCGAAGTTCAGCGCGAACGCGTCCCCGTGTTCGGCGCCGGTTCGCCCCGCGGTTTCGGCTGCCTCGGTCAGGTGATCGCCGGGATCACCGCCCATCGCGGCCGTGGTCAGCGCGGCATGCAGGTGCAGCATGCCGTACATCTGTAGCCCGGCCTCGGTGGTGAGCCCGGATTGCAAGGAATCGGCCGCGCCCGCCGAATGCACCAGCGCGGCCGGGGCCGCGCCAGGCTGAGAGAGCAGCGTCTGTGCGAGCACGAATTCTGCGGCTGCCCGACCCACCGGATCTCCGACCACGTTCGAGGCCCGCTCGCAGGCCTGCGCAGCGATCCAAGCCAGCGAGGTGTATCCAAGGCTTCGGGTGGTCAGCCCGACCGTGAGGGTCGCAGGAATCAGCGCCCGCCACGCTCGCTCAGCATCGTCACCGCCGGCGGTGGTGTGCCGGTACAGGTCGGTGATCAGGCCCGGCAGCATCGAGCCGAGGGTGACGTAGTCGCATTGCATCCGGATCACCGGCGCCGCGTTCGCCTCGGTCACCAGCTCGGCCAGCGGACGCGGATCGATCGAGCCATTGCCGATCCCGGCCGCCATCAGCGCGCCTTCGATCTCGGGCACCGCCGCGCCGAACGCGGCCGTGGCCGGGTTGACCTTGTCGTCGGCGTGGCCGGTCAGATCCCCGACCGACACACTCAGCGCGCCAGCGAGCCGGTAGAGCACGTCACGGGAATCGATGGGCCGCGTTCCGGTCTCGCATCGGGTGATCATCGTGCGGTCGACGCCGATCCGGTCGGCCAGCATCTGCTGGCTCAACTTGCGCACCCGCCTGTATTTGCGGACCTGCTGGCCGATGTATCGGCCCGTGTCCAGCGCGCCGTCCGCGTCGTCAAAGTTGGTCGTCATGGCCGCTCGTCTTCCTGATCGATGGCACAGGTCATACGCCAGGTTAGGCACCGACACCGCGTAAATATGTGCCAGAACGGCACGTTCGCGCTTGTGCCACATCGGCACAAAAAACGCTAGCGGACCGGCCATTCTGATGTCATCACCCGGTGCCGGGTAGATGTCCTCCCCGCCTGTAGGACACAGGGGAACGGCCGACAGGCCCGCATAGCGCGGCGGTACGGTCCCCCACGGCACCGGGTGATTTTTTGTGCCTGGGGATGGTGCGAAAGAGGTGCAACCCCCGCGCCGGTGACGATTGCCTGTCGGTTGCTGCCCCTGGACCAGCCCCTGGACCAGCCCCTGGATTAGCCCCTGGACCAGCCCCGCGCAAGTGTCGCGGGGCTGGTCGCGGGGCTAGTCGCGCCCCTAATCCAGGGGCTGGTCGCTACCCGGAATGTGTTTTGATCTGCGGCTTTCGAGCCGAATCGGCGGTGTCCGTTTTCGACGGGCTGAATCGCAGACCACTCTCAATCCACGGATGAGGAGTGGTCTGGGTTTGCTACGGGGTGGTGTCGAAGTTGAATCGGGTTGCCCTGCTGAAGGTGAAATTCTTGCTGTAGTTCTCGGCAGCCACGGCGCGGGTGATGACGTCTTCGAGAACGTCCTTGCGACCAGAGGACAGCGCAAGGATCTCGGCATCGGTCAGATTCTTGACCTCGATGGTGCGGGTTCTCCCCGGTCTGGACTTGGGTGAGTCCTCGCCCCGGAAGTTGTACAGCCGCACCGAGAACGACGTCGGCGCGTTCCCGCTGGCGTGCACCCGCGCGAGTTCGCGGGCGAACGCGGATCTGGCGTGGGTGTAGATGTTCTCGTTCCCGCCGGGAAGCTGGGTGATCTTCGGCGTTCCGGCTGTCTTGATCGGCGCACCGGTCTTGGTGGTCGCTGGTGGTGTGGTCGGCACCTTCCAGCCGGGCCTGGCTGCCTTGCGCAGCGAGTCCCGGAATCGTTCCGGGGTCTCGCGCTTTCCGGTGAGCCATTTGTTCACCGCGGAACGCGAGACACCCAGCTCGCGCGCCAGTTCGGTTTGGGTGCGGCCGAGATCGAGCGCGCGCCGCAAGAACTCTGACAAGGGCTTGCGCTTGGTCACTGCTTAGCCTCCCCCGTGGTGGCGGCAGCGGCTTCGAGCGCGGCGCGGGTGGCGTTGAGCTCGGGGTAGCTGCGTGGGGTGGTCAACGGCTGAGTGTGAGCGAGCTGGGGACGGAACGCCCCGATCTTGCCGGTGTCGTTGATCGGCTGCGGTGTGGAAGTCCAGAAACCATCGGTGCGCGCCACCAGCAGCTGATCGCGCGGCACGTACCGCAGTCCCGCGCCGGGCTGGCCGGGGTGGTCATAGAGCCAGTCGCGGCAGCGCTCCCAGATGTAGGCAGCCCATTCCGGGTGAGCGAGATCGTCGCCGGTAGCGACCTTCTCCCGCCATTCCCAGCGTTTGCCGTCGTCGGACGGGCGAGCGTGCGCGGGCCGGGATTCCAGATCGTCGATCGGGCAGGTGAACAGCTTTTTGTACGGTGCCGCGGCGAGCTTGCCGATAGTCGCGATGGCGATCTGGCGGGCCATGATCTTCGCCAGCTCCCGGACCCGGTCCGGAACGTCTTTCTGCGCGGGAATCCACTCGTCGCGCAGATCGCGCAGGTGCGTGCCGAAGGTCAACAATGGCTTGGTCTTCGGGCCGGTGAAACGCACCCGCTGAAGGATCTCGATGTGTTCGCCGAGTTTCCAGCCGTCGCGGTCGGCTTGGATGAGGGCGTTTTCCCACGCCCAGCTCACGAACGTGGTGCCGGGCTCGCTCGGGTACACCCACTCGTCGTCACCGGTGTCGCGGTAGCGGAACCGGCCCACCCGGTCCCAGTCTTGCGGGACGGTCACCCGGATCTGGTAGAGGCACGGTTCCCAGCCACGGCCCCGCATGGCGATTTCGGGTACCTGATCGCGCTCTACAGGCCCGCACGGCATCTCGAGGTCGCAGAGTGCGGCGTAGGCGAATCGCATGTCGTAGACGAACATTCCGGGAATCCGGTCCGGGATATGCGCGCCCCCGCTGGAATGGTTTGTGATGCAGAAGTTTTCGTTGCGGGCCTGGCCGCAGTGGGCGCGGATGAGGTTCTGGGTGTCGGTGTCCAGGATCGGGTACTGGTGGGCAGCGCCGCCGCGCTTGCGGGGCAGGGTGCGGCGCACCAGCTCGAACCCCGTCGCAGCCGGGGTGCCTTTGAGCGGCACACCGTAGGTCTCGCCGACCACACTGCCGAAGGTGGCGCGCAGTCCGTCGAGCAGCAGCATGAACGCGGCGCGCAACTCGGCGGGGCTGGTGGCCTCCTCCTGGTCGCGATCGATCCAGCCGCTGGCGCGGTAGATGGTGACCCGTGGTCCGGGCTTGCCGGTGTCGTCGGTGCCGGGGCGGTGGAAGCGCAGGCTGACCCAGTCGCGGACCTCATCGGCCGAATGCCCGTGCCCTGCTTGAGTCCAGCCCTTCGGCAACCGGGTACCAGCCCACGTCATCACCGTGGTGTCGGTGCCGATCGTCGCACCGGTC
>NZ_BDBY01000415.1 GCF_001613225.1 Nocardia pseudovaccinii NBRC 100343
GATGCACGAACGAAATGCCTTGCGGCAGCGCGCGCAGCAGCTCGGCGAGCGAGGCAAGCTGGCCGCGCTTGGCCACGGTGAAGGTGGTCCCGTCGTCGCAGATCCCCTCACCGGAGGCGATATCGACGTAGGCGGAGGGTTTGAGGGTCCAGGGCCGGAACGTGCGCTCGCTGTAGCGCTCGGTCTCCGCTATGGGCTCTGGCTCCGGTTCCGGGGCAGGCTCGGCGGGTTCGGCATCGATGCGGGAATCGATGCCGGCGTCGGCGGGCGCCGGTTCGGGTTCGGGCTCTGGTTCTGGCTTCGGCTCCGGATCGATGCGGTCATCGATGCCCTGGTCGGCGTCGAGTTCCGCGAGCATGTCCAGCTCATCGGCGCTCAGATCGGCAACCGCGGCCGGGTCCGGGGTCGGTTCGAAATCCAGCGGCATCGTCTCGTCGCCGTCATCGTCGTGGCATGGGCACACGCATTCCACGCCGGTGATCCAGTTCGTCGCGCGCTCACGGGCGCACTCATCGTGCCGGTCGCGGCTGCACAGCCGAGACCAGCCGTGCATCGACGGGGCCGGTGTGACCGGCACGGCCTGCGGCGCCATCGCGTCCTGGGACGGCTCAGCACCGCCGTTGGCGGTCTGCTGTTGGGCGGCCATCGCCGCGGCGGCGCGACGCTTGGCAGCGTAGTGCGCGGTGTGCTCAGGCGGCGGCGCCCCGGGGTCGTCGCGTTCGGGCGGATTCTTCTGGGAAGCGCATTCGAAGGAGGAGACTTGGACACCTTCACGGAAGGCGAGCCCGCCGTAGTACTGCTCGCTCGGGTTGCCGGTCTTCTTGACGTAGAAGCCCTCGACTTTGGTGCTCAGCTGCGCCCGGAGCCGCTGCTTGGCGAGTGCGCCCTGGCCGCTGTCTTGCGCCCACTTCTGATACAGCTTGTACACGACGGCAGAGCTGACCAGATGCCCTTCGCGCTCCTCCAGGAACTCGTCCATGAACTGTCCGAGCCGATCCTGTTCGGCACGGTAGGCGGCGGTGTCGGCGCGGATCGCCTCCGAGATCCGCAGCCCGTCAACGCGCCATTTCCGCAATCCCTCCAACAGCCAGTTGAGAATGCCGGACGACTCAGCTGCGATGCGCTCCTCGTAATGCGGGTCGGCGTCCTGGGCTTCATCGGAAATCGAATTCGGGAAATTCACCAAGTACAGACGCCGCCATGTAGCGGGATCATCGCCGTGGACTTCCGGGCGATTGTTGGTGCACAGCACGTATTTCGCGACCGGGGTGAACTGGAAAGGGTTCTGGTTGAGAAACCGCGCCCGGATGGCGTCACCACCGGTGAGCGACTTGAGCCGCACCGTATCGAATTTCTGTCCTTCGCCGGTCTCCTGCAGAGAGACGAACCGCTTGCCGACCAGATCGGCCAGATCCGGGCTCGCGTCATTGAGGCCACGCTTGCCGGACAACAACAGCGAGGCTTGCGCGGCCTGGGCGTAGGAGTGCTCGGCGCTGCTGCGGTTCTTCTCGTCGTAGCCCAGCACTTGTTCGATACGGCGCACGACGATGCCTTTGCCGTTGCGGCCCCTTGCCCCGTAGAAGCAGAACATTTTCTGCTCGCGGGTTTCGGTGGTCATGCAGTACCCGAGATAGCGCTGTACGGTCTCGCGGGTATCAGGGTCCGGGATGGCCCACGCCAAATGCGCTTCCCAGTTCGGCGCGGTCGCTTCCGGGTCGTAAGTGACCGGCGTGAACTTCGCGAGCATGTCCTCTTTGGCATGTGGCTGCAGTTCGAAGGTTTCCAGATTCAAAGTGCCGTTGATCAGATTCAGAGTGTCGGCCTCAGCGCCGCTGTCGAAATCCTCCACCGACACCACGCACTCGCTGACCAGCAGTGACTTGATGGCGTTGATCGAGCCTTTCGCCTCGGACTCCCTGGCCCATTTGCGGACCTCCTCGGCAAAAAAGGGAGTGCAGTGCTGGGCCTCGCCCCAGATATCGCGGACGATCCGTTTGACGCGGGTGTGCAGCTCGCGGTCGCCGGTCTCGTCGCGCCAGTGCTTGCCGTTGTAGCCGCGCCACCGGTTGGACTCGTCGACGAACAGCAGATCACCGCTGTAGATGTCGAGATAGCGTTCGGAATTTCCCAGATCGGTCAGCGACCGCAGCCAGTGACCCTTCTTGGTCCGGATACGACCCTGAATCTGATTCAGCCGGTCGGCCTCGTTGAGAAAGACGACGTTCTCATCGCCAACGGCCTCGGCCTGGGTGGAATCCGCGGACTTCTTGCGGCCAGGACCACGGCCACGCCGACGCGGCGCAGCGGTGCTGGTGGTGGAGGTTTCGGCGCTGGTGGTGGAGGTCTCGTCGGCGGTACGGGTCTCGTCGCCGGTCGGTTCGTTCGATACGGGTGTGCTCATCGCCCCTTCAAGGGATCAGGGCGAAAGCTTCGGGAGCAGTCGATACGCGTATACGTCTGTCCGCTCGTGTGCAGACCTGTCGTGTCCTGTCGCGGGGTGTGGGAACACCCGTGTATCGTTCTGTCCCGAAGCTTTCGCTTTATTTTGACCCGCTCTCTCACGCATAGTTCCGCTCCCAAACGGAACTGAGAGGGCGGGTTTTCTTCTTCCTGGACACTCTTGCCGGTACGCGCCGGATTCGGCGTACCGACACGCGAACTCGCGCGATTCTGACCGGAAACCCACTGCGCGCCGACCGAAGTCACACGCGCGGTGGGTGTGAGTCAGCCCACACGGATCACATCCGGTAGATCCGCTTCGATCCGTTGCGTTGCAGGCAGATCGGGCAGAGCGGGGCATCCAGCGGCAGGTCCAGGTCAGCCTGCAGCAGCTCGCTGCACAGAGCACGTGGTGCTCGTCGCAGCAGGCGCGATATCCACCACGCACTCCAGCCCACGATGTGGGCGTAGACCGGGTGATGTGCCTCGATGACGCGGTGAGGCTCATAGTCCCGGATCATGTCCGCCAGTGACTTGCTGGGCCGAATCTCCTTGCCGCCCATCACATCTGCTGTCTGCTCCGACTTCGGGGCAACCCGACCCGCCGCAGCGAGGGTGTCGTGGTGATCGTGCTCGAAACGCTCCAGATCGGTGCGGGCCTGGCTGAGTCCTTGTTCCATGCGCGAGACATGGGCGTTGTACTCGTTCTCGAACTCCTCGGCCGATGCGGAGGGGTCGGCCATATGGACCGCGTAGTCGTAGGACCGGTCTGCGCCGGCCTGACCAACGGCGTTCTCGAAGAAGGCCAGCCGATCGGCCAGATGGTGCGCCTCCTCCAGGATTTTCTTGCTGGCGAGTGCTTCCTCGAGACGCGCCATCGCCGCGGTGAACTGGGCGATGTAGTCGTCCCATTCGGTCTCGGGCAATTCGTCGGCGTCGAGAACCTCATAGCCCCAAGGCTCGTTATGCCCGCACCCTTCCGGGCAGTGCATCAGCCACCCGGTGCCGAAGTGGCTGCTGTCGGGGATCACGCGCATCGGGTCACCGCAGCAGGTTTCGATGATGTCTGCCCGGGTCTCGTCATCGGCATATCGCAGCTGGGCGGCCACGGCATTCTGTCGCTTGGACAGTTCGGCGATGGTCGGCTTGCTCATTTCCGGGCCTCCGATGCCTCATCGATCGCGGCCGGGGCCTTCGGTCCGGTGACTCCGAATCGCGCGGCGGTGCGGGCATGGTCTCCAGCACGCAACTCGATCAGGGTTTCCACAGCCGTGAATGCGGCGTCGAGCTGCTGCCCGATCACCCTCGATGCGCGTTCGCCGTTGCTGGTCGTTATCAAGCGGGCAGCGGCGGCAAGCGACTCGTATGCCTGCCGCAGCGCCTTATCCACCACGAGTTCCTGTGTGGCGGTCTCGTCCGGGTTGGTCATGCTGCTTGATCCTTCCTGTTGTCTATTTCGATCGGTGTGGCCCAAATAGGGCCGCTCTCAACGTGATTGAATTCGCTGCGGTCGATGCCATGCCGTTCTGCGGCACGGAGCTGGCGCTCACGGTTGGCCCGCTCCAGTGCCGCCAGCTGCGCCGCCGTCGCGGGCCGCTTCGGTGCTGCGAGGCGGATGTCGTACAGGTACGCCTCGTACTGACGACCCCAGCGCCGATAGGGCAGCTTGCCCGCGATGTCCTGCCCGTTCGGCCGCAAACCCACCGCTGCGAGCTGGCGGCGGGTCCGCAAATACCGTGGCGCGCAACGCCATCGGTAGACCGGTGCAGTCATCAGAACGGCGGCTCGTCGGTGGGCGGGTTGCCGCCGAAGGAGGAGTTCGCCGGCGGCGACCACGGATTGTCGTCCCGTGCGCTGGCCTTCGCCTTGCCCTGCTGCTGCCCATTGCCCTGGCCCGCAGCGCGAGCGGCCCGCTTGACGGTCGCTGTGGCCCACCGCAACGACGGCCCGACCTCCTCGACGTCCAGCTCTGTCACGTAGCGCTTCTCGCCCTCACGGGTCTCATAGGTGCGCTGCTTGAGCCGTCCGACCACGATGACCCGCGCGCCCTTCGAGAGATCGGACTCGGCCAGGTTCTCCGCCGCCTCGCGCCAGAGGTTGCAGCGCAAGAACAGCGACTCGCCGTCCTTCCACTCGTTGGTCTGGCGGTCGAACACACGGGGTGTGGAGGCCACGGTGAAATTGACGACGGCCGCGCCATTGGGCGTGAAACGCAGCTCTGCCGGGGCAACCAAGTTGCCTATGACGGTGATGACGGTATCTCCGGACATGTGATGTCTCTTCCTGATTCGGTCGGATGTGAAGATGGGAAAGCACCGGCCAGGTATGGACTGGCCGGTGCTCTGCTTTCAGTGGAGCGCTCGGGTGTTGTCGTCGTAGCCCCAGCCGGTCAGGCCGAAGAGCACCGAGGACAGTGGGCCGGACTGGTCGAAGATGTCGCGACCGGCCTGCCGGATGCGCAGCCGGACCGGGACGAAGACCGCGGCGGGATCGAAGTCGATCAGCGCGTCGAGTGCCTGCGCGGTGAGCTGCGACCGGTCGTCGCGGTCGTTCGCCAACACCAGGATTTCGATGCGGTGATCTGGGGAAATGGTGCTAGTCAAGATTGTTCTCCTACGATGATTCGGGCGGGACCAGCCATCTACCGAATGGCTGGTCCCGCACTGCTTGTCAGGCTGTGAGCTCGGTCCGATCCAATTTCCGGGTGCCTTTGGCCGAGTTGTAGATGCCGACCATGGTCAAGGCGGCGAGCTTGCCCGCGTTGCCCCGTTCGCTCTCGCGCAGCGCCCCGGCGCGGGCCTTGATGGTGCGGGGCTCGTAATCGATCAGGACGTCGCCGAACCGGTTCAGGTCGAGCCGATCGGCGTACGTGTGCAGGATCAGGGCCACGCCGTGCACCAGCGGGGAGTCGACGGCATCGATGCGCGGACCCCAGATGTCGGCGATCAACAGCAGCGCGGCCTGGAGCAACTCCGGGCCACCGAGCCGCCAGACGCGTTCGAGAGTCGCGGTGCAGCGGATATATCCGTCCGCCCCGGACTGATCGACCACGAGGCCGACCTTCCGGGCTATCGCCTCGATCTCGGCCACCACCGGATCCCCAGCGGCACGGCGCGAATGCCACCGGTCCCACGTGGTCAACCGGCGTGTGCCCGCGTCGATTTCGTAGAACAAGCGGGCCTCGTCGGCGACGGTCAGGCCGGTGTGGACGACAGCGACCAGGTGATGAGCCGGGTCGGCCAGCGCCGCCGCCCACCACCGATGCTGGCCATTGATCACGGCGTATCGCGGCGCCTCATCGGGCCCGCGATCGGACACGTCGATCACGCCCACCTTGCGCACGTCCCACGCCGCGGCCATCCCCTGAGCCCGCCGCTCGTCGAGTTCCCGCTGATAGGTGTGATCGGCGAAGATCTCCCGCACGCTGATCGCGGCGATATAGGTATCCGGCTCGCTCTCGCCGGGGTCCGGCGTCTCGGTGTGCGGCCGTTCGAGTATTGCGGTCATGCTTCGATTTCCTTGTCTTGGAACGAGATTCGGTGGTCACAGGCAGGAGGACAGGCCAGGCCTGGCGGAGTCTGGGGCCAGGTGCCCGGCATCTCGCAGCAACCGGACTGCGGTAGTGCGGATCTGGCACTCGCCGGTCAGGCACCGGCGGTGCTGCTGCATCACCGTGTGTGCCTGCGCGCAGGTCAGCGCTCGGGTGTCGTGACAGGCCCACCGATCCCATGCAGGCCGTCCGAAGAGCCTTTCAGCCGGGGCGGTCAGCACGTACGTGCTCGCCAGGTCGAGCAGATCGTCGATATCGACCTGCTGTGAGGCGACTGCAGAGCGGGCCGCGTCCAGCTCGCGCCGGACATCGGTCAGCTCGTCCCGCAAGCGGGCGTTCTCCCGCCGCAGGCCCGTGTTCTCCCGCCGCAGCAGCACATCCGGGGCAGCCTGGTGCAGCAGCTTCACCGCTGTGTCTCCTGTTCCAGGATGAAATTGCGGCTCATCAGGCGCGCGACCGTCATGTTCGTGGTGCGCATCGGCTCGGTGACTTCGCCCTGGTACTCCTGGCGGATCACCCGCAGTTCGACCCGATCACCAACGACCCGTTCGACTTTCAGCGTGCGGACGTTGGACTCTCGGCGGTCGCGCCAGAGCTGACCGACCCGGATCACGCCATCTTCGGACTGGTTGAACTGGTTGATCTCGTTCATCGCTGGAGCCTCTTTCTGTGCCTGGTCGGTGGGCAGGTACGGGATCGGCGTGTCATCACTCTGTACGAGTCTGTCAGAGTTTGTTAGCATCATGTTGACAGATGTTAGCACCCTGATAGGTGGCACGGAAGAGATGACTACACGTGATGACAAACCAAATGGCCATGGTGACTGCCCGCGCTCTGACGTGCGAACATGTCAACATGTCTCAGCAGCGCGACGAGCAGCAGAAGGTGAATGCGGCCATCCGTCGCGCGTTGGACGAGCCAGGAGCGCGAACAGGACAACCCCAGGTCGGAGTCCGCATGGACCTGGCATTGCGCTCCGCACTGAACCGCCTGGCATCCAGGCAGGGCGTACGAGTTCAGGTCATGCTGGAAACCCTTGCGTTCGGTCTGCTGACCGATCCTCCGCTGACCGACTGGCGCAAGGTGCGCGACGAGCTGAACGCAACCCTTGCCGAGGAACCGGACGACCCGGAAGCCGAAGCAACACAGGAGTAGCAGCTCAGCGCCTTCCTGCCGGTCTCGTGGCTGGTGTCCGCGCCGATGTGCGGGAGTTGGCCCGATGAGCGCGCAGCGTGACCCGTGGACGGGTAAAGACACTGCTCAGTGCGTGTTCTTTCTGGGTGGCGCGGGGGTTGGGCTGGCCGGGTACACAGGCAATCTCACTGTTGACCGGATTGCGGCATGGGTACAGCTGGCCGCGGGCATGGTGGTGCCGGCGCTGCTGGCGTTGGCCGGCCTTCTGATCGTCGTGGGCGCGCTGGCCCTCACGGTGCGCGTCGCCGTCCGCAGCCGCCAGGAGGACAAGCCGACGGTCTCGCAGTGGCATTACCGGCGTCGCTGGAATGCCGTGGTCACCCGGCATGGGCTGGCCGAGACCGTGAACGGTGTGCAGAGCTTCCCGCGGTTGACCGAGGTCCGTACCGGCTCGGCGGTCGATGTGGTGCGGGTGCGGATGCTGCCCGGTCAGACTCCGGCGGATTGGCATGCTGTCGCGCCCGCGCTGGCTTCGGCGTTCGGTGCGATCGAGGCGCGAGTGCAGCTGGATCCGGACAACCCCTACACCGATGTGGGCCTGGTGTTCACCCGCGATGGTGCGCGCCGTCGTGAGCTGACTGCGCCGTCGCGCCCGCTGATTTCCCCCGCGGTTCCGGTCGCGCCGCCGCTCAAGCAGCTGCGCGGGGACCTGTGGACGCTGCGGTTCGACCTCGCCCGCTTCCAGGTCACTGATCAGCATGGAAACCGGCTCCCGAATCCTCGCTGGGGGCTCCGGGTGAAGTGGGGTGCCCAATGGGCAGCAACCCCGATCTGATCGCGTTGGGGACCGTGGCAGGAGGGCTCACGGTGACATTCGGCGGGATCTTCGCCTACAAGACCGCAGAGAATTTCGGGATGGCCGGGTGGACCGGCCCTGGAGGGATGATTGCCATGACCGGGCTCGGTGTCTTCGGGGCCGTCGCGTCCAAGGCGTCCAAGGCGTCGCGGCTCGCCCGTGAGCGCGCCGCCGCCGATGCCGAATGGACGCAGTGGACCTCGGAATTCCACCCGCGCCTGCACACGGCGCTGTGGCGGTTGTGCGATGAGTGGCAGTCCAAGCTGCTGTGGTCCTCGCTCGGGTTGGGCCGCTTGGCTGACGCGCGTGGCCCGGAGTCGTTCCCGCTGCTGATGGAATGGCCCACCGATCCTCCCGCGCTGGCGCTGTGGCTGCCGACCGGGGCGCGTATCGCGCTGAAGCTGCCGGATGGGCCGTCCGCGCGTGACTTCGACGCGCGCCTGGACAAAATCGCCAGCTCGTTGGATGTGCCGAGGGTGCAGATTTCCTACGTCGACGGAAATGTGGTGTGCCTGGATCTGCGTGTGGTCGACCCGGTCGTGGACCGCGATCAGCTCGATGCGTTTCATCCGCGGCTGCATCCGGCGCTGATCCGGCTGCGTGATTCGTGGCAGGCCTGCGACATGTGGACCGCTTTGGGGTTCGGCCGAGCGCCCAGCGGCGGTGATCCGGGCGCGTGGCCGCAGCTGGTTCCTTCGGCGAGCGTGGAAACCCCCGACGACGGCGTCTGCTGGACACCGGTCGGCGCGCGGGTGCGGGTGCAGTTGCCCGATGATGTGTCCGGTCCGGATCTGCGCGCCAAGTCCGACAAGCTGTCCTCGTCGATGGATGTGTGGAAGGTGCGGGTACACGACGTCGACGGCAACAAGGTGCGCCTGGACCTGTATGTGGTGGACACCCTCGCCGAAATCCTCCCTTCCCCGCTGATCAAGGCGATCAAAGAGCCCCGCCCCGATGGCACGATCGGCACGCGGTTCGTCTCGGCCGTGCCGATCGGTTCGCTCAGCTGCTACGACGATGTGCTGCTGGGACTCAACGAGTTCGGCGGCTTGATGCCGATCAACTTCGCCTACGGTGTGCACCGCGCGGTGCAGGGAGCCACCCGCTCGGGCAAGTCGGTCACCCTCTACACGATGATCCTGGCCTCACTGCTCATGCGCGACACCGTGACCGTGATCATCGACCCCAACGGCGCGACGGTCGCACCGTTCTGGCAGTGCGCGGACTACGTGTGCGACTCCCAGGACCCCAAGGACGCCGTCGCGATGCTCGACATCATCCTCGAGGAGATGGCCCGGCGTAAGCAGCTGTTCGCGCGGTTGCGCTCGGACCGCATCACCGATTTCAGCGCCGAGGTTCCGCTGTGGAACATCTTCATCGACGAGAACTCCAACTACACCCACGACAAGAAGTACAACGAGAAGCTCAAGAAGGTGGCCAAGCAGGTCGCCAAGTTCGGCGGGCGGATCACCCTGGCCGATCAGAAGCTCGACCACGAGTCGCTCTCGACCGCGATCCGGATCAACCTGTTCGACCGGATCTGCCACCGAGTGGAGGCACGCGAAGACTTCGACCACCTGCTGCCGGGCCTGCCAGACCTGGCCAAGGAAGCGGCCAACTCCGAGAACCCGATGCCCCAGGGCATCGCGATCGCGCGGTTGATGTCGCATCAGCGGCCGGTCCGCACCCGCATGTACCTGCTGCCCAGTGAAGCCCTCTACGACATCGGCGACCAGATCACCGCCGAGCTGGGCGCCAAGCGCCCCCCGATGTGGGAGGACCAGCAGCAGCCCCAAGCCGCTGCCACCCACACCGCCGACGAGGGCGGGAAGGTGTTCCCGCTGCGCGCGGTCGGTGACGGCACCGAGGAAGCGCCGTTGATCGACCAGGCTCCCGGCCCCGGCCGGTGCCTGTACTGCGGCCGTGAGCTCAAACAGGTCACCGGCGGACGTCCGGCGAAGTACTGCCGCGACCGCAATTGCCGCCAGGACTACCACCGGCTCAAGAATCAACTGGACAACAAAGCCCGGGGCGGCAACTGAGCGGTCCCCCGCTCGGTGCGCCTACACGCAAGACGATCAGCACTGCATGCAGTGCCCTCCGTACCAACAGCATCATCAGTGCCCAACACCCAGGGAGAACACAGGACATGACCGTCACCACCAACACCGCCGACACCGCTATCGTCCCTGCCATGTCCCGAACTGGAGTCTCCTTGTGGACCCCAGACGGCCCACGGATCGTGACACCGGAGACCGCGGGCACCGGTTCCGGCGACGTTGCGGAACAACTCGCACAGTTCCGGACTCGTGTCCCGAATCGAACAGGTACACCGGAACAGTCCGACGACCCCGGCACGGCTGTTCCGGAGCACGCCGCCGCTGTTCCGTCGGAACTGACCCGGAACAACGGAACTGTTCCGGCGGCTTCCGCTGACGTTCGGGCGGAACACCGGATCGTTCCGCCGGAAGCCGCTGTTGTTCCGCCGGAAGCCGCTCGCGGTGATCAGACTGTTCCGCCGGAACACCGGAGCGTTCCGGCGGAAGCCGCACCGAACAGCAGGACCGTTCCGCCGCAGGACCCGACCGTTCCGCCGGAAGCCGTCATTGTTCCGCTGGAAGCCGCACCCAGCGTGGGGATCGTTCCGGCGGAAGCCGCACCCACCGAGGAGGATGCCCCCATGCACACAGACACCGCCCTGGACGCGCAGGACTCCAAAGCGGCTCAGATCCGGTACGTGTTCGACCTGCTCGGCACGCCCACCCCGACCCAGGTGATCGAGTGGCTGGATGCGCACGGTGTGTCCGCCTCGCCCCGGTACGTGCGCGGGATCGTGAAGAAAGAGCGTGCTCGCCGCGGGCTGACCGACACCGCCGACCTGCCCGCGCTGACCCGCGAAGTCCTCGCCGAACTCGTCCAGGACCGCAAGGACGCGACCAAAAGGCCGGCCGAACCGGGGTCAGAGGGCACTGAGGGTACTGCACGCACGGAATCCACGGAGCCCGAGCCCGCCGACGAGCCCGAGGAAACATCGGCGCCAGCGGTCGACGAGGCAACCGCGGATCTGGCCGCGCGGGTGGCCAACGCGCACGCCCGGCTGCCCCTGCAAGCCGATCCCGCCCTCTACACCGCCCTGTCGGATGACGAGATGGACAAGGAGCGCCTGCTCGCCGAAGAAGAGCGCGAGGGTGAGCGCGTGATCCGCCGTCGTCGTCTGGCGGCGCAGCTGGCCGTCGCCAAGCGAGACCAGGCCACCGCGGAGGCCGTCTCCAAGGCCGAGGCATCCGATGCGCGCTGGCTGCAGCGCGCCCGGTCGAAAAAACGCCGTCTCACCTCCGACGACGCCAAGCTCGCCCAGCTGACCCGCAATTCCGAATGGTCGGCGCGGGCCTTGGTCGCCGCTGTCGTGCTCGGCATGGCGTGGTCGGCGGCCAACGCACAGCACAACCTCGTGCCCTCTGGGAACAAGGCCGATCCGCTGTTCTGGCTGTCCTATGGCGTCGAGGCGATGATCAGCCTTCCGCTCATCGTCATCATGGTCGCCTCGACCACGGCCACACGCTGGGGTCGCTCGATGGCGCCGGAGCAGAAGAAGAAGGTCATCGCGGTCGAGCTGGCGCTGCTGACCACCACGCTCGCGCTCAATGTCGGCCCGCACCTGTTCCCGCCGGAAGGCCAGCCCGTCGACAAGGTGGAGGTGTTCAAGTTCGGTGTCGCCCCGGTGATGGTCGGCGTCCTGCTGCAGGTGCACGCCTGGGCATCCGATCACTACGCCGATCTGATCCTGAATACCGCCCGCAACGACAACCAGGAAGGCTGACAGACGTGACCTCTCCCGACGAGTCGGTGGAACCGACCCACAGTTTCACCCTCACCCCGAAACAACTGGCCTTCATCCAGTACGTGATCGAGCGCGGCTTCATCGAGTTCCTGGAGTACGCGAGAGATTCGACCAAACCGCCGAGCGACTTCGAACGCATCTACGTCGACAACTTCATGGAGCTGTGCGAGATCTTCGACGTGCAGGTGCCGGAGGTACCCGAGCGATGATCCGGCACATGCGCCGCCTTTGGCTGAATCTCCCGATGTACCGCCTTCCGCGGATCTCCCGATGGGTCGAATGCGGCGGCGGTTGGGTGGCGTGGGAGCTGCATACCGCGCCGCGCTTTGACTGCCCAGACTGCGACGGCGAGGGCGGTTGGTGGACCGGAGGCCCGGACGGTGACGAGCCCGATATGGTCGCGTGCGGGCGGTGCTCTGAGCCGTTGGTCGCGGTCCGGATACCGGCGTGGCTCGACCGGATGATCCCTCGCTCGCCCACCCGCGTACCCGACGGATATTGGGACGACCCGCCCTTCTGAACCCTGGACAGCAACGGACCTCGGGCGATTCGGCCGGGGTCCGTACCTATGCAGTGGGTTCAGTGTATTCAGTGCCATCAGTGCTATCTGACCAGCAGAAAGGACCCCCACCCGATGCTTCGGGTGGGGGGTCCTTTCGCATGCGTGCTACTTGTCGCGTGTCCGATACTGCTCGCTCAGCGTGACCGGCCCGGGTTCCCCCTCGCCGATGTCCAGGTATCCGGCAGTGGCCATGTGATCCAGCGTCCGCGCGCCCGGCCTGGTCGACTTGGCATTCCCGAGCAGCCACCCGGCGTCCCCGCCCCAGGTCACTTCGCCCCGCTCGATACGCAACGCCATCTCGCGCACCCCGTCATCAGTGATGGACAGCTCACGGCTACGGCGGGCGGGTTTGCTCTCGCGGGCGGCGGTGGTCGCGGCGAACGCCGCCACCAGCTTGTCGTAGCGCGCTTCCTCGGCCTGGCGTACCTCGGCGATCTCGCCGCGGTGCCGTTCCCCGGCATCGATGCTCGCCTGCTCCAGCTCGGTGATGCGCTGGCGGGCCTCACGCAGCTGCCCCTCCGCGACGAGCTGAGCCTCACGCGCCTCGCGGATCTCGGATTCGGCACGCTCGCGGGCGGCTTGGGCTTCTGCGCGGTCCGATTCCAATCCGGCACGCTCTTTGGCCAGCTCTTCGGCCAGCTGCTCGCCCGCGCGCTCGACTTGTGCGACTCGTTCGTCGGCGGCGGTGCGTACGCCGTCCATCTCGGCGCGCATCGCGACGACCCGGCCCGCGATGAGCCGCGCCAACTCCGCGAGGGCATCGACCGCGGATTCCGGCAGCGCGGCGGCGAGGTCGGGAACCGTCGCGGCCGGAGCCGCGACGGCATCGGTGACCGGAGCAGCATCGGCCGAAGTTGTTGCGGGCGAAGCGCTTTCGGCCGTTGTTGCCGATCGTCGCCCGATCCCGCGCCGCGCCGCCTCCGCGAGGGCCAGGCGCGCGACGTCATCCTTGGTCAGGTCGAGACGACGACGCGGGTACCCGGCGCGGTCGGACAGGTGCCCCGGATTGCCTTCGGTGCCGTGCTGGGCCTGCCACTCGGCCTGGCCGGCCTGCCCGCAGTACTTCGGCAGCGCGCCACCGGAGGCGACGTTCGCGTACACGGTGTTGCCGCAGATCTGGCCCGGCCCGACCGGGAAGCGGCAAACCCCGCACGCCTCCCCGACCGCGAAGCGGGCCTGACCCTCGCCCGAATCGGCGGGGGGGTCGGCGGGGCCGGTAACCTCGATCACGTTGCTCATTGGTTCCCCTTCGTTGTGGTGTATCACCATCCTATTACAGGATTACAGAATTCACAACAGGATTGATGCGGAATCCTGCCGAAAATCTACCGGAATTATGGTTTCCTGGTAACGTGACACGCCGGAATCCGGAACCGTCACCCGGAATAATTGCAGGTCAGAACATTGCCGCCACAGATTACAAGAAATATGGCCAGATGGGTTGCGAATTCTGTACGCCATGCCGTATACTGGAATCATGAGCGAGAGAGAAAGCCCCAGCCGAGAAGGGAAAGCCCCAGGTGAACGCCAGAAAGCCCCAGAGATCAGGATTGACAGAATACAGATTACAGGGTACAGTATTGCCCTACAAGAAACGATATGGTAACGTTACCAATTACCGGATTCGAATCCGGTAATTGGTAACGT
>NZ_BDBY01000416.1 GCF_001613225.1 Nocardia pseudovaccinii NBRC 100343
GGATCCGGAACCGGCCGGGGGTTGTCCCGGTATTGCGCTCTGACTACCCGGATCCGCCGATGAGCCCTGCCCGTTCCCGCCCGGCGCGGTGACATTCGGCTGCCCCGGTGACGTACCGCCGCGTCGCCCCAACCGCGTCCACGGCGTCGCCGACTCCGGTGAATCTCCCTCTTCGGTACCGGCCTCCGCCTCCGGATCGAGCTCGGGATCGGCGACAACCGGCTCCACCAAAGGACTCGTCATAACCCACCACCCAACGCCCGCATACGGATGACACGCAGCGCGGGGATCTCGAGTACCAGGTGGCGACTCATCCGGTTTTCCTCCCATCGGTCACCGGGCCGGGCGAACATGCTGGCGGCCACGGCAACTCGTGCGCGTCTTCCCAGAATTATCCTGACCGCGCCGCTTTCCACCACAGTTCCCAACGTTGGGAATCCTCGACAATGGGTTCGTCGAGGGATTGCCCCGGGTGGCACGGTCCATCGATGCTGAATTTGCAGGTCAGGGCCCGTTCTTGGACGGAGTGCGCGATCGGAAGGTGGGTGCGGCTGTGGCGATTTATGTTGACCGCGTCATCCGTGCCTGGATCACCGGTCGCGCCGGGATGGCCGATTGCCAGTTCGTTGTTCTGGTCGCAGGTGCTGCCGTCGACCCCGTACTGAGTAGGTGAACAGATGGGCTTTCTCGGCTTGGACTTGAAAGATATCGTCGTGACTGCGGTTTCCGTAGTGCCTGGCGTGGGCGCTCCCCTCGCCGGTCTCACCGACGCCGTCTGGACCGGGGTTGAGGAACACAGTCTGAGCAAGGGGCTGCAAGCCGGTGCCACGACCTGGGCGATGTCGTCGATCCCGGGCGGGAAACTCGCGGGAGGTCTCCTGGCGAAGGTGGGCGGTCCGATCGCGGAGAAGCTTGCCAGCAAAGCTGCCAGCGACAGCTTGATCGGCAAGGGTTTCGATTGGGTCGCCAACCATTCCGTAACAATGCCCAATAAGTGGTATCTCCCGAAGTCCGGCAAAACGTTCGGTGGTCTTGCTCCTAAAGCGGTCGGCAGATCGGCGTCGCGCGCCACCGGGCGCGCCATGGGTGCCTACGCCGGGAGTCGCCTCGATGAGGCCGGTTGGTGGCCGGGCAATGGCGGCGGAGGCGGCGGAGCGGATAAGTCTGTCACAATATCGACTCGTCCTGCGGGCGCGGATATGAGTGGCAACTACTATGGGGCCAAGGATTCGAAGGCGGTAATTGGCGCTTACGACGCGGACGGTAAGTCGCAGCAGCCGTGGCCGGTGTCGGCGTGACGGCTACTCCGGAAATGCCCATTCTCTGGGTACCAGATGACCATGGAAATGGTTATCCCGACGGGAAAATTTTCCAGATATCGCAGCCTTCCAAACAGCTCGTAGATAACCGGCTGTTGAAATTTCTCATCACCAACTGGGATGCCCTCGGCAGCGGGAAGACGTCCGATCTGCCGGAGGCTGATTCGGTGAGTCAGGTTTCCGAGGTCCAATTGAGTCAGTTGCGGTCGGGGGCCGTCACCAATTATGTGCAGAAGGCGAGCTCGCTCAAGGCTGCATTCAATGACCTGCAGGTCAAGTTCACTGCGGTAGTGAAAGAGACGACAAAGGATACGAAAGAAGACCGACTGCAATATCAGAGCCAGATGGGTCAGCTGATAAACGGTCTGAGTGATTATGCCACGAAGTCGCCAGACGGTGGTATGACCATGGATGACTATATTATGGGCTACGTTTCGGATGGACTCGAGGCCGGGGCGCAAATCTATAAAGACACTTTGGACAAAATGTCTGCCAGCAAAACCAAGATCGACGACCAGACCAAGCAAATCGCCGACCTGACGCAGAAGGTGAAGGACGGGAGCGCGCTGGCCGATAAGCTCCAGAAGGAAATAGACGATCTGAAGAAGAAAGGCACGGGCACCGGTAACGGTAACGGCGACTATACTTACGATCCGGGCCAGGCCCAGCCTGTAAACAATGGCAATGGCACCAGCAATGGCACCAGCGCCGACGACACCTGGAAACCCATCGACCTCGGTGCCGATGGCTCCTCCACCGGCGACGGCTCGTCGACCGGCACCGGCGGCTCGGATGGCACCGACACCGGAGCGGGTTCGGTCGGGTCGGGAGACACCGGCTCCAGCTACCCCAGCAGCACCACCCCGACCCAAGCGAGCTATCCCGACTCCGGGATGGGTTCGGGCGTCGGTTCCGGTATGAGCGACATGATGAACTCGCTCGGGCAGCAGCTGGCGCAGATGGCGCAGCAGCAGCAGATGCGCGACATGATGAATCAGTACGGCCAGAACGGCCTGGCCCAGCAGCAACCTCTCGCCGCGCAGCCTGCGGTCGCCACGCAGCCCCAAGCCCAGGCCCAGCCTGCGGCGACAACCGCACCTGGTACCCCGGCGTCGTCGACGCCGCCTCCCGGCACCTCCTCGTCGCAGACCGGCCAGGGACAGCCCGGTGGCCCGGTGCCCGGCCACACTCCGGGTACCGACGGCATGGTGGACTACACCTTCCCCGACGGCCGCACGCAGAAGGTCTCGGCGGTGGTCGCGCAGGCGCTGGATGCCGCGTTCGGCAACCAGAGTGGCACCGACGCGCAGGCCGCCTACGGCAAGACACCGGCGAAGTGGTCGGACAAGAAGCAGATCGGCGACTCTGTGGATCCGAACCAGCTGATGACAGGCGACGTCGCGGTCTGGAAGGACCGCACGGCCGTGGTTGTGAAGTTCGGAACCCCGGATTCCGGTGGCACTCTCGAGGCGGTTATCGGCGGCAAGTTGACGGAGTTGACCTCCGACAACTTGAGCCAGTTGTCGGACACCGCCGGGGAATTCGGCGAATTCTCCGGATTCGCCCACCCGCACGGCATCGAGGCAACTGCGGCGGGCAACCAGTCCGGCCAGGCGCCCGGCGGCGCCCCGACGGGCGACCAGTCCGGCGCCCCGATGCTCGCGGCTACGGGAGGGGCGCCTGCCTGAGCATGCGCCGGGGTGAGAGGAGACAGTGATGGCGTTGGACGTCAATCCGGCGGAGCTGGCCGCCGCGGCGGCGAAACTCGCCGAGCTGGCGCATGCCACCGGGCAATCGCTACCCAAGGGCTGGGTGCTGCCCGCGGGTAGCGATCCGATTTCGGCCGAGGCGGTGCCGCAGCTCAATGCCCACGCCGCCAATCTGCTGAACGGAATGTCGGGTGTGCTCGGTGAGATTCACAAGACCGCGCAGAAGCTGGGTACAGCGGCGGCGGATTACACCACCGCTGACGACGCGGGCGCGCGTGAGATAAACGGAAGTGGCGGTGAGGTTTTGGCCAATCCCGTCGCGGAACCGATGCCGCTGAATGTGCGGCAACCGCCAGCTTTCAATTTTCCCGCGGCCGGTGCCAGCGTCGATCCGCTGACGTTCGCGCAGCAACTGCGTGGCGGACCCGGTACGGGTCCGGCGAACAAACTCTCGGCGGATGTGCGCGGCTTTCTCGGCGGCTTCCATCCCGCCGCTCTCGCCGGTGTGGACGCGGCCACACAGACGATGCAGCATTGGGTTCCGGTAGGTTCCGCCGCTGCATCCGAATTGACCAAACATCGGAGCTGGCTCGACGAACTCGGCACCGGATTGGGCAAGCTGGTCGATGGCATCGACACCTACAGCAATGCCTTCACCACGGCGAAGGCCAAACACCCGACGCCCGAGGAGATCATCGCCGCCCGCAAGGAACTGTTGAAGGCGATCCGCTCCAAGAACGAGGTCGGTATCCAGGCCGCGCTGGCGAAGTTCCAGGAGCAGAACGCGCGCTCGGCGGAGACCATCACCGGTTACGCCACCACCGTCGGCTCCAAGAACGCGGAAAACGCCGGTTCGTCGAAAACCGGTTCGGACGAGAGCAGTTCGAGCGGTTCGGGCGAGGCCAGTCAGATGCTGAGCAGCCTGGCGTCCATGCTGCCGACCGTGATGAGTTCGCTGATGTCGTCCGGTCTGTTGAATCAGAACAGCACCGACTCGACGACGGAGGGGCTGGACGATTACGGCTACAGCGACTACGGCTCGACCGATTACGGTTCACTGACCGGCGGCGGCGGTTCGAGTGGCGGCGCGATGCCGATCTCCGATATCACCGGTGCGATGAATTCATCGGGGACGTCCTCGTCGTTCACCGTCGGCCCGATGCCGATGGTCGGTTCCTCGGGCAGTGTCGCGAGCGGTTCGTCGAGTCTGCCGCGAACGTCGGTGATCGAGCCGCTGTCGACATCGGCGGCCGGTGCGGCGCGTGCGGCGGGCACCGGCTCCGGCATGATGCCGTACATGCCGATGTCGCCCGGCATGGGCGGTGCCGGCGCTGGCAACAACGAACGCAACCGCGTGGTGGCCTGGCATCCGGATCGGCTGATGTATGTCGACGACACACCGCATACCGAGCAGGTGATCGGCGAGAAGCCGACCATCGCGCCGACCGTGACACCGCCGACGCCTTCCCAGCCCAATCAGGCGTCCCAATCCGGAGGTTCCGCATGAGTGACATCCACCCCGACGTGCAGGCGGCGCTCG
Organism: Nocardia pseudovaccinii NBRC 100343; assembly: GCF_001613225.1. GTDB lineage: Bacteria > Actinomycetota > Actinomycetes > Mycobacteriales > Mycobacteriaceae > Nocardia > Nocardia pseudovaccinii. The sequence goes on from NZ_BDBY01000416.1 coordinate 4,569, forward strand.
ATGCCGCGCGCGAACTCCGCCACAAGATCGCCGACTTGCGCGAGAAGATCGATGGCATCCGCGCCCGTCGGCCGTCGCCGAGCGGCACGGTGATTCCGGAGGTCGATGCCATGGGCCGACTTGTCGGGCTCTACCTCGCTCCGGGCACTGTCGACCGGCTCGAAAGCGATGAACTGGTCACCGAGATCATCGCCGCGATCCGGGAGAGCACCGCCGATGCGGCACGCCAGTACGAGCAGCTCATGGACAAGGATCCCTGGGCCGATGAACCGGAAGCGGAACCGGAACCGGCCGCGGCGAGCGCGGAGCAGAAGTCATGAGTGATGGCGATGGCGTCACCGTCGCCGATACCGTCCGGTGGTTGCACCGCGAGGGGCTGGTCCGATTGGCCGGGGTCGCGGATCGCACCCCGGATCTGTTGTGCGCGTACGCGATCGATGTGGCGACGGGCACGGTGAACGCGCATCCGGTCACCGGAGTCGGTGTCGGTTCGGATGTGGTCGCGCTGGCCGCGGACGACCTGCCGTATCCGGCCGGTTCGCCGAAGCGGTTGGTGGTCGTGGGCGTTACCAGCGCCGAGGCCGTCTTGGTCGTGGACCTGTCTGCGACACTGACCATTTCGATCAATGCCGACAATCCGGAGCAGGCGGCCCGTTCCTGGGTGCTGCAGCTACTGCTGAATCCGGACGTCACACTCACCACCAACAGCTCCGATCTTGCGGTGGCCGCGAGCGATCGCTGTCGGCAGAGTTTCATCCCCGGCGGCGGCGCGACGATCATCAACGTCGACGATCAATTTCCTCCGGCTACCACGATCAGCCTCAATCCGACCACGGATGGGCCCGACCACCTCGACATCGCTCCGGACGGCACCGGCGAAATGTATCTCGGCGCCCGATTCTGGCAGTTGAGTCAGGTCATGACCATCGGTGACGCCGCCTGGAATGCGTTGGCACAGCAGCTGTCCGCCGCCGATGATCCGGCTCCGGAGAAACCCGCCGCGGGCCCGCCCGACCGAGTGATCGCGCCGCCCGGCACTGTCGCACGCACCTAGGAGTAGCCGATGACCGAATTCGATGATCTGGACCAGGACGACCTCGACGAGGTCGCACCGCCGGATTGGCGCAACCTGATCTATGAGGTGTTCAATCCGGACCACACTGTCGGTGTCGCCTGCGGTCGTGACGGCGAGGTCGTCGGGCTGCACATCACCGACGACGCCAGGGACAACGGGGACACCTGGCTGGCCGCGGAAATCGTCCGGCTCGCCCGGCTGGCACATCTGAAGTCACGGGTCGGCCTGAGGGCCGAGATGGAGTACAACGGCACCCGCCCGTACACCATCGATTCCTTCGATCTGCCCACCGAATCCTCTTATCGGGCAAGCGAGATCGCCGAGTTCGGCACCACTTCCTGACCGCAGGAATCTTTCAGACAGGACCCGCCATGACCTACATCCTGGATACGGACGACCCGGACGATGTGACGGCGACCCACGGCCAACACTTCGGGGTCGTGACCTCCAGCACCGGCCACGTCAGTGCGACCACCGATGCCTTCGCGTTGCAGCACAGCCCGGCGTCGGAGCTCGATCATCGGGCCGTCAGGGTGCGCGATCAGATCGTCGGCTGGTTCGGGGACGCGGTCGACGATCTCAACGACCATGCCGGGTCGATGCATCGATATGTCGTCGAGACCAACCAAGCCCTCCACGGCAGCGATGTCGCGGGCGGTGCCCAGGTATCCGGGTCGATCTGATTTCCGGATGGACCCGGAGGAGCGCAACAGTCCGTACTGGAAGGCCATTGTCGGTGAGAACTGGCCGGAGATCTCGCCGCGCGAGTGGGGTGCGCTCGAGCGGGTGGCGCGTGAGGGCGCCGAGGCTTTGGATCCCACGGAGGCCGATCGTGCCCGCCGCGCCTTCGACGAGAGCGTCCGCTCCAGTGCCGGATTGGATCCGATCAAGGATGATCTGCGCGCCCAGCAGGGAACTCTGCGGGGTTTCGTCGATGCGCTGGTGGCCACCGCGGACACCTTCGAGCGGATCGCCGGAATCGTCGACCGGACGCGCACCCACATTCTCGACATCGTTTATCGCGCGGACCGCAAAATCCGCGCTATTCCCGATGAGGTCTCCGACGAAGACGGCGACGGCTCGACCGCCGATGAGGAACGCGCCAAGGTCAGGGAGACCATCGCACAGGCACGGGCCGAGGTCGACGAGGTGGCGAGGCATGCGCTCACGCTGATCGGGCCGGGTGGCCTGCCGGAGTTGCCGATTATCGCGGCGGCGTTGGGGAAGCCGGGGCCAGGGGATCGCCACTCTTCCGGAGGAGGACCTGGGAATCGACGGCATTCGGATCCGCATGCCGGGCCCGGACCGCGCCACCCGGGGAATTCGCAGCTGCCGCCCGGTATTCCCGGCTGGCCCAATGGCTGGCGTCTGCCGGATGGCCTCGGTGTACCACGGGTTCCGGCATTGGATGCGCTGAACAGGCTGTTCGATCAGCTCGGGCTGCCGCGGCCGTTCTCACCGCTGCCCGGTGGTGATCTCGGCGGACCGCACGGGCCGGGCGGCACCGACAACCCGCTTGCGACGCAGCCACCGACGGGACCGCAGCCGGGTGACGCGCCGCGGTCGCAGGCGCCTGATGCGTCGTCGACCGGCATGGGTGCGCCCGGCTACGGTGCCGCACCCGACTCCGGCTACGGACCGCAGCGTATCGGTGAATCCGGGGGTGCGGCGGACTCGGGCGTATCGCACTCGGGCTCGACGAGCCCCGGCGACAGTGGCTCGACACCCACTGCGGCGGAAACTCTCTCGACGTCCGAGGGCGGTTCCACCGACCATGACGTAATAGGAATGGCGTCGAAGTCCGGTACGGATAGGTCGCTGGGGGTTGAGCTCGATGGCAAACACTCCGAATCGGCGCCGGGCGGCTTGCTCGGTTCCATGCCGGGCGCGTTCGCGGGTCCGGTAGCACCGTCGCCGGTCATCGGGCCGCCGACGGTTACGGCACCGCCCACTACCGCGCCGCCCGCCGCGGCAGGCGCCACCGCGAATCCCTCGGCGCCAGGCGCGGATACGCGAGCGCCCCAGGGCGGCGATTCGCGAACTTCCGGTGCGGGACCACGGGTTTCGCCGGGATCGCCTTCGGCGTCCGGTGTTTCGGCCCCGGGTGTTTCGGTACCACCCGGCAAGAACGCGCCACCGGTGCGTCCGGCCCCGGGGGTTCCGGTCCAGTCCGATGCGGCGCCCGACGACTCCGAAAAGTCTTCCGGCAGTGACCATATGCGCGATGCGGTCGGTGCCGCGATGATCGCGGCGGCGGCCCCGACCTTCATGGTCGGTGAACGGGTCGACGGTGATCTCGCACTGGCGCGCACCCTGCTGAGCAGCCTGCTCGCGGCGGCCGAATCCGCGACGGTCGGTACAGCCTGGGCGGTGTCGATCATGCGGCATCCCGGCGGTGTCGGCGCGTTCGTCACCTCGAACGAGGGGCAGGGCTGGTTGCCCGCGCGGGTGTATCTGCCTCGGGAACTCTCGACGCCGTGGATGTGGTCGGTCTCGGATACGGCCTGGGAGGGGATCGCCGATCCGGCCCGGGTACTCGCGGAATTCGCATTGTCCTGGGGCAAGAAAACCGGGGCTCGGCTGACGGCACTGGCATCGTCGCTACCGATCGAGGACGCGCTGAGCCGACAACTGGGCGATATTCCGACGGCGGGTTCGGTCGGTGCCGCCGCGATGATGGATTTCGCCGGTCCGGGAACGGGTTTGGTGGACCGACTGGAACTGGTCGGCGCACCGCAACTGCTGGAGCGGGCCGTGTCGGTGCCCGCCGACCGGATCGGTTGGCGCTGTGTGGAACTCGCAGTCGACGCGCATGCGCGCACGGCACGGCTGGGACCGAATGCCGCGACCGCGCTCGGAACCGCCGCCGTGCGCGAGCGGATCCTGCAGGCATTCCGGCAGGCCAAGCCGGTTCCGGAACAGTGGTGGGATGAGCTACGCGATACCGATGATCTGGTGGTGGCGTCCATGCTGCCGCTGAAGGCGGATGTTTCGCGAATTCCGCTGGGGGAGTTGCGATCGGAAACCGCCGTGGGCCGCTCCGCCTCGGATGCGTCGGTGCTGCGGTCGATGCTGTTCGAACGGCGCTGCGACGAATTGGTGTTGCTATTGGCCGAGGAGCCGACCCGGCAGCGGTTGCGCGATGCGATCTACGCGCACGGACAACTCGTCGATCATCCGGCGTTCACCCAAATGTCTTCCCAGACGCCACAGCCCGCGCCGCGCCGCGCATCGGTCATCGCACCTCCGACGAGGTGAATCCGGGAGCTGCTCGTCGTCATGCCCACCGACCGCGACCACGATGTTCTCGGTCAGTGACGGCGTAAATCAGCCGATGTTCGTGGGCGATCGACACCAATGCCCTCCGGGGTCGGCGCCCGCGCCGATCGATTGTCACCGAGGCGTCCGTGCGGGAATTCCAGGAGTCTCGGCCGTGGATATCGACATTCTGCGGGATTGTGCGGATATTCCGGTCCGGTGCGGCGGATGTTCTCGGTTTGTCCCTGCCATAGCGTTCCCGATGTCAGCAATTGACTTTCCTACGGCAATGTTTCGGGATGTTCGATGGAGAAATATACCAAGTCCGTACGCGTGGTTGCCGCAGCCGACGTCGCGGAGGTTGTGGGACCGCAGGAGCAGCATCTACTGCCCTGCATAACGAGGGATACCTGTGGGGCTGAGGGAATTTCGGCGGCCCTGGTGAATATGGCGCCGGGAAAGGTGGCGCGGGCGCATCTGCACGAGCACAGTGAAACCATCGTGTTCTGCGTGACGGGACGGGCGGTGACGCTGATCGGCCCCGAATTGGAGCCCTATGCGCACGGGCCCGGCGAATTCCTGTACATCCCTCAGGGTGTGGTTCATGTGGCGGTGAATCTCAGCGACACCGAGGGATTGGTGGCGGTGGATGTGCGCACCGATCCGCTGTTCAGCGATGATCTGGTTTTGACGCCGGAATTCGATGTGGCGGCAGTGGAAATCGCCGCGCGGCTGCGGCGGGAGTTGGCTCGGGTATGAGCGAGCGCGGCGAGCGAACAAACAACACAGCCACGAGCGTGCTCGTGCCGGAGCCGAGCGCCAGCGAGGTGGAGGCGTGAGCACGGGTGTCGCGCTCGGCAGGGAAACAGCCATGCGCAGCGGGCCGATCGACGACGCGTTCGCGACATTGGCGCGCCGACCGGATGTGATCTCGTTCGCGGTCGGCGCGCCGGATCCGGCGCTGCTGCCGGGTGAGCTGGTGGCCTCGCTGGCCGCGGCCGCGATCGCGAAGTACGGGAGTGCCGCATTGCAGTACGGGCTCACACGGGGTTTCCCACCGTTGCTGGAGCAGGCGCGAATACTGTTGTCCGGTCGTGGAATCGGGTGCTCGCCCGAGCGGGTACATATCGCCACGGGCGGATCCGGTGCACTGCACAACATCTGCATGGCGCTGCTGTATACCGGCGGGGTGGTGCTGGTGGAGACCCCGACCTACGGTCCGGCCGTGAAGGTGTTCCGCAGCCACGGCGCGCTGGTGATCGAGGTCGCCTCCGATGCGGACGGCATCCTGCCGGAAGCATTGGACAGTGCACTGGCACACCATGATCCGGCGTTCGTCTACCTGTTGCCCACCTTCCAGAATCCCACCGGCCGGACCATGTCCGCAGCCCGGCGCGCGCGGGTCGCCGAGGTGATCACCCGGCACCAGGCACTGGTCGTGGAAGACGATGTGTATACCGACCTGCGGTACCGCGGTGAGCCGGTGCCGACGCTGTGGTCGTTCGCGCCGGACCGTACGGCCTACATCACCTCGCTGTCGAAAACCCTTGCACCGGCATTGCGGATCGGCATCACGGTGCTCCCGGACGACCTGCTCGAGCCGGTACTCGCCCTCAAACAGGGCATCGATATGCAGACCTCCGCCTTCAATCAGGCGATCGCCGCCGAATTCCTCGGCACGCCGGTGGGATCCGCGCATCTGAGTCTGCTCGTGGAATCCTATGCGGCAAAACTGAATACGGTGGTGACCGCGTTGGGCAGATATTTGCCGTCCGGATTCAGCTGGACCGAACCCGATGGCGGCATGTTCGTATGGGTGGAGGGCCCGGCCGATTTCGACGCCGACATGTTGGTTGCCCCGGCGTTGAACAGGGGAGTGGCATTTCTGCCCGGATCCGCCTTCTTCGCGGCTCCCGATGCCCCACGCAACGCGCTGCGGCTGAGCTTCGCCACCGTGCCCGAACATCGGATCGAACCCGGCGTCGAGCTGCTGTCCGGACTGTGCGCATGAGCATTCTCGGCGTCTGGGAAGTGGTGGCCGACGGTGCACCGTTCGGCTACCACGTCATGACCTTCCACGCGGACGGCACCATGGCGCAATCGAATCCGGACCACGGCAACCGCTCCACCAGCGACAGCAACGGCATGGGCACCTGGAAAGCCGACCGCGCAACAGTATCGGGCGCTTTCCTCGAATTTACCGTGGACCGCGCGGACCCCTCGCTGGTGCAGAAGGGAATCGTGCGCTTCGACCTGACCGTGCACGGCGACGAATTCACCGGCTCGGCAAGCGCAACCTTCTACGACCCATCCGGCACCCCACGCCGCGGCCCGTTCCCCGCCACCCTCACCGGCCGCCGGTTCATATGTCCGGTGTCGCTATAGCGGTATGAACACCCTCATACTCAATGGTATGATTGGAGTATGAAGCGGATTACTATCAGCATTCCCGATGACGTGGCCGCCAAGGCTGAGGCTGCCGTCACCCATGGCGAAGCCTCCTCGGTCTCCGCCTGGTTTTCCGATATCGCCCGCCGCGAACCCGACTGGGCCACCGCTCGGGAGATAACCGCCGAGCTTGCCCGCGAGGCCGGTGTGACGGATGAGGATCGCGAATGGGCGCGGAGCGTGCTCGGCTTGGATGAAGCCGAAATGGGTGGTGCCGCATGATCATTCTCGATGCCGGTGCGCTGATCGGCATCGAGAAGGGCAACGCCCGAGCTGTCGCGCTGGTCGACGAAGCCGTTAATGCGAGGCTCCCTGTCCGCGTACCTGCCTCCGTGCTCGCACAGGTGTGGCGCAATAGCCCCCGCCAGCATCCGATCGGGCGGTTGCTCGGTGCAGGCAGTGTGGAGATCATCGACCTCGACCGTCGTCACGCCCAAGCCGTAGGCGCACTCCTCGCCGGTTCCGGTACCGCCGACGTTGTCGACGCGCACGTGATCGTATGCGCTCGTTTGACGCGGGCCCGCGCCGTGATCACTTCCGATCCCGATGATCTTCGCGCCCTCGACCCGAACATCCGGCTCGAAGTCGTGTGACCCCGAGCGGTCGCCCGAAACAGCTTCGGAGTGCGGCCGCTTGTCTTTCGACCGTGGCGGACGGGTACCGTGGTGCGAATCCGGGGCGAAAGGTATTGCCGCGGTCAGTATTCGAGTTCGGTCCAGGGGATGGCGATGGGGAACGGGGCGTCGATGGCGATGCCGTCAGGGTTGTCGTGGGTCCATTCGCTCGCCAGGATGTAGTTGGCTGGGCGCAAGGGGTGGACGCCGTCCGGCAGTTGGGCGTGCCCGATGTCGAGGCCGTAGGCGCGGACTGTTGCGATCGCGCTGGATTCGCGGTCCAGACGCACCTCCCAGTACCAGGGAATCCCAGCGCCCGCGTAGCGGCCTTTCTTCGCCTCGATATCGGTCTGTGTGTTGGAAGGAGACAGGACCTCGCCGACCAGCACGACGGCGGCACTCCGAAGATCCTGGTAAGGGGACTCCAGGCACCGATGGACGAGGAAGCCGGGCGTCAAGAAGTCGGATTTGCCGTTGCGCCCGAGGAAGACGTTTGTTTCGGTGGTCACCCGCCAGCAGTGCTCAGGATGCTCCGACATCGTCTTTCGTGCGCAGCGCTCGATCGTGCTCCACAGACGGTTCGAAAAGGTCTGATGTTCCGCGGGGCCGCGGCGCACCCATACCACGCGCCCGTTCCACAGCTCGATCTGTGCGGCGATCTCTTCGGGGAGTCGCTCCAGCTCCTCCCAGGTCATGTACTCGGGGAGGTCCGGGCGCTCGATACGCGGAAGGGACACGCCGCCATGATAGAGGCCGAGCGGCCGCACTCCGATCTGTATTCGGACTGCGGCCGCTCTGGGTTTCTGCTCCGTTGTGGGTGGTCAGGCGGGGTGGTTGAAGGCTCCGGCTTGGACGCTTGTGGTGAAGGCATCCCATTCGGTCGGGGTGAAGGCCAGGGCTGGGCCGGTTGGGTTCTTGGAGTCGCGGACGCCGACGATGCCGGTGTCGAGGAAGGCGACTTCGATGCAGTCCTTGGTCCCGCCGCTGCGACTGCTCTTGAACCACCGGGCTCCGGACAGGTCAACGTTCATGCTGATACTCCCTTGCCATCTTCCGCAGCAGTGCTCTGCTACTGACTTCATCCAACGCGGCTTGCTCAATGCGTTGGTACGCCTGCCTATACCGCTGCACGATACCGACCTTTTCCGAGTACATATCGCCGGTGTAGTTCTCGGCGTAGACGATCGTGGGTTCGATCGGCTTGCCCCGGCTGTCCACTGGGAACTCCAGGATCACGAAGGTTCCGATCAGCTCACCAGTCGGCATTCCCGAGGAGAACGGCAGGATTCGGATACTGACGTTAGGCATCGTGCTGGCGTCTGCCAAGTGTTTTAGCTGCGCCGCCATGACCGACGGACCGCCGATTATGCGGCGCAACACCGTCTCGCCGAGGATCACGTTGATCGTGGCGGGCCTCGTTTTGCGAGTGATGAGATTCTGCCGACGCAGTTTCATCTCGACGCGTCGCTCGCGTTCTTCGTCGGTATCGCCAGGACTGGCGATACGCGCCATGATCCGCGCATAGTCAGCCGTTTGCAGCAGTCCCGGAACAAGATCCGGTTGATAGGTTGTCAACGTCTCGGCAGCGGACTCCAATCCCATGAAGACACTGAAGTTCTCGGGAATCAGATCCCCGAACTCATGCCACCAAGACTTCTCCGCCGCCTGCTTCGCCAACCCCCGAAGCCCTTCCGCGCGTTCGGGATCGATGCGATAGATATCGATCATCCCGTCGAGCTCCCGCATCCGGATCTTCTGGTTCTGTCCCTTCTCGTACCGCTGCAGGGTGCTCTTACTCCACTCCATCAGCCGTGCGGCGTCCTCCAGTGTCAATCCGATCTCGTCACGTGCTTCGCGCAGCAATCGCCCGAGCTGTCGACGAGTGATGCTGCTATCGCTGTCCACCAATGAATTACCCCCATATTTCGAGCCGACATGTGCTCCAGAATCGGGAAGACCCTCCCACAAACTTCGGCTTTGCGCTGGGCTTTTTCGCCGATTGACAGGGGTTCCCGTTTTCGCCTTCCAAGGACCCCGCGGGCGGTGTGTCCTAGTCGTGGCGATCGGCCGGTCCCTCGGGTCGACCGCCACCATTGACCACCGATACGCCGAGGCGAAGGTTCGCGACGATGACGAACATACAAGCGGGACAGCCGGATACAGCCTACGTCCGCAGTCGGCCGGACGGCGGCGACGCGCGCAGACCCAAAGCGGTCGGCCTGGTCCGCACCGGCGTGTCCGGCTTGGCCGCGCCGCGACATGCGGCCGAGATCAGCCGCCACGCAGAGCAATTGGGGTACGACTACCTCTACACCGTCCGGCCACCGGAGCATCCGGACACCGATCCGATCGGCTATGGCCTCGCGATCGCTACCGGTGTGCAAGCCGCTGCCCTGATCGTCTACGACCTGGCCAGCGTGGACAACACCCCCGCCCGCGTCTGCGAAACCTGCGACCTCGAAACGGTCTGCCCACCGGTGACCTGGGCGCGCGCCATGCACAGCAGCATTACACCCGACCACGCTCACCCCGACCATCCACTCACGGTCGCCGAATCGCACCGAATCATGCAGCGGCACATAACATGTCGCGCCATCACCTGCCCACTGAAGTCCGCGGCTCTCAGGTGCCTGGTCCGCGCGGGCGCGCTCGTCCCACCGGCAATGAGCCCGCGCGAACGCGCCGCGGCCCGCGGCCTGCCATTCGAACCGATCGGAAATGAACTCCCGCCGAAGCGCGCGCTCGGTGCATCCGGCACGCCGTCACCGAGCACCCTGCCCTCGGTATGGCGCGGCCCCGATCTCGCAACCCTGTTGGATGTGCTCGACGCGCTAACCGCCACGGACTCCCACGCCACCAGAGACACCCGGTCATAACCGCCGCCGACCCGTATGGACGGCATCCACCGAACCGAAGTCGACGGCCTCCAAGCGATATGGCACCTGAACCAGCGTCACGAAATCGCAATCATGTTCGTACACAACACATCCGACCCAACCGCGATCGCCTCCTTCGAACCCGGCGACTATCCCGATCTCGTCCAGGCACGCGAACTACTGCCCGAACTCGCGAAACTCTGGGACGCCGTCCGCCACGACTTCTGGACCGCGGCCATTCCGGCACACCGCCGTCCGCGCCCACCTGGAACATCGGCCTGAACCTGGAACGGGCTCCGATCCTCGAACGCCTGGCAGCCGCTTCGGGCACTAGGACGACGAGGCGGCGTCCGCCTCACGGCGGAGCAGCTTCAGGGTCTCCTGGAGCGCTTCATCGGCTTCTGCGTGGTAGATCAGTCGCTCGGCCACAGCCTCGCTCATCCGCTCCCCGCGCAGTCCGGGCGGCAGTTCGCGATGGAGTGCGCTGAGTTCCTCATGCAGGCGACGGATTTCGCGCGCGGCCGTGCGCGGCGCCCAGTGCACTGGAAAGCGAAGCGCGGTCTCGTCGAGTACGTCGGCGGCCTGGCCGAAGTGGTGGAGGCCGGAGGTGTAGCGACTGGTTTGGTTCGTGACGTACATTCCCGCCGTGATCAGGCTCCGCAGATAAGGTTCGGTTGCGGCGGCGAAACCTTGATCACTGCGGGTCCGTCTCAACGCGCTGTATTTCTCGGCTCGGTTACGCAGGTTCCCGAAGACGTCGACGAGTTCGGGGGCGAAGTTCCCCTCCGAGTGCACTTGCAAGGTGATGTCAGCCGAGTGGTACCGGTTGGAAACACGCAGACCGGACAATTCCGCGAGTCCATTCATTGTCTGCTCGAGGATCGCGATCAAGCGCTCGCGGCGGGGGTCATCCTGGCTGGAGCTGCGGGCAGAGACGGCGTCCCTGGCCTCGTGTGCCGCCTCCACAATCTGTTCCAGACGGCGATGGATTTCCCAGAATGGCACCGGGATGTGGTGCAGCGGGTGCGGCCTGGTCCGCGGGTCGCGTACCGCGCCGACGCTGTCGAGCACCAGGCTCGCGCTCAGCCACATCTCATAGGCGACGGGCTTCCAGCCAGCGATGGTGAACAACATCTCCGACAGTGCTTCGTTGTTCAAGACGCCCGGGTCGAGTCCGAATTCGCTTGCGGCGATGAATTGCTTTTCGAGGTATTTCGCCAATGCGGTAGTCAGTGCGTTCAGTATCCGTGCCGCGCTGGTCAACTCCGCGATCGGTGGTGGATCGCCACGATGCAATGCCGCCAGATGGGCGGTGACCTGTTGCCGGGTCTGCGCCATCAGCAGTCGAGCCTCGTGGAAGGGCAGCGCAGAGGCCCACTGCTCGAGCTGCTCGAAGGCGGCGGTGAGATCCGGCATCGTGATCTCCGCACGCAATGGCATCGCGCGGGGAATCTCTGTTGTATCGGCGTCGTCCCCGCGGGCCGGTGCCGTTGCCTGGTCGCCTGGCGGAATCCACTGCGCGGGCGGTACCGAAGCACCGAGGGCGTCGAAGATCCGTGTGCTGGGCAGATCAGGGCGCTGGGCCCATGCCGGTCTGGAAGTCGCAAAGGCACTGCGCAATTCGTTGCCGACGAATTGGATCTGCTCCGGGGTGAGTTGACCGTACTTGGCTGCTCGCCGAAGTCGGATGAGGTCGTGAATGATGCGCTGGATCTCGAAGAACAGGAAATATACATCCCATACATTCGGCGATGCCGACACCTTCTGCCGCAAGTGCTGTGCGGCCGGTCCGGCACCGGTCAGATGATACATGCGGACAAAGTCGATGACGCGATCCCCGGGCCTGGCCAGCTCCCAGTCCACCGCGACCACCTTACCGGCTCGGTTGCCGCGCAGAATGCGGAGCAAGTTCCGGAAATGCGCGTCGAGATGCACGATCGCGAACGGCGCGAACCACTCCGACGACATGACGCCCGAATGGATCCAACGCACCACCGGTTCGAACGGTTTTTCCGGGATCCCCAGCGCGGCAAAGCAATCGGCGAGTTCGGGCAGCGCCGCTCGAATATTGGCCATTTCCTCGGCGACGAGTTCGTCGATGAACTTTCGCCGGTCCCCGGTCCCCAGGAAGGTCTGCCGGTGCAGAGCGTTGAAGAGTTCGACCACCTCGTCGATCACTTCGTCGGTCAGGCCCCCGCGATCCATCACCTCGGCGAGCTGTTCGGCATCCAGGTACTCCATGAGAACGACCTCATCGATCCGGCGGCCGTCGGGCATTCGGACGTCGTTGAACACCCGGTACACCCGCGGCACCGATGGCTCGTTCGCCTCCGCGAATTTCCGATAGACCCGCCATTCGACGAGCTTGACCTTGTCCAGATCGTCCCCGCTGGCCGCTGGAAAGCGCACCATGAATTGTGGCTTCCCGTCGACATAGCCGACCGGGACATTTTCGTTCTTACTCCCCGCCATCGCGGTCGACAGGCTGTTGAGTCCCTGCTCGAGAAGGGCCGCGGCGATCTCGTCGGGCATGGTCTGGCCTGTCGTTCCGCCGATCGGCTTGTATTGATCATTGGTACGCAGGTTGGGTATGGGTGTGTCGGCTTCCGGTACCGTGCCGCTCGCGTGCTCAGGGGCCTCGCCCTCGTTCTCGAGGGCGACCGCTGCCACTGCCGCCGCCAGTCGGCGTAGTGCGCGCCGTTCCAACTGGCGCGGGGGTTCGTCGAGCTGCATCTGGTGGGCTGTCTCGTTGCGGGTCAGGCCGTCCCAGAACCTTGCGGTCAAGTAATCGCGCTCGAGATCGGACAGGGTGGTCAGACCGCGTTCGACCTCACGGCTGCTCCGTCCGGGTGCCAGCGCGCGGGCCAAGGAGTCGGCGGGGTCGACCTTCACGAATTCGATCAAGGCGCGCAGCACGGCCTGTCGGAAGAGTTCGGATCGCACGTGGTCGACCGCGCGATTGCGGGCGTGGACGATGACCATCTCCGGGGCGTTGTCCGCGTGATCCGCGAGCACCTCCGTGGTAATGGCATCGGCCGTCTCGGCCGAGCCCACAATAGGCTGTACCTGTCGAAACACTATGTCCTGGAGCGGCGTTGGAGAAGCGATCGCCGGGCGTCGGCGGTCGATGATTCTCGCTAGATCGTTGGGTGTGAAGGGCGCCGGTCGGCTGGCTGTCGCCGAGGCGGCTACCGATTCCGTCGGCCGCAGTGGGGGCGAGGTCGCGATGGTGACGAGATCGTCGGGCACCGGGAAATGGATCGGCTCGATGGATTCAGACCTGCGCTGTTCGAAGTCGAGCCGCAGTTGGGTCGGCCATGTCCATGCGGCGCGGTTTTCATCGTGCAATCCTTCGAAGATCGGGCCTGGGTCGGCCGGGAATTGCGCCAGTTCCGTGGCCAGTCGACGGAGTGTCTGCGCAAGCCGAGGTCCTTGCGCCGCAGTGGCCAAAGCTTCCAGGCGCGCGAGGCTGACGTTGTCCGCTGCGACTCGGCGGACGGTCTCCGCCGACGCGCCGAGCGGGGACCCGTACTGCCTGTACAAGCTGTATTCCTCGGGCCACATCTCGAAGATTTTCGGAAAGTCGGCGGTGTTCGTCACCCGCACCGCTTGCGCGGTCAGAGCCCTCTCATCCATGGGAAACAGGGTCCAGAATGCCTGCAACAGCGGCTCGACAGCCGGATCGGTCCGGATGGCGTCAGATAGCGTAAAAGCCCAGGTCAGATCCGTCGTTGCGGCGCCGTGCGCCGCCGCTGGCCAGGTGAATCGATGGAGGCGATGGCGTTCGAAGAGCTGATTCGTTGCCAACCACTTCGCGGCGAATACCGCTCGCCAGTACGAACCGCGGAATTGCTCCTGAGTTATATCGCGCGGATCGGCGCCGCGGGCTGGGGCCTCGGTTCCTGTTCCTGTTCCTGATGGGCTGTGTGCCACTTCGATGCGGGTGTCCGCGTCCCGTGTCGCCTGCCGCGCAAGTGCTCTTGGTCGGATATACCGATGTGAACCCAACCAATCCCGGCCGTGCTGGACCGCGATCATTTTGGTTGGGAAACGGGTGTGCAAGGCCGCATCGATCATTCTCGACACTCGATCGAAGTGGGGCCCTGCGACAAACGGACCATAGAAGTCGATCCACGCGTGGGCGGTGCCTTGCGGGTCGAGTGCGTATTCGATTCGGCAGTCGACTGGGGGATCCCCGGTTCCGGTATCGATCGTGATCGTTCTTATACTGCGGGGTCCATCAGCGATCTCGCGCCACCGCACGGTTTCCGAGGCGTGCAGAACCAGCACACCGGACCGGGTCTCCGCGCTGAGGACGGTCCCGCTGATTCCGAGAGGCCGTTCGCGAGTTGTCGGCCGGGGCGAACGCGAGTCGACGACCAGCACGCCGGATACCGCATCCTCGTCGAGGTCGCTGGAGTGCGGATTTCTCCCGACCCGGGCCGCGGGCGGCGGTGCTTGTTCGGGAGCTGTCTGCAACTGGTGATGGAGTTCGAACCAGGCGGAACGCCGGGTGCCGCTTTCGGATCGAGTGGTGCCGAAATCGTCCGAGAAAGCCCTGAGCGCGATGGTGGGCTCATCATCGATCTGCGCCTCGGAGCTCCCGGGCGCGCAGATGGTGACCACTTCGACGCGCGTTTTGCGAGTGTGCTGGTCGTCCGTCGCCGTCACGACGGCCTCGATCCGGGTGTCCGGCTGCTTCCTCGCTTTCACAACCAACTGGGTGAACAGCACGTTCGCCGCCGCGACCTGCTCGTCGGTCAGCCAGGTGAACCGTTCGCCCAGCAACCGCAGTAGTTGGTCGCGCGCCGGATAGGCGGCACTGATGTTCTGGTTCTCGGTCGTATCGGTGGTGTCGCGGACGACGAACTGTTCGTGGGTATGCGGCGACGATGTTTCGTCAGGTTCTGGCGGTATATGCTCCAGCGGGCTCGCGGGATCGTCGGCTGGTGGTTGTGCCGCCGCCTGCCGGTCGCCTCGGCTTAATGCGCTTGTGCCCGAGGCGTTTTCGTTCGGCTCCGATGGGAGGTCGCGATGCTGGTGCGGTTTATCCCATTGCACGGGGTCGCCGGGAACGTCGTCGTTGTGGTGGAAGGCCAGGAACTGGTTACCGAGGTGCTGCGGTCGTTTTCCACCGGCGAGGCGGTGGCGCTCAGCGGCGAACGGGTTGTCCCCGGGATGGTGGAAGGGCTCGGGTTCGGCGGCGTTGTGTCCGGGGAGTGTGCCGGAGCCGCCAGCGGCAGGCCCGGGTCGGTGGGTCGGCAGGTCCGCCACCGGAGGATTGCCTATCCCGTGTAGGAGAGCCAGGGTCTGATCCATCGCGTCGCCGAAAGATGAGTCGAGGAAGAGCCGGTCATATGCGCGGGTGGCCATCACTCGTGGCCGCACATAATACGACCTGAATTGCGATGCCTCGAGTTGTTCGTGCAGTTCGCGCGCGGCGGCGGCGGCGGTGTGCGGCGCCTGGTGTCCACGCAGACGCGCATCGATAGCGTGCAGGGTCTCGGAAAGACGGCCGAGATGTTGAAGACCGGATGCGTAGTCGCTGGTCCTGAGCACGTAGTACCGCGTGACCGTAGCCAGGCACTCCAGATAGGCCGCTGCCGCCGCGGCGAAGTCCCGCTCGGCGCCGTTTTGTGCGCGAGCGAACACTGTCGCGAGGTCCGGCAGCCTGCTGAAGGCGTCGGCCACCGCCGGGTCGAGTTCGTGCCGCAACGACCGCAGATAGGTGTCGGCGACATCGGTGTAGAAAACAGCTTCTTGTGGGTACCCGACGGTTTCCATCGCCGATATCAGGTGCGCGAGACGTGCTGTCCTCAAATCGTCCGCACCGGCGGGACCAGGAGTATCTCCGGGGTCCACCGATTCGGCCAGCAGTTCCAGCTTATGCGCGAGTTGCCCAGCCGATACCGAAAGTTCATGAAGGAGCGGAGGTGGCACATAGTGCATCCGGAGGCTGCCGATGCAGTCGAACACCGCGCGTGCCCCGAGGTGCGTTTCGCCGACAATCGGCGCCCACCCCGCGAAATACTCCGCCACCTCCGACAGCGCTGCGTCGTCGAGCAGTTCGAGGTACTGAGCATCGCCGAGGAACGCTATCCCCTCGGAGATTCTCTCCCAGAGTACAAAAGCAATCGTGTTCAGCGCTCGTGCCGGACCTGTCGGTACTCGAGGTGACCTGATACCACGGTGAAAATCTGCCAGCACCACGGTGATTTCGGCGCGCAATGTAGCCAAGACTTGCTGAATCTCATCGAATGGCAACTGGTGAGCCCATTCCCATAATTCATCGAATGACGCGTCGGTGAAGCTGGGTATCGCGGTTTCAGCCCGTCCGGGCGGACCGATGACGTAATAGAGGGGATCAATGTAGATGGCCAGCATCTCAGGGCCGGTTATCTGCGAGGGAGACGGGCTCCAAACTCCGATGGCTTCGAAATACTGCTGTCTGGACAAGGGGCCGCGGATTCCTTGGCTCCGTCTGGCCGCTCTGAACGCGCTCGCCAACTCGGTTGCCGCGAAATGGATCATCTCGGGAGTGAGCAGACCGAACATCGCCGCGCGCGTGTGTCGGACGGTGTCGATGAGGGTTCGCTCGATCTGCGACAGCAGGTCGTATATGTCATCGCGCTCCGTTCGCGGCAGCAGCCGCTGGAGCAGTTCCGCGCTCGGGCCGGATCCCTCGAGCAGGCGAAGGCGGGCCCAGTCGAGAGCTGGGTCGCCCGGCCTGGCGAGTTCCAAGTCGAGGAGCGTCACCGTGCTTTCGAGATCGTAGAGAACGTTCTTGAAATGCGCGTCCGAGTGTATGAGAACAGGATCGATATTCTGCCCCGGCGACACCATGGCCAGAACCGGTGCGAAAGGATCGCTGGGGATTCCCAGCGCGTCGAAAGTATCCCGGTATTGTTCGCGCGACCTCGCGAAGACGGACATTTTCTCATCGACCAGTCTCTGGACGAAGCTCAGGAGGTTCAGCCTATTTCCGGCCCCCTTGGTCTGTGCATGCAGTTTTGCGATACTCGCCACCACGATCGCGATCGGCTTTTCCGGCAGATCGTGGAATAGGCGTGCATTGTCCACGAATCCCTGGATCTGCACGCCGTCGACGACAGTGCCATCGGGCAGCACGACACCGTTCATGATGTAGTACAGCCGTGGAATCTTTACGTCGATGTCGCGTTTGGCGAGCCACTCGATCACCCGTGGTTCGGAAGTAAGTCTGGTGTCCATACTGTCTATGCCCGACTTCCGTATGCGCACCAGAAATGAGCCGACCCGAATATTCAGATTGTAGTTGCCGTCCAAAGCCGACGATAGGTTGCGCAGGGCTTCGGCGATTATCGCCGCTGCCATCTCATGTGGCATATCGACGCCGTCTCTACCGCCCAGGAAGCGGAGATCCTCGATCGGTGGACCGGGTATCGGGCGTGTGGTCGCTGGGGCCGGTGCGAATTCGGATACCTGGTTGCCCCGCTCCGGTAGGGCGACGGTCGTGGCCAGCTGCGCCGCGACGCGCCGAAGTGCGCGGCGCTCCACCGCCCACGGTGCCTTGTCCAGTTGCAGCCGATCAGCGGCCTGTCGCCGAGTGAGCCCGTCCCAGAATCGTGCCCGCAGAACGCCACGTTCGTCAGGTAATTCGGCAAGGCAGTGTTCCAGCTCGCTTCTGCTCGCCTCGGCCAGGGCGCGAACCATGGGATCGGAAATGTCGACCTTGGCGTCGATGATGAGAGCGACCAGCAGAGCCTGCCGGAATCGGGCGAAGCGCACATGATCTACTGCCAGCTCGCGGGCAACGGCGAGCAGCGCCTCGGCACCCTGCTCGCCCGCCTGCGAAAATGCCGCGGCCGCAACGTCCTGTGCAACGAGGTCGGCGTCTACCAGCTCTCGCACTTCTTGGAGCACGACCCGCATGAGCAGCGTGTCGGGGTGGTCCGGCTGTTCGGCCGCACCAGCAGGCTCATGCGAGCCGGGGTTATTCGAGGTCTCGCCGCTCCCTTGCGTGGTCCGCGACTCATCCGACTCGCTCTGCAACTCGCTCGTTCGCGGTCGGTCATCGCTCGCGTCGGCTGGTTGGTTGGATTCGTCGTTCGCGGGCGGGCCTTGGACTTTGTGTTGGCGTTGTTCTCGGGTGGGGCCGTCGGTGTTCGATCGAGGCTTGGGGTGGAGGTGGCCTTCTTGGTCTGTGGTGAATTCGAGGATGAA
>NZ_BDBY01000417.1 GCF_001613225.1 Nocardia pseudovaccinii NBRC 100343
TTGCGGGTTTCGCATGCGTTCCATTCGGCCTCGATGGACCCGATGCTGGCCGAGTTCGCTTCGGTGATAGAAGGTTTGACGTTCGCGCGCCCGCGTATCCCGTTGGTGTCGACGGTGACCGGCGCCCGGGTCGCGGACGAAATGTCGGATCCGGCGTACTGGGTCGATCAGGTGCGTGACACCGTCCGGTTCGCCGATGCCGTTGCGGCAATGGCGGATCTGGGTGTGGCCAGGTTCGCCGAGGTCGGCCCCGACGCGGTGCTGACCCCGATGATCGCCCAAACCCTGGACACCGCAACGACTATCGCGCTGTCCAAACGAAACAAAACGGACTCCGAAACCGTGCTGACCGGCCTCGCCCGACTGCACGTCTCGGGTGCGACGGTGGATTGGACCAGCTACTACACCGGAACCGGCGGCGCGCGGGTCGACCTGCCGACCTACGGCTTCCAGCACCGCCGCTTCTGGTCCACCGGCCCGCTGCATACCGGCGAGGCGCACGCACTCGGCCTGCGGTCCACCGACCACCCGATGCTGGGTGCCCTGGTGGCACAGCCGGAGAGCGGCGGCGTCCGATTCACCGGTCGCCTGTCCACGAACACCCATCCCTGGCTGGCCGATCACGACGTGCTCGGCACGGTTCTGCTGCCCGGCACCGGATTTGTCGAACTGGCCGCCCACGCGGGCGACCAAGTCGACTGCCCGGAGCTGGCGGAACTCACCCTGCTGGCGCCACTGGTGTTCCAAGGGCAGGGCGGCGTCGACATCCAGGTGATCGTCGGCGACGGCGACGCCGACGGTCGCCGACGGCTCGACATCTACTCCCGGCGGGACGACGACGATCCGTCGGCGCCGTGGACGCACCACGCGCAGGGCACGGTGAGCCCTAGCCGGGAAACCGAAACGCCGGACGGCTGGACGGACTTCGCGCAGTGGCCACCGGCCGGTGCCACGGATATCGAGTTGGCTGGCGCCTACGACGTACTCGCCGACCACGGCTACAACTACGGGCCCGCTTTCCGCGGACTGGAAGCCATGTGGCGGCGCGGTGCGGATCTCTTCGCCGAGGTCGCGCTGCCCGAGCCGACAGCCGCCCAGGGCTACGGCGTGCATCCGGCGCTGCTGGACGCGGCCATGCACGCGCTGTCCTTCGGCCTCCCGCAGGGCGTGGACGAGCAGGCCGAGCGGCCTACCCTGGTGCCGTTCGCCTGGTCATCGGTGCGGGTGCACGCCGACGGGGCCCGGCGGGTGCGGGTTCGATTGTCCTGGCTGAACCAGGGCGAGGTCGCCCTGGCCATGGCCGATTCCGGCGGGGCGCCACTGCTGTCCGTCGGGTCGCTCGCGCTGCGCCCGATGTCGCTCGAATTGCTCTCGGCCGCAGCCCGATCCGCGCCGGACGGGCGGTACGAGCTCGGCTGGCGGCCCGGTCCGGAACTGCGCTCGGCGGGTTCGTGGGCCGAGTGGGGGTCGTCCGCGTCGGCGTCGGTCGTCTTGTTCCGCCCCACGGTCGACGGCGACGACGTGCCGGTCCGGTTGCGCATCGCGCTGCATCGCACGCTCGGCGTCGTCCAGGAGTTCCTGCGCGAGGATCGCTACGCGGCAAGCACTTTGGTCGTGGTCACCGACGCCGCGGCGGGCCCGGCCACGGCGTCGGTGTGGGGCCTGGTGCGGGCGGCGCAGGCGGAACATCACGGGCGGATCGTGCTCGTGGAGGCCGCGGCCGAGACCACGCCGGATCACCTTGCCGCCGTGGCGATGTCGGGTGAACCGGAACTGGCCGTCCGGGCGGATGGGACGTGGGTGCCGCGGCTGGTGCGGGCCGCGCTGCCCGAGTCGGAACCCCGGGCACCCTGGGATCCGGAACGGACGGTACTGATCACCGGTGGCACCGGCGGCATCGGTCGTCTCCTCGCCAGGCACCTGGTGAGCGAGCACGGTGTGCGGCACCTGCTACTGGCGGGCCGCCGCGGACCGGATGCCGCCGCGGATCTCGTCGCGGAATTGACCGATCTCGGTGCCCGGTTGCGGGTGGCCGCCTGCGACGTCGCGGACCGAAACGCGTTGCGAGAGTTGATTGCTTCGGTTCCGGCCGAGTATCCGCTCGGCGCGGTCGTGCACGTGGCGGGCGTCGCCCACAACGGGATGGTCGAGACCCTGACGCCGGAGCAGATCGACTACTCCCTCGGCGCCAAGGCCGACGCGGCCTGGCATTTGCACGAGCTCACCCGGGCCGCCGGGCTGTCCGCCTTCGTGCTGATCTCCTCGGTGGCGGGGTCCATCCTGCCCGCCGGGCAGGGTGGATACGCGGCGGCCAACGTGTTCCTCGACGCGCTCGCCGCCCACCGGCACGCTGAGGGTCTACCTGCCACCGCGCTCGCCTACGGTCTGTGGGATATCGAAACGGGCCTGTCGCAGTGGCTCGGCGAGGCCGACCGGCAGCGCATGCGCCGCCAGGGCCTGCCGCCGCTGGCCGCGGACAAGGCACTCGAATTGTTCGATGCCGCAGTAGCTTCGGAGACTCCGGCGAGCATCCTGACCGAGATCGACCTGCCCGCCCTGCGTGCTCGGGACGCGGTGCCCGCACTGCTGCGTGACTTGGCCAAGCGAGCCGGGCGGCGGCAGAGCGCCGGGGCCCAGGACGCGGGTGCACTGCGCAGGCAGCTGGCCCAGCTCCCGGAGTCCGAACAAGAAGACTTGCTCCGCAAGCACATTCTCGAGACCGCGGCCAGACTGCTGGGCCATGAGAGCGTCGATGCTCTCGACCCGGAGCGGGATTTCCTCGAATCGGGCTTCGACTCATTGGCAGCCATGGAACTGCGGACCACGCTCAACGCGTCCACCGGTTTGACGCTGCCGACGGCCGCGATCTTCGACCACAAGACGCCTGCGGCGCTGGCTCGATACCTGCGGACGGAGCTCACCGCGACCGCGCGACGCGGCGATGCGCCGATCGGCGAGGACGACTCGCTGTACGGGATGTTCCGTGGCGCGGTGGAGACCGGTCGGCTCGTCCAGGCCTTCGACCTGTTGCGGGTGACGGCGGAGCTGCGCGAACAATTCACCGCCACACCGGAACCGGACCGGCTGCCGGTGCCGACGCGACTCGCCGCGGGACCCGCTCTGCCGCGGATCATCTGCCTCACACCGCCACTGGCGACCGGGGGCGCGCATCAGTATGCCCGGATCGCGTCGCACCTGGGCAGTGGGAGGGACATCGTGGCGGTGTCGCCGATCGGGTGCCGGACGGGAGAGCCACTTCCGGCGACGGCGACGGCGGCCGCGGAAGCCTTGGCGCGCTCCGTCCTCGAGGCGGCGCAGGGAGATCCGTTCGTTCTGCTCGGCTATTCCTCGGGCGGCCTGCTGGCCTACCGCGTCGCCGAGCACCTGGAAGCGGCCGGTGGCCCAGCGCCCGCAGGCGTGGTCATGCTCGACACCTACCAGGTGCACGATGACGGCGATTGGCTGCTGCGAGCGATGGCCGAACACATGGTGTCGAACGAAGCCACATTCGGTCGCTTCGACCGGGATCGGTTGACGGGAATGGGCCGGTACGTGCAGCTGCTACAGCAGATGACGCCCGGCTCCGTCGCCACGCCCACGCTGTTCATCCAGTGCGCCCAGAGTTTCCTGGGCAGCTCGTCGGATCGCGTGGACTGGCAGGCCGAACCGTGGGATTCGACGCATACCGTTGTTTCGGTACCGGCTGACCACTTCTCGATCCTGGAGGACGGTTCAGCCGATGTTGCCGAAGTGATCGAGGGCTGGCTCGCGGGCTAGGAACAACGACCGGGTGGGCGAGCGAGCTGCCCACCCGGTCGTTGCTGGTCAGCTCGAGAGTGCTCGGGCGCAGTGCTCGCGAATCAGCTGTCCTATCGGATGGCGATTCGCATCGATGAAGAAATGGCCGCCTGGAAATGATTTCGCGAAGAAGCTTCCGGTGGTGTGCGAGCCCCATACCTCGATTTCCGCGAAACTCGCATCGGGGTCACGGTCACCGGCGATCGCGACGATGGGGCTGCTGACCGTCGCGTCCGCACTGCACTCGTAGGTCTCGATGGCTCGATAGTCGTTCCTGACGATAGACAGGATCAGCTCTCGAAATTCGGGATCCTCGAGCAACGCCGCCGGTGTACCGCCGAACCGCAGCAGGTGCTCAGCGAGTTCTCGATCGCTCAGCAGGTGCACTCGCAGCTCGGGCAGCGCTGCCGAAGGCGCGCGCCGACCGGAGGCGAATAGGACCCGCGCGCTCGCGCCCGATTCTTGCTCGAGCCGTCGGCATGCCTCGAAAGCTACGACAGACCCCATACTGTGCCCGAACAAGGAAAAGTCCTCGGCATCCCCGACTGCTGCTGTCAGCTCGGGCAGCAGGCCGTCGACGAGGTCCGGAATATTCCCCACGAGTGGTTCACGTCGTCGGTCCTGTCGCCCCGGATACTGGACAGCGAAAACCTCGTATTCCGGCCCGACGCATCCGGCCAATGGGCCGAAAGATATGGCCGAGCCGCCAGCGTGCGGAAAGCAGATCAGTTTATGAGATTCGGCCGCCGACGCGGGGGACAGGCGGCGTAGCCAGCTATTATCCATGGGTTAGCCGCACCACCGAACTCCAAGGCTGCCAAGAGTTTTCGATCGGTTTGCGGGGATCGGGCTGCGGGAATAGTGTCGTCGGCTTCATGAACCAGGGCATCCGCTTGAACCGGTGTGCCGCCGAGGCCAGCGGCTCCACTTCGTCGGCCGTCCAGCCGAGGTCGGCGAAGAAGCCGAGCGGATCGACCGGACCGAACTGCCAGGGCGCGTTGGCCAGCAGTTTGGTGGTGGCCTTGCTCATCCGCTTCACAATCGCCTGGTTATTGACATCCAGTGCCCACCAAGCGATTTCCGGACGAGCCAGCGCCGCGGCCAAGCCGGTGACGTCGTCGTCGCTGAGGTAGTAGATCAGACCCTCGGTGAGCACCAGCGCCCGCTGCGCACCCTCGAGGGCCTTGTCCAGAAACTGCCCCCGCGCCTCGGGATCGGCGAGATCCACCGGCGTGCGGGTGAGCGCGCAGCGCGGCGACTCTCCGTTC
This sequence comes from Nocardia pseudovaccinii NBRC 100343, assembly GCF_001613225.1. Lineage (GTDB taxonomy): Bacteria > Actinomycetota > Actinomycetes > Mycobacteriales > Mycobacteriaceae > Nocardia > Nocardia pseudovaccinii. Next base: position 5,067 of record NZ_BDBY01000417.1, read on the forward strand.
AGCAGCTCGTTCTTCTCGGCGACCAACTCCGGGAGATCGGCCTCTATCCAAGGGAATTCGGCTGGCAGATCCAGCCGGTACGGGCGGGTATCCATACCGGCGGCCATATTGATCACCCGATCGCAGCCCTCGGCGATGGTCTTCAGGATCAGGTCGTCGATGAGTTTGGTCCGCGTGACCAGGTTCCAGCCATTGAGCATCAAGCGCGGGGTGTGGGCGGCTATGGCGTGGCCCCGCTCCCCGGCGACTCGGTCGGCGAGGGGATCGTGAAAGAGGGCGTCCGGGCGCGCGGATTCGGCTGCGCGGAAAGCGGCCACCCAGCGGGCGGTGTCGGAAACATTTGTAACTAGTTCAGCGGTCTCGGGCACCAGTGCAGTCTGGCACAGTAAACGAAACGATGCTCTGGCCTGGATTTCTCAGAACCGCTCGAGTTCGTACAGGCGGGTGCCCGCGGAGTCGAAGACGACGGCGTGGTCGGCATCGCTGAATTCGACTTTGTACGTGCTGCGGTTGGGGCTTTGGGTGACCACGAGGGAATAGCGTCCGTCGGCGTCCGCCTTTCCCGAGATGACGCAGGTCATCGGGCCGCCGATATCGAGTGGTTTGCCCTGGTAATAGTAGAAGCCGTCGCAGCGGCCGCCGCTCGAGCCGAAGGTCTTGGTTCCGGTGGCGTCGGACGCGGTCCAGGTACCGATAATCGCCGAGGAGTCGGTCGTCGTGCGGCCGCGTGGACTCGCACTGCCGCTAGGTGAATTCGTTTCGCTGCGGCCGGGACCGAGTCCCGACGCCGATCCGGCGTCGGCCCCCGTGCCCGTCATCCGGCCGATGACCAGGCCAGCCAGGATGATCACGACAATCACCGCGACGATGGTGACGCCCGGGTGCTTGCTGGCGTAGTTGACGATCTTGCTCTTGTTCCTGATATCGACCGAACCGGCGACGCTGGCCCCTTCCAGCGAAACTCCTGCGAACTGCCGGGTATTCGACCGCTGGGAGGAGGTCTGTGCGACGGGTGAGGCGGCCTCGCGCAGCGCGGCGCCGAACTGCGGGTCCGCGGCGACGGCTTCGTCGATTACGCGCTGGGCGTCGGCGCGGGTCCGCGGTGATACGTCGCCCCGCTGCGCCTCCGCGACCAACCGTCCGATAGCGGGGTTGGTGCTGCCCAGCTTCGCCGCGACGATATTCCAGACGCGGCCGACCGCAAGGTCGAGCGCGTGGTCGGTCAGGCCGTTGATCTGCTTCCCGACGCGGTTCGCTTTTCCGACGGACCACGCGATGAGCAGTCCGATGACGAAATCCATATCCTATCTTTCACTTTCGGTATCGTCGTCGGATCTGAATCCGGACAGCGTCTGATCCGGGCGGTTCCGTTTGTATTTGCCGTCGGTCCAGAAGCTGATCGTGCCCCACACGCCCAATGCGGCCAGGCCCAAACCGATGAGGGTGAACAGCGCGTCCATCCGAACTCACACCGCCCGTTCGGAAATCGTGACCTTTGCGCGCGGGTCTTCAGCGCGAATCGCCGCCGCGACAGCATTCATGAACTTGCGGTAGACGCTGTACCCGTTCATCGTCTTCGGCGAGAGCGGGATGAACATATACGTCTGCTGCGTCGTTTTGTAGGTGTCGATGCAACTGCGTCCCGACGATCCGTATGCGGTGTCATCGATTACCACATGAAAGGTGATCAGCTCGTAGAAGCCGGACAGGCTGCGCACGGAGAAGTTCGTTCTTCCGCGTTCGGCGCCTTCGAAACGCACCGAGCCGACGCCCAGCATCCTGGTCGTATCGCCGATTTGTTTGGTGATTTCCGCGAATCGATCCGCCGAGAGCAGAGTAGTGATGGCGAAATGGGAATCCGCGTACTTGTGCCTTCGGGGCATGGTGACTCCAAGGGGGTTTCGGGAGGGCGTCGGCGGATGTGAATCGCTAAGTGCCGCAAGGTGAGTGGGCCACGCCTCAGACCCGGTGCGTTTATTGCGGTCATAATTCTGGCAGCTCGTAGTGGCCTGCCGCTGTAGTCTGTTCGGCCTACATCGGCACCGTGGGCGCGGTTCGATATGCCAGGTGACCAGTTTGATCAGGCCGTCCGCGCTCGATCTGCCCGTGCGCCGGTCACGAGGGCTTGCGGTACGAGGTCCGTGATGAGTCATCTACCGGCGATCGGCTTTTGAACTCGATCCCTGCGTGCGCAGCCCACCGGCTTGTCGATCTCGTAGACGAGCGTGGTCTGCGGCCCATACACCGCATTGTCGAATCGGCCGCCCACCCCTTCACGCTGTCTCAGTGCACGGCAAGCGAATCCTTGCCGGGCCGATTTGGTTCGGGTGCCGCGGTCAACCGGCGCGGGAGTGCGAACACACCTGCTGCGACGGCGACGAGAATGCCGATGGCCCACCACAGGGTTTGCGCGAAGGTGCGAGACATGTTGTGCGCGTTGGCATCTAGCCCCGCCTTGGTCAGCGCTTGCCGCAACGGCTCGGAGAACGGCTGTCCGGGTGCGGGTTGGCAGCTGGATGGAATTGCGGTGGGGTCGGTGGCGGCGGAGCGATCGTGTACGCAGGCACGGAACTGGGTGAGTATCTGGTCTCGGGCGCTGGCCGGGATGTTCAGGTCGGTGAGTTGCTGCTGGAGGGTGGGGATGGCTGCGGTGGTGCCGCGGGCGGAGGTGTTGTCGATTTGGGTGAAGAAGAAGACTCCGGCCAGCGCGACACCGAGCGCCATGCCGACCTGCTGGATCGTCGACAACTGTCCGGACGCGGACCCGGCATCGTGGCCGGGAACTCCGGACAAGATCAGGTCGACGGTGGGGGCGACGAAGAGTCCGAATCCGAATCCGCTGATCGCGAGCGGTACGAACATCTGCGCGGAGGTGATGCCGGGGCCGTAGTGCGCGGCCAGATAGAGGTACAGCCCGAACCCGGCGGCATTGATCATCGCGCCCGCGAGCAGAACCATCCGCCCATAGCGCGGCACGAACACCTCCACACTGGTACCCGCCCCCGCGGCAGCGGCCACCGCGAACGGCGCTGCGCTCAGCCCGGCCCGCAGCGGCGTCCAGCCGAGCCCCGCCTGCAGATACAGCGTCCACACCAGGAAGTAGCCGCCCAGGGCGATCCAGAACAACAGCCACACCGCCATACCGGTACTGAATGAGCGCTCCCGGAACAAATCCAGCACTACCAGCGGCGATCCGACCGTCTCGCTGCGGCGGCGCTCATACGCGACGAATACCGCGAGCACCAGCACGGCGGCGGCCATCAGCACGAAGGTCCAGACCGGCCAGCCGAGGCTGCGTCCCTCGGTCAGTGGATAGACCAGCAGCAGTACCGCGCCGATCGCGAGCAGGGTGCCGATCGGATCCAATCGATCCGCCGTGGCCGAGCGAGACTGTCGCACCAGCACCATCGCCGCGGGAATGGCGAGCACCCCGACGGGCACATTGACCAGGAAGATCGGCCGCCATGCCCAGCCGAACAGGTTGGCCTGCACCAGGATTCCGCCCACGATCAATCCGGCCACCGATGCCGAGCCGAGCACACCGCCCCAGATGCCGAGCACCTTCCCGCGTTCGGCGGCGGGGAACGATACGTGCATGATCGCCAGGATCTGCGGGATCATCAGCCCCGCCGTCGCGCCCTGGACTATCCGTGCGGCGATCAGCCACGCCGGGCCAGGAGCGATTCCACATGCCAGCGATGCGAGCGTGAATAGGGTCAGACCGACGAGCAGGACGGTTTTGCGGCCGATCAGGTCGCCGAGTCGGCCGCCGGTGATCAGCATCGCCGCGAATCCGAGCAGATAACCCGACACCACCCACTCCAGATCCGCGTAGGGTGCGTTCAGATCGCTTTGGATCGTCGGCAGCGCCACATTCACGATCGTCACATCGAGTAGGTCCATGAACCCGGCCACCAGCAATACCACCAGTGCGAGCCAGCGCCGCCGGTCCGGTGTCGGCTCCAGCGTGGGGCGCAGTTCGGATGTTTCGCGCATCAGCTCGTCCTCCTGTTCGAGGTGGATCCGCGGGCGTGTCATGTCACCGCGGTTTCGGCCGTCATAGATATGACGGAGCTCGACCCGTCGACATGACAGACGAATCGGACGGAAGGAGACCGCCGATGACCGACGAGACCCAGTGGCTGGCGCAGCGCTTCGAAGACCACCGCGCCCACCTCGGCGCGGTCGCCTACCGCATGCTCGGGTCGGCCAACGAGGCCGACGACGCCGTCCAACAGGCATGGCTGCGCTTCGACCGTGCCGACACCGCAGGCGTGCGCAACCTGCGGAACTGGTTGACCGCGGTCGTCGCCCACATCTGCCTGGATATGCTGCGGGCACGCAAGGCCCGTCGCGAAGACCCGGTCGGCGCGTTACCGACCGAATTGCCCGCCATCCCCGCGGACAGCGTGAATCCGGAAGAAGAGGCGGTGCTGGCCGACTCGGTCGGGCTCGCATTACTGGTCGTGCTCGACACCCTTACCCCGGCCGAGCGGCTGACTTTCGTGCTGCACGACCTCTTCGATCTGCCATACGCCGAACTCGCGCCCATCCTCGGCCGCACCCCGGCCGCGGCCGCGCAACTGGCTGCCCGCGCCCGCCGCCGCGTCCGTGGCGCACCCGTGGCCGAGACCGACCGCATCGCCGATGAACGTGTGGTCGTCGACGCCTTCTTGCAAGCCGCCCGCGCCGGTGACTTCGAAGCGCTGATAGCCGTACTCGACCCGGACGTCGAACTGCACGCAGATGCCGTCGCCGCCCCGAGCGGACACCCGATCCGCATGAGTGGCGCCCGCCGCGTCGCCTCCAGCGCCCTGATGTTCTCCAGCCAGGCCCCTTACACCCGCCCCGCCGTCATCGATGGTCACATGGGCCTGGTCGTCGCCCCCAACGGAAACCTGAACCTCCTCCTGGCCTTCACCATCACCGGCCAACGGATAACCACCATCGACATCATCGCCGACCCGAACCGTATCGCCGACATGTCTCTGGCCGTTCCCGATGAGACGTAAAGTCCGCGGCGTCCGCTATCAGCTCCGGTTCGCTCGCCGAGAGCAGTCGAAACGCGGCACGACACGTCCTGCGGCACCGCAATATGACTGCGCTCGACGGATCTCGGTTGCCTCAGAAGCCAGCTGGACGCGGCCTCGGAGATCGGTCACCGTGACTATTGACAAATGCCACGATCTCATCGAGTCCAGGTTGATAACCGTCCGTCGTGTCGACCTCGATCGCGGGCACATCCAGCGATACGCGGTCGAACACGCGGTGAACGTCGGATGCATCTGTTTCGGGATCGGAATGTGCTCGCCGCAAAGGGTTTTCGCGCTTGCGCCGATGAATCCGCGCCATCGCGATGGCAGGCTCGACCTCGCAATGCACCACTCGCACCGTGGCCAGACCACGTAGCGGCTCGAGCCCCGGCCGCCACAGGCGATCCTGAAATGCCGCCTCCGCCACCACTGTGACGCCCGCTCGCAACAACAGCTCCAGCACACCGAAGAACGTCGGCAGTGTAAGCAGACTCAACTCGTCGCCGGGTTCCGCCGCGAAATCCGGCCGTCCGTGCACCATGCCTTCCTTGATTTCGTCCCGGCAGATCGCGAGACACCCCACCTCGGCGGCCAGGGCATGCGCGAGTGTTGTCTTCCCGGCGCCCGGCGGTCCGCTCACGACGACGAGGGTGGGCAAGCGACTCATGGGCATAGTCAACCGTGCCTCGATGAATATCTCGATCATCGCGCCCGGCCGCGCAAACGGACTGGTGTTTTGGCAGGAATCCGGCGAAAAAGGGCAGATAGTCGATCGCGGTCGGCATTCGAGCTCGGCACGATGAGTTTGTGACCGAAAACCCATGGCCGGTAGTCGAACTCAGGCAGTACACCCTCCACCCCGGCACGCGGGATGTGCTCATCGAGCTGTTCGATCGGGAACTCGTGGAGACCCAGGAGGCGGTCGGAATGCGCATCATCGCGCAATTCCGCGACGAGAACGACCCGGACCGCTTCGTCTGGCTCCGCGCCTTCCACGACATGCCCTCCCGCGGCACCGCATTGAAAGCGTTCTATATCGACGGAGCCGCATGGCGCGAACACGCCCCGGCCGTCCGCGCGACCATGGTGGATACGACGAACGCCCTGCTCCTGCAGCCCGCCACCGCCACATCCAACTTCACCCTCCCGACCGAACGCCCTGGTGCAGCGGCAACCGAGCTGCCTAGCTCACGAGTGCTGGCCACCGTCTACTACCCGGAAGGTCCGCTCACCGAATTCACCCAGTTCTTCGAGACCCGGCTCCAGCCATTGCTTGTCGAGACCGGTGCCACTCCGATCGCCTACTTCCAGACCGATCCCACCCCCAATACCTTTGCAGCGCTTCCAGTTCGAGAGGAAACCGTCTTCGTCTGGTTAGCGCTTTTCGAGGATTCCACCGCACTCCAGGCCCACTTCGATGCGCTGTCCCACGACCGCACCTGGACCGAGGAAGTGCAGCCGGAACTGTCGAAACTCCAGTCCAGGCAGGAAGATCAGCTACGACTCGCACCCACAGCGCGCTCACTCCTGCGCTGAGAGTTCGAATTCGCCTGCGCTGGGCCGGGCTGCTTTGCCGAGCGAATCGACGAAACCCATTGCGCCGAGCCAGAACCAGTGAACGTTTCCTGAGTCACACACGACGGATGTCGCTCGCACGCCGGGCAACTGATCGACAACACGCGCGGCGACGGTCAGCTGAGCGAGCCGGAGCATCCGCCCTCACCGACACCTGGACAGCTGGCGGCGGCAGCACAATCGAGGCGATCGTGCCGCCACCGGCGGCCGATTCCTGGTCCGGGCGTCGCCCCCCGGGTGCGGCACGAATCCGGCGGACTCCGTGTCCAACCGCGCTCTAGCCGCAGGCTTTGGATGCGATCCGCGATGGCCTTCCCGACACCTACCCGCGTCCACTTGACGCGGAGGTCCGCCGAGTGGTCGTCTGCGTCCGAATCGCTTCGGCAGCGCCTTCGGGTCTTACCGTCGGCTATCGCGGCGGTCGCGCGCGTCCGAGTTCGGCGCCGAGTCGCCGCCGGGCCGCCGCCGGGCCGCCGTGTGTGTGATTCGCAGAGATCTGCGGTGGCTTCTCTAACAGCTACCCGCGTCCGTTTGGCGCGGAGGCCCGTCGAGTGGTCGTCTGCGTCCGAATCGCTTCGGCAGTGCCTTCGGGTCTTACCGTCGGCTATCGCGGCGGTCGCGCGCGTCCGAGTTCGGCGCCGAGTCGCAGCCGGGCCGCCGTGTGTGTGATTCGCAGGGATCTGTGGTGGCTTCTTCAACAGCTACCCGCGTCCGTTTGGCGCGGAGGCCCGTCGAGTGGTCGTCCGCGTCCGAATCGCTTCGGCGACTTCATCAATCGCGGTGCGAATCATTGCCCCATAACCGTCATCGCCGAGCGCATCGACGCACCTTCGCGCCGCGTCGATCTCGCACTGCGCCGCGTCGAATGAACCGAGCCGCCGATAGTTGTCCGCCAGATTCAAATGCAGCGACGGGTAAAAGCCCCGCACATCCAAATTCGCATCATGTCGATGCAACCGCTCATCGGTGAGACTGTCCGCCGCGTCCAGCGCCCGAACATCCCAGCAAAGCGCCTGTGCCGCATCGTCATACAGATCCGCAAGATAGTGCGCCAACGTGCACCGATGCAATGGATCACCCTGCGGACCGAGCGCCGCCCATATCCCGAGCAGTGCTTCTCGCGCGTTCTCGGGCGAGCCTGTCCGCCCGAGTTCGACCGCCTGTGTAATAGCGGCCATGGTTTCACCAGCGGCATTCACGCGCCGTACTCCTTCGAATCAGTAATGGCGGTCGGCATAACGAGCGTGGTCAGCTCACCGTCCGTCGCGGAACGAACAACCACGGGTGCGTCGGCCGCAGCGATATCGAGCATGATTTCCGGACCGATCGCACTCACCAATGCGGGCCGTAATGTCTCGGGAGAGAAGGCAAGTTCGATACCCGGTCCGGTAACGGTCGCCGGAATGTGCAGGCGCGCAAGTGGGTCGGCATACCCGGGTGAGCCGGGCCTGAGTTGCCCAGCGCAGGTCGCCAAAAGCCCAGACTGATCGACGGCGAAGACAACCGGCGCCGCACCGCCCTCGAGCACTGCGAGCAACGCATCCCGCCCCACCACCACCCGAGTCCGAACCGCACCCAGCCCCGCCAGCATCGCCCGATAATCCGGAAACGCCTCGTCGATGGTCCCGCACCGACGCTCGGAGCCACCACCGGTCAGGACAAGCCCTTCGCCCGAAGCACGCACGGTGACCTCACCCAATCCCCGCAGCCAGGAACCGATTCCGCCCAACTCACCCGCATCGACAACCACCGACCACGCCCCACCGCTCGGCCGCACCGGCACCACCGCCCGCGTCGACAGCCGATACCGATCCGTGGCCGTCAACGTAACCGAATCCGCACCCGACTCCACCAAAACCCCAGCCAGCACCGGTATTTCACGATCCAACGCCGCCGCCGACCGCACCTGCTCGATGGCCGCCGCCAACACCGCCGCGGATAACACCACCCCCGCCCCGATCTCCTCCTTGATCACCCGAGCAACCGCGGCAGCCTCCCGAGCCCGCTGCGCAAGCTCCGCCACATGCACGTCGAGCAACCGCCCCGCCCGCGCCGCGTCCCCGTTCAGAATCTCCGAAACAACCTCCAGCGGCACCCCGATTCCCCGCAGCCGCCGAATCATCACCCCGCGCTCGACCTGCGCCTCGCTGTAGTACCGATATCCGGTCGCCTCATCCACCCGAACCGGAACCAGCAACCCGCAATCGTCATAAAACCGCAGCGCACTGGCCGTTAGCCCACAGGCCCGCGCCAACCCGCCGATCGTGATCAACCCATTGCCCGCCACCCGATCATCATGGAGTCTCAGGCAGCTCGAAGGTCAAGCGCCGGTCAGGACCGGTGCACCGGCCCATGCGCCTCCACGCAGTGCGCATCTTCGGCGGAAACCGTCAGCTCCGACGAGTGGTCCACCTGCAAAGTCGTATGTTCCAACCCGAATTCGTCGTGCAGCACGGTCTCGATCTTCGAACGAATCGCATGGCAGTCGGCAGCGTTGTCGACGAGGATATGCGCCGACAGCGACGGCTGTCCGGAGGTGATCTGCCAGACGTGCAGGTCGTGGACCTCGGTCACCTGCTCGAGCGCGACGATGCGCGCCCCGATGGCGTCGGGATTCAGATGTGCGGGCGCGGCCTCCAGGAAGATCCGCCCCGATTCCCGGACCAGGGACCAGCCCGCCTTGATCATCAGCGCCGCGACGACCAATGCCGCGATCGCATCGGCACGGGCGAATCCGGCCAACCACACCACCGCGCCCGCGATGGCGGTCCCGATGAAGGCATAGAGGTCGTTGAGGATGTGCTGGAACGCGCCCTCGACATTCAGGCTGGTCCGGTTGGCCCGGCTGATGCTCCACGCGGCCGCGATATTGACCACGATCCCGACCAGCGCCGTGATCAACACCAGCGGCCCTTCGACATCCGGCGGATTGATCAGCCGATTGATGCCCTCGTACACGAACCACGCCGCGAGCAGCAGCAAGGTGATCCCGTTGGCCTGCGCCGAAAGGATCTCGACCCGCTTGAATCCGTAGGTGTATCGCCCTTGCGCCGGACGGCGAGCCAACCGGATCGCGATCATCGCGAGCACGATCGAGGCGGCATCGGTGAGCATGTGCGCGGCATCGGAGATCAGTGCGAGCGATTGCGCGAGCAGGCCGACGATCACCTCGGCCACCATGAACGCGACGATCAAGCCGAGCGCGATGGCCAGCCAGCGCGGATTCGAATCCGCCGAGACACCGTGGTCGTGGCTGTGGCCGTGTTTGTCCGAATGGCCGGACTGTGCGTGGTCATGCGAGTGGTCATGATCCATGTGCTCAGCCTCGCTGACCACCACTGCGGACCGCTTCGGCGACACGCACTGCTCGCCCATAGTCGAACGCCCCTTCCAGTTGATATTGCTGCCGTTCGTCAGCGTAGCGGATCTTGCACTCATGCGCATGTATGAATATGGATCGGCCCTGGAAGTCCCAGATCAACAGTGGCGAATTCGTGATCATTCGGACCGACCGGCCCGACTACTATTGCGGACTGCACCATTCGGTGATCAACAACGCGGTATCCGGCGGTGCGGACCTGGATGGGTTGGTCCGATGGTGAATGCAGAGGGGTTGCGATGGACAGGCCTGCGTGGGCGCCCGAGGGCGTGGATCTGCAACAGGCGAGCCCGGCACGGATGTATGACGCCCTGCTGGGCGGTTCACACAACTTCGAGATCGATCGCAAGGCAGCCGAGGCCGGTAAACAGCTGGTGCCCGACCTGCCCCGTCTGGCGCTGAGCAACCGGGCTTTCCTGCGCCGCGCGGTCCGCTTCCTGGCCGACCAGGGGGTGCGTCAGTTCCTCGATATCGGTTCGGGCATTCCGACCGCGGGCAATGTGCACGAGGTCGCGCAGTCGGTCGATCCAGAGATTCGCGTGCTCTATGCCGATATCGATCCGGTCGCGGTCGCCCACGCCCGCGCGATCCTGGTGGAAAACGACAAGGCCGCGGCCATCGAAGCCGACCTCCGCAAGCCCGACGAGCTGCTCGCCCGAGTCGGCGAGACCGGCCTCATCGACTTCGAACAACCAGTCGGAGTGTTGCTGGTGGCGGTGCTGCACCTGCTATCCGACGAGGAGCGGCCGGTCGAGAAGGTCGCCGCCCTGCATGCGGCCGTGCCCCCCGGAAGCTACGTCGCGATCTCGCACCTGACGTCGGAGCTGCGCCCGGAGGATGCGGGCAAGCTCGGTCGCAATGCGGCCGATGTGACCCGCGTCGGCATCCACTTCCGCTCGAAGGACGGCATCTCCGCGATGTTCGACGAGTGGGAACTGGTCGAACCCGGCGTCGTCGAGCTACCCGCCTGGCGACCGGAATCCGAACGCGACCTATACGAGACGCCGGGCCGCTCGCTCGGCCTGGCGGGCGTCGGCCGGAAGGTCTGACCGGAGCCGTGGCAGGGGATTCGTGTGGGGACACGTGAGCTGGCAATGCGATGGGCGGATGCGCTCGACGGCGCCGTCGCTCCGATCCTCACGCGAAGCCAAATCGAAACTCTGCTAGCGGAACTCGCCGATGTGCTGCTCGCGGCCGTGCGCGGGACGCGGGAGGTCACGGTCGCGCAGGACGCCGCCGCGGTGCTCGTCGCGGCGAACTATCGTGACCAAATTGCCGTCAGCCGTTCAGTTCTGGTCATCTGCCGGGAGATCGTTCGTGAAATCTGCCCAACCGGAACCGAATCCGATTACGAGCCAGTTCGCGAGCGTGCGATAGTTGTCGCTGCCGAGTTCGCCGCGGGTTTCACCTCTGCGCTGCGGAACGCGGCGTTAGGGGAGCAGGAAACCACACTCGCAGCGGTGTTTTCGGCCGCGCAGGAGGCCGAGGTGCGAAGGCAATTGTCGGAGGCCAGGTTCGAAGCGGTCTTCGCGGGAGCATCGGTTGGGATCGGGACGGTCGACGTCACCGGTCGGGTACTGGAGGTGAACGCGGCCATGGCCGATATGCTCGGACTACCCGCGGCGATGATGCCGGGTCGGTCGGTCGCCGAATTGCTCGGTCCCGCGAATATCGGTGACGCATATGCCAATTTGGAGCACCTACTCAGCGGTCGGACCGACCGCTTCCGCCTCGAAACCGACCATCTCCGACGCGACGGCACCATCACCAGCATCGACCTGTCCATGTCCGCGGTCCGGGACAACAGTGGGCAGGTCCGCTTCCTGATCGGTGTCGCCGTCGACGTCACCGAGCGCAAACAACTGGCCGACCAACTGTGGCACGATGCCAACCACGACAGCTTGACCGGTCTGCCGAACCGTGTGCTCTTCTTCAATCGACTGGCCAATGCCATTCCGCCAGTTGGTGTTTGCTATCTGGACCTCGACGGGTTCAAGGAAGTGAACGATGTGTGGGGGCATACGGTAGGGGACCGGGTGCTGCGCGACGTTGCCCAGCGTCTTCGTGAATCCGTCGAATCCGTCGGCGGATTGGTCGCGCGAATCGGCGGCGACGAGTTCATCGTACTCGTCGAGAAGTGCACTGGCACAGAGCAATTGGAAACAATTTCCGCGCTCCTGGTCGACGGGCTCGCGACCCCGATACAGGTGGCCGGACGGCCCGTTGTCGTAGGCGCCAGCATTGGAACGGTTTTCGCCGAAGACCGACCCACCGACATCGACGAAATGATGCACGCCGTCGACACCGCGATGTACCGCAACAAAACCACGGGAGGACGCCGACTTCGGCCATAGCTACGAAAGGTCACGATGTTCGCGATATCCCTCGGTGCCGACGGTGCCGAGTTACGTCCGCTCGAACCGCGGCATGCCGCGGAGTTCCTGGAGCATATGGACCGGGGACGGGAGTCCATCGGGCAATACATCAAAGTCGCCGACGCCGTAGCGGATCTGGAGTCGAGCCGCACTTACCTGCGCGACTACGCGGAGAAAGCGGCGGCCGACACCGGCCGGATCTATGGCATCTGGCTGGACGGCAAGTTGGTCGGCAGCGTCCTGTTCCGAACGATGGACCTCGCACTCGGCGTCGCCGAGGCGGGTTGCTGGCTGGAGCCCTCGGCCGGGGGCCGTGGCCTGGCGACCCGGGCCGCCCGCGTGATCATCGACTGGGCAATCCGGCAGCGCGGCATCCACCGCGTGGAGTGGCTGGTCGCATCGCCGAATCACGCCAGCATCGCCGTGGCGCGGCGATTGGGAATGACCAAAGACGGTGTGCTGCGGGAGTTCTACCCACATCGAGGTCAGCGGTTCGATGTGGAGGTCTGGTCAGTGCTGGCCCCCGAGTGGCGGGCGGGCATCGGCTAGGCCCATTGTGCTGGTCCCGGCCAGCGCCACAACCGATCCGTGCTCGCTGATCAACCACCGCCCACAGATGCAACGCAGGTAGCTGGTTGCGCCGTGCGAGGACACAAGGGTTGGGGAAGACCAGGAGCAAGAAGGGCAGGTAGCGATCATGCATCCAGCCTGATGTAATGACTTAGTGCATTTCAACCCTTACGGAGGCGCGGCGGCCGAACTCGCCGCCCGCCTGGTGAACGCGAACCCGCGACAAGACCTGCTGCAACTGCTCGCCGATTCCGGCTACAAGCCACTCGGCACCCTCAACACGCGGCAGACCGCAGAGCTGCGCCGCTGGATCGCGCGTCTCGACGAGGTCTTCACTGAACCGAGCGTCGACCTGCTCAACGCCTTACTGGCCGAGACCACCAGCCAGCCCTACATCTCCACCCACGACGGCCGCGCGCCGCACCTGCACTACGCCCGCGAGGATGCGCCCACCGACGAGCGCGTCAAGGCCTACACCGCGGCCGGACTCGCGGAGCTCTTCTGTGCGGATCCGGGCCGCATCGGACGCTGCGCCCGCGCGGAGTGCGGCGTTGTCTTCGTCGACACCTCACGCAACGGCAGGCGCAGATACTGTTCGACCCGCTGTTCGACCCGCGTGCACGTCGCGGAGCACCGCACCCGTCGCTCCGCCTGATCCTCGGCGAGCGGCTGCCCGCTTTCGGCTGGCGATCGCGTCGTTGCCGGTGCCGCGTCCAGCTAGCCTCTGAGGTAGTCGATATCCGTCGAGCGCAGTCAGATGGCGGTGCCGCGGGGCTTGTCGTGCCGCGTTTCGACTGGAACCGAATCTGATGGCGCGGCAACCTATCTGGACGGGGTGCTGATAAAAGGCTCACCTAGTTCTGGAAGTCGATCCGCTCCCACGACAGTGCCTCCCGCCACCCAGGCCGCTGAGAAGCCCAGTCCTGCACCACTTTCACCACCAGCTCGAGGGCGGGCGAATATGCGGTGCCCCACGGCTCCGTATCGTGCACCGTGGCTCGGAAATGTCGATCGGGCCCGCCGTCGCGGTATTCGACGAAGTATCCGTGACCATCCTCCGGATCCACTTGCTCATCCATATGAACCTGGATGTAGTAGTGGCCGAGCGGAACGAGATTCGGGCGTTCGACAATGACGTACGGATACCTGAAGTTCATGCTGGCGAGCAGGTCGTGCAGGGCTTCGTCGGACGGGTTGTCGACCGGACGATCCGGAGTCGCGCTCGTCGCCCTGACTGCAACCATTTCGTTCATGCCATGCATTCTTACCGAATTCCCATGGGACCCGAATCATTCCCGGAGCAGCACCGGCAACGCAACCAACCCATGAGATCGCCATGATGCCCGATACGCCAGCTCGGATTCCGGCACAGCCAGGCGCACTCGCGGATACCGAACGAATAACTCGGGCACCACCGCGTCGACGATCAGATCGCTGACCTGTGCGCCCAGGCAATAGTGGGGTCCGCGCCCGAACATCAGGCTCGGTCGCCCATTGCGGGCAGGATCCGAATCGGCACCGAATACCGACAACAGCACGGTGTCGCCCTTGGGGATGATCCGGTCGCCGATCGTCAAGTCGCTGACGGCGAATCGCCGAATAGCGAACGGCAATGGATTGGCGGCTTCCATCAACTCACCACGCCGATCATTCCAGTCTGCTGGTACATCAGTGGCCAAGAGCGTCGCAAATATGTTGCCGCACAGATGAACCACATTCTCCAGCCCCGCCAGCATCATCAGAAAGGCCAGCGAAACCAACTCGTCCTCGGACAACAGGTCCGCGTCATCGCGCGCCCGCACCCACCCACTGATCAGATCATCGCCCGGCTCATCCCGCTTGGCCCGCACCACGCTCGTGAACGTCCCCGCCAGCCACTCGACCGCCTCCGCCAGCCGGACCGCAGACTCCCTCGACGAGGCATCGAACGTCACCATCGCAGTAGCAGCAGCACGCAACTGGCCATACCGATCGGCGGGCACGCCGAGCAAGTCACCGATTACAAGCGCAGGCACCGGAACACAGAGCTGCTTCAGCAGATCGACTGTGCCACTCGCCTTTTCGTCCAGCTTTTGGAACGTGGCCGCACTGATCCGCTGAACCACCTTCCTCAGCGAATCCGCCGACCTCCGCGAAAACGTGGGCGCCGCAAGCCGCCGCAGCCGCCCATGCTCCACCCCGTCCGAATTCAGCAGATTCCGATCCAACGCAGGCGGCAACGAAAACCCCGAATACCCACCCCCGGAATACCGCTTATCCACACTGAGCCGCGCATCCGCCAACAGCCCGGCTACCTCGTCATACCCACTGACGACCCAAACCTGTTGCCCACCAGGAAGTTCAGCATCCCGAACAACTCCACGCCACGCACTATGCTCCCGCCACCGAGTTCGACCGGAGGTCCCAACAGGACACCTATCCACCACAACTCCTCAATACCACCCCTTCGAAGATATTGCGCCGGACGAGCCTGGAACGTCCCCGTCCCAGGCGCCGCCCACGTCACTAAGCAGAAATGATTCCGCTGTAAATACCCCAGGTCCGCCCCTTGGACTTGCAACTGAAACTGCCATGGAACCCGGACTCACACCGCGCCCCCGCATGCTCGATATACGCGCCCCACGTACCATCCCCCGTCTTCACATCGACAAGCCCCGGATTACCACCCGGCAACGTATGCGTCCCCACCGCAAACGTCGGATGCGCAGGCAACCACGACTGATCGATCACCATGTCCCGCACCGGAAGCAGAACCGGCAAGAAGCTGTACTGAGCCTGCACCTGACTCGTGAAATCGCACCCGACAGTGCCGTCACCCGCGATCGAACAGTTCATGTACCCAGACGAGAAGTACACCGTGTCCCCATTATCGGCCTGCGCCGCCCCCGCAAATAGCACCGGCGCCAACCCCACCACCGCAAACACCCCAACAAGCCGTTTCACGATGTGTCGCATACGAACTCCTCAATAGTGTTGATAGCGCGGAAACCGAACCGACCTGTCTGTCGAGCTCATCTGGATATTCGTTTCAACAATCACCCCAGACGGGATGCCGCTGGGTTTTCGGCCATGGGTGTGCTGGGTAATCAGTCGCGGGAATTCAGGGCTGGAGCGATCCCGCTGCATGGCGTCGACCCGGCCCACGTTGTGCTGGCCAACCGCCGCGACGACCGCAACCGCCTGGTCGTCGCGTTCCGGAAATATGCCCGAGACCAGCTCACCGGCCCCGAGCCCGGCAGGCTCGCCAATCCCTGACCCCTCGACAGAGCGTGGCGGGTGTTGCGGGCAAGGGGCCCAAACCAACGACCACCGCTGGTGCGGAGTTCGCCGCCATCCGTCCTTGGGTGAGGTGCCCTGGACTTCCGAGCGCCGCGAGTTGCTGCACCAATTGCACGGCCCCGCAGCCGGTTACATCTGGCCGTGACGAACCGTGCCCGCTGGTTCGTAGGTGCCGAGGACGATGCCGAGATCGGTCAGGGTGAGGTCGACCGGGCGCATCGTCGCCGGGAGGATGCCGTCGTTGAACAAGCGGCGACCGGAGCCGAGCACCAGCGGAAACGTCATCAGGCGGAAGCGGTCGACGAGCTCGTGCTGCAACAGCGTCTGGAGCAGTTTGCCGCTACCCCAGATCTGCAGCTCGTCGCCGGGTTCGTCCTTGAGCGCCCGCACCGCCGCGACGACGTCACCCGTCAGAAGGCGAGCGGTGTCAGGGTGCTCGCCGCGCCATGTGGCATCGGCCTCGCTGAGCGAGTTGGACACGACGTACTTGGGCAGCGAGTTGATCGCCGTGGCAATGGGATTGGCGGGGTCGGTCTGATCGGGCCAGTAGCCGCGGAAGATATCGAACGTTCTGCGGCCGAGCAGGAACGCGCTGGCGTGGCTGTTGAGCTCGGTGACGAACTCGCCGACGGCTTGGTCCGGGAACGGGGCCTGCCAGCCGCCGTGGGTGAACGCGTCGCTGGGATCTTCCTCAGGCCCGCCAGGGGCCTGCATAACGCCATCGAGGGTCAGGAATGTCTGAACGGTGAGCTTCATGTGACTGTAGACGGAGCGGCGCACTGATTCTGAGCGGTCTCACGTAAAGTCGCCGGTCGGGCAATCGTCGAATCGCGGCCGACCGAGTCGGAACGCATCCCCTCGTGCCGGTGACGACGACCTGGTCGACGTGACCGTCGACCTCACCACGGCACAGCCCCACCAGCACAATTACCAGCCCCGCTACGAATAGCACCCATCCTGGCCAGACCAGCCATGACTGCGAGGACCAGGAATCAGCCACTTCCAGGAATTCCCCGCCAACCCACATCGCCAGAATCGCCGCCCCGAACCATCGCACTCCCGTAATTTCCCTGTGCCGGGTTCGAACACCTCCACCGATACCGAGAGTAAGTCGGACTACCAGGTTCGGTTCGCAACAGAGGACTGAGCCGCAGCAAGTCTCGCGGCAGAAGTGTCACGCGGTGCCCGCCGTCCTCACCCACCGGGCACACGTCCTGACCGGCCCGGCCCCTGTTGCGGTGGGGAA
>NZ_BDBY01000418.1 GCF_001613225.1 Nocardia pseudovaccinii NBRC 100343
GGAGCCTCCCGGCTGTCCATGGGCGGCGGACTGTGCAGTGGAATGTTGGGTTGATTCGGATGAGCGTGCGGTCTCGGTGGCTTGCGATGACGCGCTGAGCTCGGCAGATTTGGCGGGGCGGGGCGTGCCGACGCGTTGGCCGGTCGGGGTGGGCTCGGATTTCGCGGTCGGCTCGCGCAGGGCTTCCAGTCCGGCCGGAGCGGTGGGTGGCGGCTCGGCGGTGGGGTTGGCGGTGGTGCGGGCTCGGGTGGCTGCGGATTTTCCGGTGCGGCGGGCTGCTATGCGCAGGACGAAGCCGCTGCCGGGGACGATGCCGGCACGCAGGTCGGTGCGTGGGAGTTCGTGGATCGGAAAGGCGGCATCGGCGCCGACCGAGATCCGGCGCACCGGTTCTCGCACGATTTCGTCTACCCAGGTGAACGCGCGTGCTCCGGAGAGTCGCCGGGTTCCCTCCGCGCCTTGGATCTCCGCGCTGACCTGCCCGCGCAGCAGAATGACGGTGCCGTCCGCCGTAGGTGCGATGACGCCGAACGGTGGCGATTCGGAATTGCCGCCGAAAACCACTGCGGCCAGCCGCTGTGCGATCGCCGCCCCGGGATGGCGCGTATCGGCCACGGCCTCGATCGCACCGAGTATCCGGTCCGTGGAAGGGGATTCGCCCGCGAGATACACGACAACCGCACCGAAGCGTGCGATCAGACCATCGCCCCGCGCAATCCCCACCGTCGGCGCGTCATTCCGCACTCGCGCCTCCTTCCCGGACCACTACCGGCGTCCAGCATAGAACGTGCCGAGCACCCGACACCGGCCCTCGAAGAACCGCGAGCGCGAACGCGCAATGATCTTTATCCGCTCCGACCGACGAAGTGTCGTGCATCACTCGATGCCACGAATCCAAGGGCTCCCTCGCGCAAGTGCTGCCCGCTGCGAGCTAGTACCGCGTCCAGATGGGTTGCCGCGCATCAGGTCCGGTTCGCCCGCCGAGAGCAGTCGAAACGCGGCACGACACGTCCTGCGGCGCCGCCATATGACAGAGCTCGACGGATCGCGATTGCCTCAGAAGCCAGCTGGACGCCGCACTAGCAGCGCGTTGACGCTAGGCGACCGGCGAACGACCAAGGCGCACGAAGTGATCCATGTGCTGGATCGTGGGATCGATCTGCCGTGCACGACCAGCCGGGAAGGTTCAGCCGATGAACTCGGACGCATGGTCTTCGAGCCAGGTGGTGAAGGGCCGGGCGGGATGGGCGGTGAGGGTGGTGACGGTGTCGGTGATCGGGGTCGGAACGCCGTCGCAGCGGCGCCAGTAGTCGAGGAGCCCGTCGGCGTAGTGGGCGGGAATGAATTCGGCCACCTCCTGTTTCCATGCGTCGGGGGTGACGTGGACGATGGTCGCGGCGCGTCCGGTGACCTTTGTGATCAGGTCGATCTGTGCGGTGAACGTCAAGGTCTGCGGGCCGGTGAGGGTGTAGACGCCACCACGGTGGTCCGGTTTCGTGAGCAGCGCATGGGCGCACTCGGCGACGTCGAGTTCGTGGATCGGATCGGCGTAGGCATCGGGGTAGGGGAGGCTGACCGGGCGGTCGGCCTTGATCGCGAACGACCAGCCGCGGGCATTGCCCGCGAAAGCGCCGGGACGCAGCACGGAGACGGTCATCGGTGCGTCGGCGAGTCCGAGCTCGGCGTCGAGGTGGGATTTCGCGACCGGATTGCTGGTCGCATCCGGATCGAGCACCGCGGACGAGGAAAGCAACACGATGTGATCGACTCCGGCTTCGGCTGCGGCGGAGACGAATTCGGTGCTGCATTCGGGTTCGGCATACAGGAACACCGAGCTGACGCCGTCGAGCGCGGCTGCGAAGGTGCCCGGGTCCCGCAGGTCGCATGCGACGGCGGGCACTCCCGCGGGAAGTTGCTCAGCACGTCGGGAGCCGACCTGGACGGCATGGCCGTCGGCGCGAAGCAAGGATAGGAGATCGGTGGCGACCGCGCCGCGGCCTCCGGTAATGAGAATCATGAGAAGTCCTTGGGGTCAGTTCTGCTGTTCGGCCTGAGCGTGGCGCGATAGCAGTCGCACCAGCGCGAGGCTGAGCAGTGTGATCCGGGTGACGATCACGAAGTACGTGCGCCTCACCTGAGCCGACCGTGTGGACGTACACCGTCGTGATGGCGGCTGCATGGCGAGTTGCAGGTGAACCATATGAAACGAACACCGTTCGTGTCAAACAGTGTTCGTCAAGGCGTATGCTCCGGGGTATGAGCGCCACACCCGTCAGCCGCCGGGCCCGTCCCGCGAAGGCACCCCTCAGTCGTGACGTCATCATCGAAACCGGTTTGCGCATCCTCGACCGCGACGGCTTGGCCGCCCTCACCATGCGCCGCGTCGCGCAGGACCTCGATACCGGTGCCGCCTCGCTCTACGTCTACGTCGCCAACCGCGACGACCTGATGGCAGCCATGCTCGATCACGTGCTCGGCACGGTGCCCGAGCCGACCGGCGACACCTGGCGCGAGCGCCTCACGACACTGGTCGAGACGACGGTGGATGTGATGTCCAAACACGAAGGGCTCGCACTTGTCGCGCTCGGCTCGATACCGACGAGCCCGAATGCCTTGCTGATCGTCGAGCGGCTACTGGCCCTGCTCGCCGAGGGCGGCGTGGACCCGCAGACCAATTCCTGGGCCGTCGACCTGATCTACCTGCATATTTCCGCGCAGGCCGTGGAGCAGAGCGCATACAACACCAGGGACGCCAACGAGCAGGACTATGTCGCCGAGGTCGCCCGGCACTTCGCCGAACTCCCCGCCGACCGATACCCGACGCTGGTCGGCATGCGCGAACAGATGCTGGCGGGCGGCGGCGACGATCGGTCCCGCTGGGCGCTCCGTGCACTGGTCAACGGCATCCTGGCGACTCCGGTCGAATGAATGTCGTGGGAGAATCGTCCATGCGGATGATTCGACCGGCGGTCGAGGACGACCTGCCGACACTGCAAGATATCGAGCGTGTGGCGGGTAAACCATTCGCCGACATCGGCATGATGGCCGTTGCCGATGACGAGCCGCCGTCACTGGATACGCTCCGGGACTTCCAGCGGGCGGGCCGCGCCTGGATCTACCCCGACGACGCGGGTCGCCCGATCGGCTACCTGATCCTCGGAATCGTCGACGGTAACGCCCACATCGACCAGGTCTCGGTGGATCCGGATCACGCGGGCAAGCGGATCGGCAAACGGCTCATCGACCATGCCGTGCGCTGGGCGAAAGCCCAAGGGATGCAAGCGATCACGCTGACCACCTTCGTCGATGTGGCCTGGAACGGCCCGTACTACGAACGGCTCGGCTTCCGCTTTCTGAGCGCCGCCGAAGAGACCGCGGAACTACGCGAAATCCGTGCCGCCGAGGCCGCGCACGGCCTCGACCTCTGGCCGCGCGCCGCCATGCGAGCCGAACTCGACGCCTGGCAGCTGGACTGAAGCTAATGCTGCCGCGCGAAGGCGGCCTCCGCCGCGGGCACGGCCGCGGCGCGGTCCTCGGGGACGAGACCGATCCGGGTGCGGCGGTCCAGCAGATCGTCGGTGTCGAGGGCGCCTTCGTGGGTGATCGCGAAGGCGAATTCGGCTGCGGTGACATCGATGCCGGGCGCCACCTGTTCGGCGAGGGCGGGATTCCGGTCCGCCAGCTCGGCTACCGACGCAGACTCGCTGCCGTAGCGCTCGACCAGCACTGGCGCGGCGTTGATGCGGTCGCGTGCGGCGCCGGAGACCGCGCCGACCAACGGAAGTCGCTTGGTTCGGCACGGCCCAGCGGTGAGGTTGCCGTGCGCGATGGCCGCGTCGACGGCGTCCTCGGCCATCTGGCGGTAAGTGGTGAGTTTGCCGCCGACAATGGTGACGACGCCGGTGGGGGAGTGCAGGACCGCGTGTCGGCGGGAAATATCTGCGGTGCTGTTGGCGGATGTCTTCAGCAGCGGTCGCAGCCCGGCGTAGGTCCCGCGAATATCCTTGCGGGCCAGCGGCTCTCGGAGAGCGGTATTGATGGTTTCGAGAAGGAAATCGATTTCCGTTTCGGTGGGCTTCGGCTCGTCGGGGACCGGACCGGGGGCGTCCTCATCGGTGAGACCGACGTAGACCCGGCCGTGCGCGGCGGGGAAGGCGAAGACGAAGCGGCTGGTGCTGCCGGGTACGGGGACGGTCAGCGAGGCGGTCAGGCCGCCGAATGATTCGGCGTCGAAGACCAGGTGGGTGCCGCGACTCGGACGGAGTTCGATGCTCGGGTCGACTTGGTCGGCCCAGACGCCGGTGGCATTGATGACGGTCCGCGTCCGGACGGACATGGTGTCGCCGGTCAGGGTGTCGCGCAGGGTGGCCGAATCGCCGGTCACATCAAGGGCTTCCGCGCGCGTCAGGACCGTCGCGCCCTGTGCCGCCGCGGTACGAGCCAGCGCCACTACCAGCCGCGCATCGTCCACCAGCTGTCCATCCCAAGCCTGCAGGCCGCCACGCAACCCGTCGCGACGGACGGTCGGCGCCAACCGCAGCGCCTCGGCGGTGGCGACCCGACGCGAACGCGGCAGTGTCGCGGGCGAAGTGCCCGCACTGCGGCGCAGCACATCCCCCGCGACGAAGCCCGCGCGAATCAAAGTCCGTTGTGCGATACCGATTTCCGGAAGCAGCGGCACCAGCTGCGGCAGGGGACGAACGAGATGCGGTGCGGTGGTGGTGATCAGAATCCCTCGCTCGACCGCGCTTTCGTGTGCGATGCCGACCTGTCCGCTGGCCAGATACCGGAGTCCGCCGTGCACCAGCTTCGAACTCCACCGGCTCGTGCCGAAGGCCAGATCGTGCCGCTCCACCAGCACGGTTCGCAGCCCGCGTGCGGCGGCGTCGAGCGCCGCTCCGGCGCCGGTCACGCCGCCGCCGATCACCAGCACATCGATTTCGCCGCCGTCGCCGAGCAGCTGCAGTTCACGGTTGCGGCGTTCGGCATTCAGCGCGGAATTGCCGTGGACATCAGCCGAATTCGCAGTCATTACAATCCTTTTCGATGGCGTACGGAGGTCATCGCGCCTTCTCGACAGGAGCCAGGTAGCCGTCGATCGCACGGGTCAATTCGGTATCCAGCGCAGGCCCGGCCAGCAGCTGCGCGACCGTACCGGCCGATTGCACCGCCGACTGTGCGATGAGTAGCAGCATTGTCGCCATCTGTTCTGGATCACCCGCGCGAATCGTGCCGTCCCGGTGGCCTTCCCGGATGCCCGCACCGAACAGCTCGATCAGCGCGCGCTGGTTGCGACCGAGGCGGCCGAAGACATAGGTCAGCATCAGATCGGTATCGGTGCGAAAGATCTTGCCGAACAATGGATTCGAGCGAATTGTCGCCGCCCCCGCGACCACGCCCTCGACCAGCCTGGTGCGCGCGTCGCCCGCGGCAGGCATGGTGTCGGCGACGATCGCGCGCAGTTCGCGCACCAGCAGTTCGGCCACCAGCGATCCGGTATCGGGCCAGCGCCGGTAGACGGTCGGCCTGCTGACGCCGGCGCGGCGGGCCACCTCGGTGAGCGTGGTGCGGCGCACCCCGAACTCCTCCACGCAGGCCCTGGCCGCGTCGAGGATCGCGAGATCGGTCGCCGAGAGCGCGTCATCGGGGGTGGACGCTGCGGAGGTCATCGAGTATCACCACCATGTCTGTTCGTTACTGCTTGACAGTATATGTCAAACTGTAACGTATGGTCGAGACGCAACAGCACACCGACGAAATCGGATCGTCCGGGACCGGGGCGCCCGCCGCAAACCCGGGCGCGCCGACATACGCGGCGAGTATGGTTTGGGACGCCTGGGGCATCCCCGCCGGACACAAGCCGCTTTCGGCTTCGATTCGGAACCTGTTGACGCAGGTATTCGGAGTGTCCGGTGACCCGGTGGCGCGCCGCGATGAGGGCGATGTGCCGCTACGCGAGTCGACACTGACGTCGGCTCAACGGGACGGGTTGGTCGCGGTGGTCGGCGTGGGCAGCATTTCGGTCGACCACCACGATCGTCTGCTGCACGCGGGCGGTAAGAGCACCCCCGACCTGCTGCGCCGTCGCGCCCACGCCCCGCAGGACGCGCCCGATGCCGTCGTCTTCCCCGCCGATCACGAACAGGTACTCGCGGTGCTCGGTTACTGCGCCGACAATGCCATCGCGGTCGTCCCGTTCGGCGGCGGTACCAGTGTGGTGGGCGGCGTCGATCCGGTCCGCGGTCGCTTCGACACCGTCATCGCGCTGGATCTGCGCCGCCTGGACGGTATTTCGGAGATCGACCCGGTCAGCGGCACCGCCACCCTCGGTGCGGGACTCACCGGTCCCAAGGCCGAGGAACTGCTTGCCGCCCATGGACTTTCGCTCGGCCACTTCCCACAGAGCTTCGAATTCGCCAGCATCGGCGGATTCGCCGCAACCCGGTCCTCCGGTCAGGCATCGGCGGGCTACGGCCGCTTCGACGACATGGTCCAGCACCTGAAGATCGCGACCCCCAGCGGCACCATCGAACTCGGCCGCGCACCCGCCTCCGCCGCGGGCCCGGACCTGCGTGAACTGTTCGTCGGGTCGGAGGGAGCGCTCGGTGTGATCACGGAGGTCACGCTGCGGGTGCACCCGATGCCGGAGACCATCGGCTACCAGGCCTGGTCGTTTCCGGACTTCGAAACCGGAGCCGCCGCACTGCGGTCGGTGGTCCAGGCTGGTGCGGCACCGACGGTGTTGCGCCTGTCGGATGAGGTCGAGACCGGCGTCAACCTGGCCCGATCCGCGGATATCGGTGGTGCGGCGGTGGCGGGTTGCCTTGCCATCACCACCTTCGAAGGCACCGAGGCCCACGTCGCGGCCCGTCGCGCCGAGGCGGGTGCACTGCTCATCGAGGCAGGCGGGAATGCGCTCGGCCGGATTCCGGCCGAGGAGTGGGAGCACGGGCGTTTCGCCGCGCCCTATATGCGCGATGCGCTGCTCGATCTCGGCGTGCTGTGCGAAACGCTGGAAACCGCGACCACCTGGTCGAATCTGGCCGAGCTCAAGGCGAAGGTGACCGCGGCGCTGACGGATTCGCTTGCCGGGCAGGGCACCCCGCCGCTGGTGATGTGCCACATCTCGCACACCTATCCGACCGGGGCTTCGCTGTATTTCACCGTCATCGCCAAGCAGTTGGACGATCCGATCGCCCAGTGGCATATCGCGAAACGCGCGGTCGGTGACGCGATCGTGGCCGCGGGCGGCACCATCACCCACCATCACGCGGTCGGTACCGACCACCGCCCCTGGATTCCGGACGAGATCGGCGATCTGGGCGTGCGCGTGCTGCGCGCGGTGAAGCGGGAATTGGACCCGGCGGGCATCCTCAACCCTGGAAAGCTGGTTCCGTGACACAGGATTCGCGCCCGGTGCGTGCGGTTACCGTGGTGACCAACCCGCAGTCCGGCGTCGGCAGGGGGCACGAGGTGGCCACGGCCGCGCTGGCGCGCCTCGCCGCACAGGGGGTCGAGGTCACCGAGGTGCGCGCACCTTCGGCCGCCGAATCCGTGCGTCAGGTGCAGAATTCGATCAACGGAAGCGCCAAGCCGGACGCCGTGGTCTGTATCGGCGGTGACGGGTTGATGAACGTCGTACTGGAAGCCATCGCGCAGACAGGCGTGCCGCTCGGTTTGGTTCCCGCGGGCACCGGCAACGATCTCGCGCGCGAAATCGGCGTGCCCACCAACGATCCCGTCGCGGCCGCGGACCTTATCCTCGGCGGTCGCACCCGGACCATCGACCTCGGCCGCATCGAATCGCCCGCGCCCGGATTCACACCCAAGTGGTTCGCCACCGTCACCGGCACCGGCTTCGATGCGCGAGTCACTTTGCGCGCCAACGATATGCGCTGGCCCAAGGGGCCGCTGCGCTACACCTTCGCCGCACTGGCCGAGATATCCGGCCGCTTCACCGTGCCGTACCGAATCGAGCTGTCCGGCGTTGTACCCGGTGCACTCGACAATCCTGACGCCGACACCGTCATCGAGACCGACGCGGTCATGGTGGCCATCGGCAATACCCGCACCTACGGCGGCGGTATGCGGGTCTGCCCGGACGCGGTCATGGACGACGGGCTCCTTGATCTGACTGTCGTAGGCGCGGTTTCGCGCCTGGATATGCTGCGCCTGCTGCCCGCTCTGTCGGCGGGTAAGCGAATCGATCACCCGGAGTCCAAGCAGTATCGCGTCGCTCAGGTGACGCTGACCGCTCCCGGCGCTCCCGCCACCGCAGACGGCGAACCGGCGGGCACCCTGCCCGTCTCGCTCCGCGCGGTCCCCGGCGCGCTTACCGTGCTGGTTCCATGATTGCTACTGGTCAAGCCGCGAAACTGACCCGGCCCATGTGGTCGATGGCGGTCCGGTCGAGGACGACCGTCGACACCGGCTCGGGCGGAGGTGGGCGACCGGAGTCGACAGCGCGGATGAGGCGATCCCAGCGTCGGCAGTGCAGGGTGAAGAAGACCGGATTGATCCGGCGTCCGCGGGCGTGCTGACCGGCGCGCGCGACACCGGCGGGCACATCGAGCAGGATCACGTGTAGTTCCTGGCCGTAGCGTCTTGCCCAGCGGCCGATCATTCGTCTGGCCCAGCCGAAGGTGGCGCAATCATGGATCACCACAGGTCCGGTGCCGTCGCGCAGCGCGGCCCGGATTCCGGCGTAATGCGCCACATGTACCACCGGCCGCCACAGCGGATACGGGAGCCGACCGAGCTTGTGCCGCCAACGGTTTCGGGAATGGTGCGAATCGAGCACCACCGTGCCCTCGGGGCCACGCGGCGGCTCCTCGGCATCGGCCTGCGCGCCGAAGAACAATCGCAACGCCGTGCTCTTGCCCGCCCCCGGAATCCCGGCCACCAGCAGTGCCGTCCTCGCTGGATACCGCAGTTCCTCGATCGTGCGGCCGCGCAGATCGTGCACGGAATCCGGTGTTAGGACACGGATATCGGGGAGTCGCGGTTGCGAACCGGGATAAGGCGAATCAAGCGGAGGGTTCACCTCTTCCAGGCTCCCCAGCCGGATTCGATTAGGCAACCGGGAAAACCCTGATTCTTGCTGGCTATTTCATGAGATTGGGTACCGCCCGCCGCCCCACGGGTCATCCCCCACTGCGGAGCCCTGCTCGCGCACAAGCACAGCTGGGTTGTCACTGCCCTTCCAGTCGGCGCGGGGTCCGGGGTGTCCGGGCATCAGATGCGCCGTCAGGGGCGGAGAAAGTGCCGTTCCGGTGACCGCGTAATGAACTCGTCAAGAAGCTGAGAATTAGTTGTGGATTCGGGGCTCGGGCCGGTTTCGACGGTAAGCTCTCCAGGTGTAGGCGGAGTCTTCGGTGTCCCTCATCCACCGAAGACTCCGCCGCTTTTATGCCCCGGCCCTTTTATGAGCTCAGCGGGCATCCCACTAGAATGCCTGGGTGACCAGCGCAGCCCCTGACAACCCGCGTAATCGTGCCGATGCCCTCCCCAAGAGCTGGGTTCCCAGCGAGGTCGAGGCCGAGATGTACGAGCGCTGGGTAGCGGCTGGCTACTTCGCCGCCGATGCCGCCAGTGACAAGCCCGGTTACTCGATCGTGCTGCCCCCGCCGAACGTCACAGGCAGCCTGCACATGGGCCACGCACTCGACCACACCCTGATGGACACCCTTTCGCGCCGCAAGCGCATGCAGGGTTACGAGGTGCTGTGGCTGCCGGGCATGGACCACGCGGGCATCGCCACCCAGACCATCGTGGAGAAGCAGCTCGCGGTCGACGGCAAGACCAAGGAAGACTTCGGCCGCGAACTGTTCATCGACAAGGTCTGGGACTGGAAGCGCGAATCCGGCGGACAGATCCAGTGGCAGATGCGCGCCCTCGGCGACGGCGTCGACTGGAGCCGCGACCGCTTCACCATGGACGACGGGCTCTCGCGGGCCGTGCAGACCATCTTCAAGCGCCTGTACGACGCGGGCCTGATCTACCGGGCCGAGCGTCTGGTCAACTGGTCGCCGGAACTGCGCACCGCCATCTCCGATATCGAGGTCAAATTCGAGGATGTCGAGGGCGAGTTGGTCTCGCTGCGCTACGGCTCGCTGAAAGACGATGAGCCGCACGTGATCGTGGCCACCACCCGGGTGGAGACCATGCTCGGCGATACCGCGGTGGCGGTGCATCCAGAGGATCCGCGCTACCAGGATCTGATCGGCAGCACCCTCGAACATCCGATCACCGGTCGTCAGATCCCGATCATCGCCGACGACTACGTCGATCCCGAATTCGGTACCGGCGCAGTGAAGATCACCCCGGCACACGACCCCAACGACTTCGAGATGGGCCTGCGGCACAACCTGCCCATGCCGAACATCATGGACGAGCGCGCCCGGATTATCGGCACCGGAACCGAATTCGACGGTATGGACCGGTTCGAAGCACGGGTCAAAGTGCGCGAGCGGCTCGCGGCCGAGGGCCGGATCGCCGCCGAGAAGCGGCCGTACCCGCACAGTGTCGGACATTCCGAGCGCAGCGGCGAGGCGATCGAACCGCGCCTTTCCATGCAGTGGTGGGTCAAGGTGGAGTCGCTGGCTAAGGCCGCCGGTGACGCGGTTCGCAACGGCGACACCGTGATCCACCCGACCAGCCAGGAACCGCGCTGGTTCGAATGGGTCGACAACATGCACGACTGGTGCATCTCGCGGCAGCTGTGGTGGGGCCACCGCATCCCGATCTGGTACGGCCCCGACGGCGAGGTGGTCTGCGTCGGTCCGGACGAGACCGCCCCCGAGGGCTGGGTGCAGGACCCGGATGTGCTCGACACCTGGTTCTCCTCCGGCCTGTGGCCCTTCTCCACCATGGGCTGGCCCGATTCCACCGAGGAGCTCCAGAAGTTCTATCCGACAAGCGTTCTCGTCACCGGCTACGACATCCTGTTCTTCTGGGTGGCTCGGATGATGATGTTCGGCACCTTCGTCTCCGACGATCATGTGCTCACCGCGGGTAAGGGCGGCGCGAAGCAGGTGCCGTTCCAGGATGTGTTCCTGCACGGCCTGATTCGCGATCAGTACGGCAAAAAGATGTCCAAGTCGCGCGGCAACGGCATCGACCCGCTCGACTGGATCAACTCCTACGGCGCGGACGCGCTGCGCTTCACGCTGGCGCGCGGTGCGCAGCCCGGCGGCGACCTCTCGGTCGGCGAATCGCATGCCCTCGCCTCGCGCAGCTTCGTGACGAAGCTGTTCAACGCCACCAAGTTCGCGCTCATGAACGGCGCGCGGCCTGGCGCGATGCCCGATCGTTCCGAACTCACCGACGCCGACCGCTGGATCATCGATCGGCTCGAACAGGTTCGCGCCGAGGTGGATTCGGCCTTCGACGCCTACGAATTCGGCAAGGCGTGCGAGGCGCTGTACCACTTCGCCTGGGACGAGCTGTGCGACTGGTATCTGGAACTGTCCAAGGTACAGTTCGCCGCCGGTGGTTCGCGCGCCGAGTCGACCAGCATCGTGCTCGGCAATGTGCTCGACGCGGTGCTGCGGCTGCTGCATCCGGTCATCCCGTTCGTCACCGAATCGCTGTGGCGGGCGCTGACCGGCGGCGAATCCGTCGTCGTCGCCACCTGGCCGGAGGCCACCGGTGTGGCCACGGACGCGTTTGCTACACAACGTATTTCGGACGCACAGCGGTTGATCACCGAGATCCGTCGCTTCCGCAGCGATCAGGGGCTGGCCGATAAACAGAAGGTGGCGGCCAAGCTGATCGGCTTGGATACCGCGGGCCTCACCGAACTGCACGATTCGGTGACCAACCTGGCCCGGCTCACCGAGCCCGGTGCCGAATTCACCGCGACCGCCTCGGTCGAGGTGCGCCTGAGTGGGTCCACCGTGACGGTCGAGCTCGACACCTCCGGCGCGGTCGACCTCGATGCCGAACGCCGCCGCCTGGAGAAGGACCTCGCCGCGGCCGAGAAGGAATTGGCTACCACCACAGCCAAACTCGGTAACGAGGCGTTCCTGGCCAAGGCGCCGGATCAGGTGGTCGACAAGATCAAGGGACGTCGCGATGTCGCCGAGGGCGAGGTCGCGCGCATCGGTGCCCGGCTCGCGGAATTGAGCGGCAAATGAACGCCGAACCGGAACCCCAGTACGCCGACGACGAGCACCCGAAGCGGCGGCTCGGCTCGGGACCGTCCCCGGTGGACCTAGCCGAAATGGCGTTGGTCGAGGCGGAATTGGATCGGCGCTGGCCGGAGACCAAGATCGAGCCCTCGCTCACCCGCATCGCGACGCTGATGGATCTGCTCGGCTCGCCCCAGCAGAACTATCCGGCCATCCACATCGCGGGCACCAATGGCAAGACCTCGGTGAGCAGGATGATCGATGCGCTGCTGACCGCGCTGCACCGGCGTACCGGCCGGATCACCAGCCCGCATCTACAGCTGGCCACCGAGCGGATCAGCATCGACAACGCGCCGATCACCCCGGCCAAGTATGTGGAGACCTACCGCGAACTGCTGCCCTATATCGAAATGATCGATAAGCAGTCCGCCGCCGCCGACGGTCCGGCCATGAGCAAGTTCGAGGTGCTCACCGGCATGGCCTATGCCGCGTTCGCGGAGGCGCCGGTGGATGTCGCCGTCGTCGAGACCGGCATGGGCGGCCGATGGGACGCGACCAATGTCATCGACGGACAGGTCGCGGTGATCACCCCGATCGGGCTGGATCACACCGATTTCCTCGGCGACGATCTCGCTTCCATCGCGGGGGAGAAGGCCGGGATCATCAAACGTGCCCCAGAGAGCCTGGTACCGCGCGATACCGTCGCCGTCATCGCCGAACAGGAACCCGAGGCCATGGATGTGCTGCTGCGCCGGGCCGTCGAGGTCGATGCCGCGGTGGCGCGCGAGGGTTCGGAGTTCCGGGTGCTGGCCCGCCAGATCGCGGTCGGTGGCCAGCAGCTCGAATTACAGGGTCTCGGAGGGATTTACGACGAGATCTTCCTGCCGCTGCACGGTGAGCACCAGGCCCGCAATGCGGTACTCGCGCTGGCCGCGGTCGAGGCGTTCTTCGGTGCCGGTGCGGATCGGCAGCTCGATATCGAGGCCGTGCGGGCGGGCTTCGCGAGTGTCACCAGCCCCGGCCGGATGGAGCGCATGCGCAATGCCCCGACCATCTTCATCGACGCCGCGCACAATCCGGCGGGCGCGCAGGCCCTGGCCGCGACGCTGACCGCCGAATTCGACTTCCGCAAGCTGGTCGGCGTCGTCGCGGTGCTCGGCGACAAGGACGTGGCGGGCATACTGGACGCGCTGGAACCGGTATTCGACGAGATCGTCGTCACCAACAATGGTTCGCCGCGCGCCATGGATGTCGAACGTCTCGCCGACCTCGCGGTGCAGCGCTTCGGTGACGAACGAGTGGTCACCGCCGAGACCCTGCCCGATGCGCTGGAAACGGCCATTGCCATCGCCGAGGAGGTCGGCGATGCGGGCGAAATGGTTTCCGGCGCGGGCGTCGTCGTGACCGGATCCGTGGTCACTGCCGGTGCGGCGCGCGCTCTGTTCGGGAAGGACCCGGCGTGAGCGAGCGTCAGCGTGTGAACCATCAGTACAGTGCGCCTTCGCGCATGACGGAGCTGAGCGTCAGCGAGGCGCAGTCGTGAGCGAGCGTCAGCGAGTGAACCATCAGTACAGTGCGCAATCGCGCACGACGGAGCTGAGCGTCAGCGAGGCGCAGTCGTGAGCGTCAGGCCCGGAGGAGGCAGCGTGCGTAACCACGGAGGGTCCCGCGAATGCCGCAATGAACACAGCATGAGCCGCGCCGTTCGGATGCGGCAGCATGCGTAAGCACGTGGGGCCCGCGAATGCCGAGAAGGAGACAGCGTGACCGAGTCGACCGGCGACGCCGCCGAGCCCGAGCGGGCCGACGGCGAGCCGCAGGTCCGCCCGCCCGCGGCAGACCCGTGGAAGGGGCTGCGCGGCGTCATGGCGGGCACGCTGATCCTCGAGGCGATCACGGTGCTGCTCGCATTGCCCGTGGTCGGATCCGTCGGCGGCGGTATCGGCTGGTTCTCCGGCAGCTACCTCGTCGTCCTCGCGCTGGTGATGATCCTCGGCGCCGGACTGCAACGCCGCCCATGGGCCATCCCGTTCAATCTGGGCCTGCAGGTCCTGCTGATCCTCGGCGTCTTCGTGCACATCTCCATCGGCGTTATGGGTGTCTTCTTCGCCGTCGTCTGGGGCTTCATCCTGGTGCTGCGCGCGGACGTCAAGCGCCGGATGGAGCTCGGCCTGCTGCCCAGTCAGCGCATCCAGGGCTCTTCGTAGCCGCCGGTTCGGTAACCGGGGGTATCGCCTATTAGGCTGTGCGCCGTGACTGAGCAGACGTTGGTACTCATCAAGCCGGACGGTGTGGCCCGTGGCCTCGTCGGTGAGGTGCTGGCCCGGATCGAGCGCAAGGGGCTGAAGATCGCCGCCCTGGAGCTGAAGCAGGTATCCGACGAGTTGGCGCGCGGCCACTACGCCGAACATGCCGAGAAGCCGTTCTTCGGTTCCTTGATCGAGTTCATCACCTCCGGCCCGGTCGTCGCGGCCATCCTGCAGGGTCCGCGCGCCATTGCGGCGTTCCGACAGATCGCGGGCGGCACCGATCCGGTCGAGAAGGCCGTCCCCGGCAGCATTCGTGGCGACCTCGCGCTGGAGACCCAGGAGAACCTGGTGCACGGCTCCGATTCGCCGGAATCGGCCAAGCGGGAAATCGCTCTCTGGTTTCCCGAGTTCCCGGCCTGATGTAGGGCCCTGAGAGTGCGGCGATGGAGAGACGTCGCCGCACTGTGTGGGATACTGGCAGTGGTTGCTGACGATACCGACTGTTCGCGCAGGTACGCGGACGATCGGTGCCGGACGGTAACCGGATGACACTGCGGTTCGATGCCGATCATCGCTGCTACGAACAACTGGCCCGTTGCTGGGGCCGGAGGTTCGCGTCGGCACGCTGGATGAGCGCTCGCGCCGTGGAGTTCAGCCAACAGCCAGGCGCCGCGTGACCAGTTAGCCCGACCGACGAAAACCATGGGTGTTAACCGGGCACGCGGGGCGAGACCACTTGACCTCGCGCCAACCGCGTGAGGTGAACGGACAGTGCCCCCGCGTCGGCCGCGTCACTCCTGCCAGGAGGGACGCGCCCGGGGACCCGAGGAGACTTCGTGGCCGATCAAGAGCCGCTGACAACAACATCACAGGATGCCGAACAATTGCCGGAGCGAATCCGAGTTCACGCGCTTGCCAAGCGGCTGGGGGTAACCAGCAAACGCATCCTGGCCAAGCTCGCCGAGTTGGGTGCCGACGCACGTAGTGCGCAATCGAATGTCGATCGAGCGGTAGCGGAATCTGTCCGCGATGCGCTCGGCACGGTGGAATCGGAGGCCGTCGAACCCGAGGCGCCCGCGACCGCCGCGCAAGAACCGGTTGCGGCCGAGCCCGAGCCGGTTGCGCCGGAACCGGTAGCGACCGAGCCGGTTGCGCCGGAGGCGGTTGCGGCCAAGCCCGAGCCGGGGCCCATTTTCTCCGCGCCGGACCAGGCGATCGACCAGTCCGAATCGCTGGCATCGGGGGAGCAGCCCGCGGCGCATCAGCCGTCGGTGCAGCTGTTCACCCATTCGGTTCCGCAGGAGCCGCACGTAGCGACGCCGGTCGTTTTCGAGGCCGCAGCCTCGGTCGCCGCACCGCTGTTCCTGCCGCCGGACGCCGCGGCCGCCGAGGAGGCGCGTCGGCAGCGTCGGGCCGAGCGCGACAGCCGTCGCGCCGAGGAAACCGCGGTCGAAACCGTCGAGGAAGAGCCCGAAACCACCGAGGACGAGGCGACCGAACAACAGGGCGAGGCGGATCAGCCGCGTCGTCGTCGGCGTGGCCGTCGTGGCCGGGGGCGGGGCCGGGGTGAACAGCACGCCGACGCCGAATCCGAGGGCGACGACACCGAAGCCGCCGACGAGGGCGCCGAGGACGAGCAGGCCGCGGTCAAGAGCGAGGCCGAAGCCGAATCCGGCGACGACACCGAGACAGAGGACGACGAATCCGGTGTGCCGGAGGGGTCGAGTCGCCGTCGCCGTCGCCGCCGCCGCCGCAAGGTGGCAGGGGAGGGCGCCGATAGCGAGGGCGTCTCCGATGACGATCCGCCGAATACCGTCGTGCACGAGCGTGAGCCGCGCAATAAGAGCCGCAGCCGCGCCACGGTCGACGAGGTGCAGGGCATCACCGGTTCCACCCGGCTCGAAGCCAAGCGGCAGCGTCGGCGTGACGGTCGCGAGGCCGGTCGCCGTCGCCCGCCGATCCTGACCGAGTCGGAGTTCCTGGCCCGCCGCGAGGCGGTGGACCGGGTCATGGTCGTGCGCGAGAAGACCTTCTCGGAGCACCCGACCGCGACCCAGGTCGCGGTGCTCGAGGACAACATCCTGGTCGAGCACTTCGTCACCAATACCGGCTCGGCGTCGATGGTCGGCAATGTCTACCTCGGCAAGGTGCAGAATGTGCTGCCCTCGATGGAGGCGGCATTCGTCGACATCGGCCGCGGCCGCAACGGTGTGCTCTACGCCGGTGAGGTGAACTGGGAGGCCGCCGGTCTCGGCGGTAAGGAGCGCAAGATCGAGCAGGCGCTCAAGCCCGGCGATCAGGTACTTGTCCAGGTCTCCAAGGACCCGGTCGGGCACAAGGGCGCCCGGCTGACCACCCAGATCAGCCTGGCCGGACGCTTCCTGGTGTACGTGCCCGGCGGTTCGTCGACCGGTATCAGCCGCAAGCTGCCCGATACCGAGCGCAAGCGGCTCAAGGAGATCCTGCGCGATATCGTGCCCGCCGACGCCGGAGTGATCATCCGCACCGCGTCGGAAGGCGTCAGCGAGGCCGAGCTGGCTCGCGACGTCGAGCGGCTGCAGGCGACCTGGCGCACTATCGAGAAGGCCGCCGAGGCCAAGGACAACGGCGCGCCCAAGACGCTGTACGAAGAGCCGGACCTGTTGGTCAAGGTCATCC
>NZ_BDBY01000419.1 GCF_001613225.1 Nocardia pseudovaccinii NBRC 100343
TACCGGATCGATGAGCAGCTCGCCAAGGCGCTCGATCGCAAGGTGTGGCTGCCCTCCGGCGGCACCCTGGTGATCGACCGGACCGAGGCGATGACCGTCATCGACGTCAATACCGGCAAGTTCACCGGTGCGGGCGGCAGCAATCTGGAAGAGACGGTCACCAGGAACAACCTGGAGGCCGCCGAGGAGATCGTGCGCCAGATGCGGCTGCGCGATATCGGCGGCATGATCGTCGTCGATTTCATCGACATGGTGCTGGAGTCGAACCGGGATCTGGTGCTGCGCAGGCTGACCGAGGCATTGGGCCGCGACCGCACCCGCCACCAGGTCTCCGAGGTGACCTCGCTCGGCCTGGTGCAGATGACCCGCAAGAAGCTCGGCACCGGTCTGGTCGAGGCGTTCTCGACGACCTGCGAGCACTGCCATGGTCGGGGCATCGTCGTGCACACCTATCCGGTGGAGCTCACCGGTGCCGAGGACAGCACCCGCAGTGGCCGGGAGACCGGATCGCGGCGGCGGCGTGGCCGGGACAAGGGTGCGGCGGCGAGTGCGCCCGCCGCGGCAGCCAATGGCACCGCGCATGCTGTCGAAGACGAGGCGGAGATCGCGGTCAAGCGGGCGCATCCGGTGGCGTTGGCGATGGCGGCGCATCAGTCGGAGGAAGTGCACGCGGAGGATGTTGCGGAGCTCGAGGACGTCGCCGTGGCGGAAGCCGTCGCGGATGTCGTCGCCGCAAGCGATGAGGCTCCGGTCGCGGATGTCGTCGTCGCCGAGTCGGTCGCGGCGGTCGCCGAGGAAGCCGCGGAGGCGGTTGCCGAGGAAGTCGCGGAAGCCGTAACCGAGGAAGCTGCGGAGGCGGTTGCCGAGGAAGTCGCGGAAGCCGTAACCGAGGAAGCCGCGGAGGCGGAAGTGGTGGCCGAGGAGGCCGTCGCGTCCGCATCCGAGGAGGTCGCGCCGGTCGCTGCCGCAGCTTCGACGCCCGCGGCGGATGAACCCGCGGAGCCCGCGGTAGAGCCGGTCGCGGCATCGTCCAACGGTGTGCCCGATTCCGCGGCACCCCGTTCGGCAGGCCGCAGACGTCGCGTCGCGCGTTCGGCCGCCGCACCGGCCGCCGACAGCGCCGGGGCCGTCTTCGTGCTGCCGACGGCGGATCAGGGGGCGGCAGGGCCCGTCGTGGACTACACGGCGGATGTTCCGGTCGTGGTGCCGTCGCGCAAGCCGCGCCGCCGGGCCGTCGGTCGTCCCGCCGGACCGCCGGTGGACGACGCGAACTGATCGCCACAATCGGATCGAAAACCTGGGACCCCCGCCGCATTCCGCGACGGGGGTCCTGCCTTTCACGGGCACCGGTTTGGTCGGGGTGGTACCCGTCCTGTAATCTTGGACAGTCGCTGCCCGGCGACAGCGCTTATTCGCGCTGTGTTTGTGACTCGGCTCGAAGCCGAGAGCCATCAGGTTGCTGAGGCGGCGGTGACTACCAGACCAGAGTGCTGTGGTTTCCAGCCGGAGTCATCCGGGCGGGAGCACGCAGCCGCGCGAGCACGAGCCGCGCGCATTACAGGAAGAAGGGCAGCCGACCGATGGCAACGTACGCGATCGTCAAGACCGGCGGAAAGCAGTACAAGGTCGCGGTCGGTGACCTGGTGAAGGTCGAGAAGATCGAGGGTGCGCCGGGTTCGTCCGTGGCGCTGGCCCCGGTTCTCGTGGTGAACGGCGCCGAGCTGACCACCGATGCGGACAAGCTGGCCAAGGTTTCCGTGGCCGCGGAGGTCGTCGAGCACACCAAGGGCCCGAAGATCCGCATCCACAAGTTCAAGAACAAGACCGGCTACCACAAGCGTCAGGGTCACCGTCAGCCGCTGACGGTCCTCAAGGTCACCGGCATCAAGTAAGCCTCCGCGCTTTCTCGAATTACTTCACAGGAGTTCAGAAATGGCACATAAGAAGGGTGCATCCAGCTCCCGCAACGGTCGCGACTCGAACGCCCAGCGACTCGGCGTCAAGCGTTTCGGTGGCCAGACCGTTTCGGCGGGCGAGATCCTGGTTCGCCAGCGTGGCACGCACTTCCACCCCGGTGTGCTCGTCGGCCGTGGCGGCGACGACACCCTGTTCGCCCTGGCGGCGGGCAAGGTCGAGTTCGGCACCAAGCGTGGCCGCAAGACCGTCAACATCGTTGTTCCGGAGCCGGCCGAGGCCTGACCGCCTCTAGCCAAACGGAAAAGCTGAGCGGGTCAGGGTGCATTCCCTGGCCCGCTTTTCGCGTTCTCGAAAGATCGCGTTCCCATAAATCCGACCACCGAGGAGGATGATTCGGACATGTCCAAATTCATCGACCGTGTCGTATTGCACGTGCGTGCGGGCAAGGGTGGTCACGGCTGTGCCTCCGTGCGCCGCGAGAAGTTCATGCCGCTCGGCGGTCCGGACGGCGGCAATGGCGGACGCGGCGGGGATGTGATCCTCGAGGTCGACCCGAATGTGCACACCCTGCTGGACTTCCACTTCCATCCGCATGCCAGGGCGAGCAACGGCAAGCCGGGCGAGGGCAGCAACCGCGACGGTAAGCAGGGCACCGACCTGGTGCTGAAGGTGCCCGACGGCACCGTGGTGCTGGACGACGACGGCAAGGTGGTCGTCGATCTGGTCGGTTCGGGCAATAAGTTCATCGTGGCTCGTGGCGGACGTGGCGGACTCGGTAATGCCGCGCTGGCCTCCAAGGCGCGCAAGGCGCCCGGTTTCGCACTGCTCGGCGAGGACGGCGATGAGGGCGATCTTGTCCTCGAGCTGAAGTCCGTCGCCGATGTGGGGCTCGTCGGGTTCCCGTCGGCGGGCAAGTCCTCGCTGGTGTCGGTGCTCTCGGCCGCCAAGCCGAAAATCGCGGACTACCCGTTCACCACGCTGGTGCCCAATCTCGGAGTGGTCTCCAGCGGTGACACCACCTTCACCATCGCCGATGTGCCCGGTCTGATCCCGGGTGCGAGCGAGGGGCGTGGGCTCGGGCTGGATTTCCTGCGGCATCTGGAGCGCTGCGCGGTGCTCGCGCACGTCGTCGACTGTGCGACCCTCGAGCCGGGACGCGATCCGGTTTCCGATGTCGATGCGCTGGAGGCCGAACTCGCGGCCTACCAACCGGCTCTGGATGCCGATACCGGGCTCGGTGATCTGGCCGATCGGCCGCGTGTGGTGATCCTGAACAAGGTCGATCTGCCCGATGCCGCCGAGTTGGCGGAGATGGTCACGCCTGAATTCGCCGCACGTGGCTGGCCGGTCTTCGAGATCTCGGCGGTGAGCCGGGCGGGCCTGCGTCCCTTGACCTTTGCGCTCGCCGAGATGGTCGAGCAGTATCGGACCGCGCACCCGAAGGCCGCGCCGAAGCGCCCGGTGATCCGCCCGATCGCGGTCAACGAATCCGGCTTCAGCGTGATCGCCGATCCCGAGGAGCCGGGCGGCTTCATCGTGCGCGGGCCGCAGCCGGAGCGCTGGGTTCGCCAGACTCAGTTCGACAACGACGAAGCCGTCGGCTACCTCGCCGACCGTCTGGCCCGGCTCGGTGTCGAAGACGAACTGGTGAAGCAGGGCGCCGAGCCCGGTGCGCCGGTCACCATCGGCGATGTCACCTTCGATTGGGAGCCGCAGATCTCCGCGGGTGTGGATATGGTGCCCACCGGCCGCGGCACCGACATTCGGCTGGAGCAGAACGACCGGATCAGCGCCGCCGAACGCAAACACGCGTCCCGAGTACGCCGTGGTCTGGTCAAGGACGACGAGGAATAACGTGAACGCCGTGGGCTTGTGGTGTGCGCCGGGGTCTGGCACGGCGTTACGGCGAGCGCCGCGGTTCGGTTCGCCCGTCCGGTGCGTATCGGAATTCGGTGGCGGCCAGGGCGTTCAGGGTGCAGTGTTGCGCCCGGCGGGTTCGGCCGGACTGGCGGGTACGTCGAGTTCTGTTGCGGTACAGGGAGTTCGGTTGCGATGCAGGTGAGTTCGGGGATGGCCGAGGTGCTGTCGCAGTCCGGGCTGAGTGAGGCCAGGACGGCGATTGCTTCGGCGCGCAGTGTGGTGGTGAAGATCGGATCTTCGGCGCTGACCAGCCTTAAGGGCGGGCTCGATATGGCGCGACTGGATCGGCTGGCCGATGCGGTGGAGGCGCGGATGCGGGCCGGATCCGATGTGGTCGTGGTGTCCTCGGGTGCTATCGGTGCGGGTATCGCGCCGCTCGGATTGACAAGTCGCCCAAGGGATCTGGCCACCAAACAGGCCGCCGCCAGCGTCGGTCAGTTGGCATTGGCGCATGCGTGGGGGACCTCGTTCGCGCGGTTCGGGCGGACGGTCGGGCAGGTGCTGTTGAGCGCCGACGACTTCTCCCGGCGCGAGCATCACCGCAACGCGCAGCGCACCCTGGATCGGTTGCGCTCGCTCGGCGCGGTCGCTGTGGTGAACGAAAACGATACTGTCGCAACGGAAGAGATCCGCTTCGGCGATAACGACCGCCTCGCCGCACTGGTCGCCCATCTGGTCGGCGCGGACGCGCTGGTGCTGCTCTCCGATGTCGAGGGCCTCTACGACGGCGACCCGCGCAAAGGCGCCGCCAACTTCATCCCAGAGGTCCGCAGCAGCGCCGACCTCGACGGCGTCATCGCGGGCAGCGGTGGCGCACTCGGCACCGGTGGCATGGCCTCCAAACTCTCCGCGGCCCGGCTGGCCGCCGACGCGGGCGTCCCCGTCCTGCTTGCCGCCGCCACCGAGGCCGATATCGCGCTCAGCGCGGGCACCGTCGGCACCGCCTTCGCCGCCCGCCCGGTCCGCCTCTCCGCCCGCAAATTCTGGGTCCGCCACGCCGCCGACAGCCGCGGCGCCATCCTCATCGATGAGGGCGCCGTCCAAGCCGTCGCCCACCGTCGCCGCTCCCTGCTCGCCGCAGGCATCACCGGCGTCCGCGGCCGCTTCCACGGCGGCGACGTCGTCGACCTCATCGCCCCCGACAACCGCATAGTCGCCCGCGGCGTAGTCGAATACGACAGCACCGAGCTATCCGGCATGCTCGGCCGCTCCACCACCGAACTCCCGGACACTATGCAACGTCCGGTAATCCACGCCGACGACCTGGTCAAAGTCTGACGCGGTCCGGGTTGTGCGCCTGAGCTCTGGTCGGGTGCGGCTTTGCCGGAACATTGCAGGCCAGGCTGATTGCTGTCGGGTTCGGCGATGCGCCAGGTCTCGCTGGATTCGCACTCTTTACCTGTTGCGGGAGGCGAGGCGTACGGATTCGGTAAGGAGTGCGGTGAGTCAGCGGGTTCCTTCTGGGGTGGGGATGACGCCGGGTTGGTTGGAGGTCGGTGGGGGTTGGGAGGGGCCGGTTTGGTCGGGGATGGGGCCGGTGATTCCGGGCTGGCCGCCGGGGTCGGGCAGGGCAGGGGTTGGTTGCGACGGGACAGGGGCCGGGGGTGGGGGTGCCTGTTGGGTTGGGG
>NZ_BDBY01000420.1 GCF_001613225.1 Nocardia pseudovaccinii NBRC 100343
GGCCACGCGGACCCGAGTGGCGGCCACGCGGACCCGAGTGGCGGCCACGCGAACCCGAGCGACGGGCACGCGGACCGAAGCGACGGGCACGCGGACCGAAGTGACGGGCACGCTGACCTAATCGGGCTGCACGACACCCACGACGCCGAATTCGGCGGCACCGATGCAGATCTGAGCACCGGCCGGTCCACAGGGCTCGGGCTCAGGGAGTTGCGCATCGATGGCCCCGGATCGCAGCGACGGGTTTGGTGGGAGTACCGGACTGCCCGGGCGCGCTGGTTGCTGCCGCTGCGGGATGGCAGGCCGGTGTCCGCTGCGCATGATGTGCTGCGCGCACCCACGCGATCCGACGAGGAGCTGTCGCTACCAGCTCTCCTGATAGCCGACATACCGATGCAGCCGGACCGCCGACGCGTCCTCCCGGGAGCTCGCCTTGCCGAATTCGCCCAGGGTTATGCCGATTTCGCCCGCGCACTCCCGCCGCGCGATCGCCTCGTCCTGGTTCCCGCCCCGGGCTTCGCGCGCAGCGAGGTAGACGGCATCCTGCGCGAGGCCCTGGTCCGCGAACTGCAGACCCAGCCCTGGCTCCCGGTCGTCACCACCCGCTCGGAAACCGCTGGCGAAACCGCCGCACAGTCGGCCTCGGCCGCTACACGATCAGCCGTCGCGGACCAAGCCTCTTCGGTGCGCACGGCCGCTGAGAGCGATGCCGAGCACAGCGGTCCGCTCGGCACTGACGACTGGACCGCCGCAGCGCGATCGTCCGCGCCACGGTCAAGACATGCGGTACCCACGCGAGCGCGCGTATTCACTGGCCTGAGTCGAGAATTGGCCGACCTGCTCGATGACATCGTCGGACCACTGGTAATACCCGAGTTGTCAGGGCGCGCACATAGCGAGGCGCTGGGTGTGCTGGATGTGCACAGACTGGGACTTGCTCGGCTGGCGGAACTTTCGTCCGGGCTCGAGCGGTCCCCGAAGTGGTGGCATTCGCTGTACGTCGCGTTGGAGCCATACGTTGTCGACCCGCTGGCCGCTGAAGAACTCGGCGCGCTCGCGGTGCCGCTGGCAGACGGCCGACTGGTAACCGGACCGCGCACAGTAGTTTTGGATGACCAGCTCGATGTCGCCATACCGGTGCACTGGGCGCGTCTGGTGCACCCCGA
This sequence comes from Nocardia pseudovaccinii NBRC 100343, assembly GCF_001613225.1. Classification (GTDB taxonomy): domain Bacteria; phylum Actinomycetota; class Actinomycetes; order Mycobacteriales; family Mycobacteriaceae; genus Nocardia; species Nocardia pseudovaccinii. Next base: position 1,167 of record NZ_BDBY01000420.1, read on the forward strand.
GGCAGTGCATCCACTCCTCGCGCGACTCGGCGCACGTTCGGCCACCGCCGAGGACCTGTTGAGCGATCCCGGATTACGCGCGGAACTGGAGGACCAGCCGGGCGATCCCGACACCACCGATGCCGTGCTGCGGCTCGCCGCACATGCCGATCCGTCAGCACTCCCGTCTTGGCTCGGCCTCCTCGAATTACCCGACACTACCGGGGAATTGCTCCCCGCCGACGAATTGCTGCTCCCCGACGCACCGTTGAGCACATTGCAGGTGCCGGATTCGCCGTTCGGCACTGTCGCAACGGACATGGTGGACCGCTACGGCGCCGAGGTGCTGCGTGCGGTGGGCGTCGGCTGGGATTTCAGCATTGTCATCGAAACCGATCCCACCGGCCCCGATCACCACTTGGACGACGAGGAGCGCTGGTGGTCGGGCCTGCCCGAAGATCCGCCGGAACTGGCCGCCGTCCGCGACCTGGACCTGGTCGAAGAGTCCTGCTGGCCAGAGGCGTTGCGGCAGTTGGCATCCACTCCGCGCACCCGCAAACTGCTCACCGATCCCGATGGCTACACGGCCTGGTGGTTGCGCAGACACGCGCGCATCGATGGCATTCCGCTCGGCTTGCTCCGCCACCCCGCCGATACCGAATTCGCTGGCCTACTCCCCGAATTCGAACTTTCCGACCTGGATTCCGAAGCCTTACGCGCAGTCCTGGCGAACCCGAATGCCATCACCCAGGAACTGGCCGCCGCACTGCTGGACGGACTCGCCGACCCATCGAAAACCCCTACACCCGAGGTGGTTTCCCGAACCCACGCCCGCCTCGCCGCCGCAGTGGATCACCTCGACCTGTCCGAACTCGAGCTCCCCGAGCGCGTGCGCGCCCTGTCCTCGGCAGTCGTCGACCCCAACGACGCCTGGGTACTCGACCAGCCGTGGTTCGGCCTCGCCGTTCCCGCGGATCACCTGGTAGCAGGCGATACCGTCACGGCGCCCGCCCTCGCGACCCTGCTCGATCTCCCCATGGTCTCCGATGTGATCACCGCCGAGGTGATGAGCCAGGGCCGCCACACCACCTGGTCCGCCGAACCGCTGGGAATCGTTCTGCGCCAACTGTTCACCCTGCCCGATGAACAAGGCGACCTGGTGCTCCACGACGATCTCCAGATCCGCCTGCGCGGTGCCCTGGAAGCCACCGTCTCCGTCCCCTGGTGGCGCGATGGCACAACCACCCACATCCGAACCCCGCACCGCCCGGTCTGACCGCAGCCACACAGCCGACTTACACCGCGTAGTTCGCAACCATCTCGCTGAGCAGATCCAGTTGCCTGCGCACACTTTCGCTGTCGTTGTCCACCAACCAGCGCAGCACGACACCGTCGATCACATTCAAGGTGAAGCGGCTCAGCGTCGGCACCGGCACGGACCACCGGCAACCGGTGGCGTCGCGGGCATGGTCGAGGATGTCGGCGACCGTGGTGTCGTTGAATGCGTACTGTTCGCGCGCTATCGCGAGTTTCGCGGGAGTCGATTCCCCTTCGCGTAGCGCATATGTCGTGGTTTCGTATGTGAGCAGTTGTCGTTCCGGTGTGGCTTCAATGTTGAGCCACATCAGTTCGAGTCCGGCGCGCACCAATTTTTGAAGCGCTTCTTTTCCACTTCCGACGTCTTGCCAAACTGTTTCGTTGGCATCGACGGAATCGCGTAATTCCATCGACAACGCCTTGACCAGCTCGGTCATCAGCGCGTCCTTGTTTTCGAAACAGTAATGCACCACACCGAGCGAAACACCGGCTGCCTGAGCGACATCGCGCGTGGTCACGCCCGCGACGCCCTTTTTCTCGGCAAGGCCGATGGCTGCCTCGATAAGGTGGGCCCGTCGTTCTTCGACGCTCAATCGGGAGGACACCCAAGGGAGTTAAGTCCGCAACTCCGCCACAGTCAATTCGCAGGGCCGAAAATCTCGACTGGACGATTGTCCAGTTGTGTGGTTCGCTTCAGCACGGGATCGAAGGGAGACGCGTATGCCGGTGTCACGCAGAACGGTGCTGGCCCGAACCGCGGTTGGTTCCGCCGCGCTCGCGACAGCGGGCACGGTGCCGGGTGTGACTTCGGCGCTCGGCGCACCGGCCGCCGCGGCTCCCGAATCGGGTGGCTACCGCATCGGACTCGGGCTTTCCGATATCACCGGCCCGGCCGCCGAATGCGGAATGATGGGCTATTCACAGTTCGAGCAGCAGACGGCGGGCATCCATCTGCGCCCGCGCGCTCGCGCATTCATCATCGACAGTGGTGCGCGTCGAATCGTGTTCGCGGTAGCGGAGAACGGCATGATTTTCCAGTCCGTGCATCGCGGCGTCATGCTCGAACTCGCCCGCCGCTTCGGTGATCTGTACACCGAACAGAACATCGCGCTCACCTCGACGCATTCGCATGCGACCTGTGGCGGCTCCAGCAACGATTACGCGTACAACCTGTCGATTCTGGGTTTTCAACAGCAGGTATACGACGCCGAGGTGAACGGCATTGTGGAGGCGATCGCCGCCGCGCACGCCGATCTCGGACCGGGCGCCCTTTCGCTGGGTCGCGCCGAACTGCACGACGCGAGCGTCAACCGATCACGAGTTGCCTTCGAACGCAATCCGGATGCGGATAAACAGCACTTCCCGAATGCCATCGACCCGGCGGTCACCGCACTGTCATTCGTCAAGGGCGGCAAACAAGTCGGCGCAATCACCTGGTTCGCCACGCACAACACCTCGATGACCAACCAGAACCGACTGATCAGCGCGGATAACAAGGGTTACGCGTCGTTCTCGTATGAACACACCGAGCACGGCGTCCGCTATCTCGATGGCCCGGCCGATTTCGTCGCCGCGTTCGCGCAGACCAACGCGGGGGATATGTCCCCTAATCTCGATCTGCAACCCGGTTCGGGACCGACCCGGAACGAGTTCGACAACACCCGCATCATCGGCGAGCGTCAGTACCGCGCCTCGAAAACCGCGTTGTCGGGCGCACAGTCCATCAGCGGTCCGGTCGATTCGATGCTCTGTTATATCGACCTGGCCGATATCGCCGTCGACGGCAGATTCACACCTGACGGCCAACCGCGCCACACCGCGCCCGCCGCCGCGGGCGTCTCGCTCATCGCGGGCAGCGTCGAGGATGGTCCCGGCCTGCCGGGTATCCCGATCCCCGAGGGGGTGCGCAATCCGTTCATTGATGCGCTCGGCGATCCGCGCCAGCCCGCACCGTCCTGGCTCGCGGATGCGCAGGCGCCCAAGGCGATCATCGCGCCGCTCGGGCTGTTGCCGCCGGTGCCGTGGGTGCCGAATGTGGTGCCGATCCAGATTGTTCGGATCGGTGAGCTCTACTTGGCCTGCGGCGGTGCAGAATTCACCATCGTCGCCGGACTGCGCATCCGCCGAGCTGTTGCCGCCGCGCTCGGCGTTCCGCTGGTGCAGGTGCTGATGCAGGGCTACGCGAACGCGTACCACGAATACGTCACCACTCCGGAGGAATACGACTCCCAGCAGTACGAGGGCGGCTCAACCTTGTTCGGACGCTATACATTGCCCGCCTACCAGCAGGAGTTCACCCGTCTGGCAACGGCTTTCGCCGCCCGTCAGCAGATCCCGCGCGGTCCGGCGCCGCGCGACGTATCCAACCTGCAGCCGAACTTCCAACCCGCACCCGGCCCGGACACCACACCGTCGGGTCGTGGATTCGGCGATGTCCTGACCCAGCCCGCCGCCTCGTACGCATGCGGTACCCAGGCCGCCGCCGAATTCGTCTCCGCCCATCCGAAACACAACCCCCGTCGCAACGGCACCTTCCTGGAAGTGCAGCGCCGCAACGCATCCGGCGACTGGGTCCGCATCGCCAACGAGGGCGAATGGGCCGTCCGCTTCCACTGGAGCAAGCGTGGACCGGCCGCATCCGTGGCTCGCTTCACCTGGGACATCCCGACGGAGGCCACCCCCGGCACCTACCGCATGCAACATTTTGCCGACAGTCTGAGCCCCGACGGCGCCCTGCATCCCTTCACCGGTATCACCGACGAGTTCGAAGTGAGCTGAGGCAGGCGGTCAAAGTCCGGTTTGCGCGCCTTTGTCGCCGCGGCGGGCGCCCCGGCGCTGGATCGCGAAGATCGTGTAGCCGAGCAGGCCGACGGCCATACCCATCAGACACACCGGACGGGCGGATTCCCAGCGGTCGCTGGTCCACACGACGACGGTGGCGATCAGCCAGAGGGCGCTGCCGACCGCGAGTACCGGCCGTGGATCGGTGAAGCGCGGCGGGATCTGCGGGACATTCTGGGGCACAGTCACAGCGTAGCCGCGGGAAGAGGCGGTCACCGGCCAGCGTGTCCCGTATCGTTCTGCTCTGTGACAACGCCATCGGATGTTCGAGCTCTCGCCGGTGAGCTGTCGCTCGCGGTGGTGCGCTTGACGCGACATCTGCGGGGGCGGCGCGCCGACGCCCAGATTTCGCTGACGCAGCTCTCCGCACTCGCCACCCTGCATCGAGAAGGGGCGATGACGCCTGGCGCGTTGGCCGCCAAGGAGCGCGTACAGCCGCCGTCGATGACGCGCGTGATCGCCTCGCTGTCCGATCTGGGATTGGTGGAGCGCAAGCCGCATCCGACCGATGGCCGCCAGATCATCGTGTCGCTCTCGGATGCGGGTCGCGCACTGATCGCCGATGAAACCAGCGCCCGCGAGGCCTGGATGACCGAACAGCTCTCAACCCTCACCGACGAACAACTGGTCGTGCTGACGCGCGCCGTCGGCATCATGAAGCAACTCGTCGACGACTCGGAGTAACCGAACCCATCCCGCCGGACCCTGGTTGCTAACGAGGTGCGTAACCACCCCGGGCGTATTGGGCACCGAACGGCTGATCGCTGTCCACGATTTCGCGGCCGAGGGGGAACAGGGAGATCGGGATCAGTTTGAGGTTCGCCCAGCCGAACGGGATGCCGATGATCGAGATGAACAGCGGGATGCTGGTGAGCAGGTGGCCGAGCGCCAGCCACCAACCGGCGACGATGAACCAGATGATGTTGCCGATCATCGATCCGACACCCGCGGAGGGCTTTTCGACCGTGGTGCGTCCGAACGGCCAGAGCACATAGGTCGCGATCCGGAACGAAGCGATACCCCAGGGGATCGTGATGATCAGAACGCAGCAGATGATGCCCGCGACAATGTAGCCGAGCGCCATCCAGAACCCCACGATTACGAGCCACAGGATATTGAGCACCAGCTGAATCGGCTTCATGAATCCAGCATGCCAGCCCACCTCGCCTCCGACATCACTCCGGAGTACGAGGTCGGCTCAGGGATATCCCTGATCAGCGAAATCAGCGCCCTGACCGGCCGACCAGCCGCCTCGGCACGGAACGGCGGTCGCCACGGATTCAGCCGCTCAGAACTGCTCGGTTCGGCAAACGCAGGCCGTCTCAGGCCTCGAGGCGGCCGGGCTCGTAGAAAAGCCCCGAAATCGCGGCTGGTCGACCCGAGCCCGGCTCACGGATTCAGCTCGACCCGAGAGCCAGTCGTGCGGAGGAGCCGACCCAGCTCCGCGGGTGCAGACCGGCTGCGCGACCAACCCGATCCGTCGGGACTTTGCTGGCCCAACAAAGACAGCCCAGCTCAGAAGAACCAGCCGAGTGCCGCGTCTCGTTCCGCGCCGAATGCTTCGTCGAGCGCGCGTAGTCGCACGGCGTCCTTGGCCTGCAGGCGGTTGGCGGCGGCGAAGAGGCGGGCTGGGTAGGCGCCGAGGTACATGGAGGCCAGGACGTCGATGCCGAGTTCGAAGTCGGGTGGGCGGGTGGTCGGTGTGCATTCGGCGATGCCGTCGCGCACCGTGAGCGCGAAGGTGCCGCCCGCGTCGCGGAACGGATCCTGCACTGCGAGAACGATATCGAGGTCACGCAGGTATGAGCGAGCGGTCAGCGCCGCGGGAACATCCATGAGCCGCAACCACAAATCGTCGAAGCGCGCCTTCGTGCGCACCAGTCGGAGATCGGTGAGCAGATACGGCAGCGGATCGTTGTCGGTGATCGCCGCCTCGACGTGACTGCACAGCTCCAACCCGAACAGCGCCCGCCACAGCGCGACCTGCGCCTCCGGGGTTACCGCGCGCATCTCCTCGACCACCGCGGACTTGCCTTGTTCGCGACGGTGGTAGCGATACAGCACATAACCGTCCGGGTGCAGGAATGCGAAGAGTTCGGTGCCGCCGTCGCGGAACGCGGGGGAATCGGAGAGGTCCATCTGCCAGCGGGCCTCGGGACGCGCCTGCGCACCGGGCACCAGACGCCGCCAGCGGTCGTAGATCGCGCGAAGCTGCTCGCCCGCATCGGCCGTGGTGCTGAGCACCACGCCGCCCGGATCGGGGGCGGACGGCAGGAATTCGACGAACCGCCGGTCGATCGAGACCGCGTTCTGCCGAATCGTCGGCCCGTATCCGAACCGGCCGTAGATGGCACCCTGACTCGCGGTGAAGATGGTCAGCGGGAGCCCGGCCGCCTCGGTGCGCCGATGCTGCTCGGTGTAGATGGCCCGCAGAATTCCGCGCCGCCGGTGCGTCGGCGCGACGCCGACCCCGGCGATTCCACAGGCCTCGACCGTGCGCTCGCCGGGCACGGTCAGCGTCATCCGAGTGGACCTGGCATGTCCGACGACGCGCCCGTCTTCGATCGCGACGATCGCCTCCTCGGTCGGAAAGACCCGCGCCCGCAATTCCGCATACTCCGGTTCGCCGCGCATCCCGAACGAGGTGTCGCCGAGCAACTGAATGGCCGCCACGTCATCCTCGGTGGCCGACCGAATGGTGATGCCGGGTATCAGCGCCATCCCTCGACGATCGCACGCCCCCCGACCCGCCCGCACCCGAATTACCGCCACTTCGTCCGGATCGACGCCCAACCCGCACCCGAACAAAGTGGTGGACCGCTTTTCGAACCGGTCCCGTCTGAGCGGGCTGCATGATCGGAGCCGATGCGGTCCACCGACCATGGCTATCGCAGCGGAAGCCGTAGGTAGCATCGTGTGATGCGTTCGGCAGCACAGCTATTCGGTGATTTCAGCTGGCCGATTGTGCTGGTGGGTGTGGTGTCGCGCAGCTGGCTTGCCGACACCGGAGGGCAGTGGCTTGCCGGTGTTCTGACCGTCATCGCCATGTTGGTCCTGACGCACGAATTTCTCGCCCCCAGCTTGCGGACCGCGCCCTTTCCCGCCCTGCACCTCGAGTTGCTCGCGCTCGCGGTATCGGTGGTGGCCGTGGTGCGGGTTCCCCGCGTTACCGGTGGATTCCTGGAACCGGGACCATGGATCGCCGCGGCGCTCGTGGTTGCGGTGGTGTCGGCGAAGTTCGTTTCGCTCGGACGGGCGATCAATGAGCCGGTAGATCAGGAGTTGGTATTTCCGCTCGGCCCCGGCCGATGGCTGATCGTCGAGGGTGACGGTCGGTTGTGGAACCACCATTGGATTGTGCGGAGTGAGCGGGCCGCCCTGGATATCGTCGGTCTCTCGACATGGCGACAGACCCGAAAGCGGCTGTCGGCGCGGCGAATCGAGGACTATCTGGCATTCGGGGCGGATGTCTACGCGCCATGTTCCGGATGGGTGCGCGAAGCCGCGGATGACACGCCGGACGACGATCGCGATTTCCGCCGGGCAGGTGGAAACGAGGTCGTCATCGACAATGGCAAGGAATTGATCGTCATCGCCCATCTTCAGCGCGGCAGTGTCGCGGTCGAGGCCGGACAGCACGTCGAGGTGGGCCAGCGAATCGGTGCCGTCGGAAGTTCCGGTAACTCCACCGAACCCCACCTGCACATTCACGCGGAATGCGCAGGGGAGCCGCGACGCCTGGTTTTCCGGGGCTTTCGTCGACGCTTTCCGCGCGGCGCGGTTGTCACTGTCCGAACCGGACCCGCAAATCAGCCGATCTAGCTGCGCGAAGGACAATTGAGGTGCATGATTCTCGGATCGGCATACCGTTCGAACGGTGACTTCGGCCAGGTCCTCGAGAGTCCCGGCTACCAACTGCTAGAGGCTTTTGTCCGCACTGTCGTGGCACAGTCCGGTCGACCCGGGGCTCGCATCCAGTTCATGCTGCTGACGACGCGCCCGCAGCCGGAGATGTCGACACTGCAGGTCATTCTGGTCTCGGAGATCTCGGCGACGGGTGTCGGCCGATGATGGATCCGATTGTGGCCGGGCGGGGTCGGCGCGGCAGGATGATGTCGTGGCTGATGTGATCGATATCGACGATCCCACTGATCCGCGGGTCGATGACTTTCGCGATCTGAAGTCGGCGGATCGGCGGCCGGATCTGCCGGGGCGCAAGGGATTGGTGATCGCGGAGGGAGTGGTGGTCGTCCAGCGGATGCTGGATTCGCGATTTCGGCCGAGTGCGCTGCTCGGGGTGGAGAAGCGGCGGGTGGAACTCGTGGAGGAGCTGGCGCGGATCGAAGTGCCGTATTACCGGGCGAGTGCCGAGGTGATGGCGCAGGTGGTCGGGTTCCATCTCAATCGCGGGGTGCTCGCGGTGGCACGCAGGCCCGCGGAGTTGACCGTGGACGACGTCATCGAGCGGGCCCGCACGGTCGCGGTGTTGGAGGGCGTGAACGACCACGAGAATCTCGGCTCGATGTTCCGGAATGCCGCCGGACTCGGCGTCGAGGCGATTCTGTTCGGCGACCGGTGCGCCGATCCGCTGTATCGGCGTGCGGTGCGGGTGTCGATGGGGCATGTGCTGCGGGTGCCGTTCGCACAACTGCCGAAGTGGCCGGAGGGGCTGGATGTGTTGCGGAGCAACGGATTCCAGATCATCGCGCTCACCCCGAACCCGGCCGCGGTGAATTTGGCGACGGCGATGACGGGGGAGCGGGTGGCGCTGCTGCTCGGCGCGGAGGGACCCGGATTGACCGAGGAAGCCATGCGCGCCACCGACATTCGAGCCCGCATCCCGATGTCACCCGACACGGATTCGCTCAATGTGGCGACCGCGGCCGCCATGGCGTTCTATGAACGGGTGAGGACGTCGTGAGTTACTTCCCGAACGGGGCGTATCGGCCCTACCAGCCGTACCAGGATCCGACCCCGTGGGCAGCCGGACTCACCGTCGCGACCATGGTCGCACTGCTGACGGCCGTCGCGGTGTACGCATTCGGCTCGGCGCTGGCGGACGTCCATCCGCTGCTTGCGATCCTGGTCAATCTCGTCGCGGTCGGCGGCGCCGCACCCACCGCGTGGCGTTGGCGCCTGGCACCGGTGACGCGGTGGGTCATCGGTGGGGGTGCGGCTGGTGTGTTGCTCGGCTGGTTCGTCTTGATCATCGGCGGTCTGTCGGGGTAGCAGACCTCGTCGGCCCGGTGCGGCTCGCGACCTCTGCGGCAGGGGGTGAAGTGTGAGTTGGGGGTGGCGGTCGGCCGCGAGCCAGCTGGGTATGCCCGTCGGCCTAGCGATCTACCCGACGTGGTGGCAAAGCCAGTTGTGCGCGCTCACGAGACGCGATCCTTGCCGCGCAGCCAGTCGAGCAGACCTCGTCTCGGTTTCGTGTCGCCGTTGTGTTCTCCCAGTGGGATCAGGTCGGCGGGGTCGGGTGCCTGGCCCTTGGGGTATAGGGTGAATCCGCAGACCGCGATATCGCCTGGTACCAATGCCCCTTCGGGGGCCGGGGCGCGGTAGTGGAAGCCGAGCCATTCGTTATTGGCGGCGTCGGCGAAATCGGGCGGGTCGAAGGGGAGGGTTTGCGGGTCGGGCAGTTCCCCGGCCTGCCACCGCACCGGATGATCACCGGCCCAATACGAACGCTCCCACACCAGCGGGAGGCCCTCGTCCTCCAGGATGTTCACCCGCGTCGAGCTGAACGAGCGCCGGAATTCGCCACGCTCCCAATGCGCGAATGCGCCCCAGCCGTGATGTGCGTCGAACGAAATCAGATAGGTGTGCTCCGAGGCGAGCGGGCGAACCAGCAATTCCGCCAGCGCCGTCGGGTGCGCCCGTGCGGCCTGTGCCGAGCACACCACCGTGACTCCGGGGTAGCAGCCGATGTACACCTCGTCGGCATCCGGTCCGGCGCAACCGCCCAGCGTGCCGACCATGATCGGCATGACATCGTGGTCGGTGTGCAGCTGTTTCGCCAGCGCGAGCGCGGCTTCGGGGTCCGGATCGTGGTTCGCGCGGAGTACCGCCAACGGATCCTGTGCGTCGACGTACCAGAGAGACGAAGCCTTGGACAGCATTTCCGGCACCTCCCGATGGTTGCACCAAACAGCTCCGCAAACTTCGAGCAACCCACGGCGCCCTCTAGCAACTCCCGCTACCGCGAACCACCCGACGTCGACCTCAAATCGACGACACCTCGAAAAATCTACCCGCACTCCCGCGCCAACGTCGGCCCTTCCGCACTCGAACACGCGCAGCAAATCAAGATCAGGTGGAAACTATGGCGGCATTACGCGAGAAGTCCCCGCCACCATGTCCACCTGATCTTGGTCGGGGGGCGCCCGCCACTGGGTCGAAAGTCAGGCTGTGTCCGAAGCGCGTCCGGACGCTACAGCTGTCCGCACGCGAGAGAGAAATCCATCGCTCCCCGGAGGGCCAGATGCCTGCGCACCGAAACCCCGGCGCAGGAACGGAACTCAGTGCCCCGAGCTGCGCACCCCGAGCAATACGTCCTCCCAGGACGGCATCGGCGCCTTCCCGCGCTTGTTCCGAGCTGCCTTGGCAGGCGCCTTCTTAGCCGCTTCCTCGGAAGCAGCGGGCTTGGCGGCGGGCTTTGCGGCCTTGGCCGGGGCAGCGGCGGGCGCGGCCGGGGTGGTGCCCGCACCAGTCGGAGCTCCACCGGCGGCCGGAGCCGTATTCGTCCCGGCGGTGACCGCAGCGGAACCGCTCGCGGCCGGAATGGCATTCGTGCTCGCGGCGGCCGGAATCGCGGCTGCCGCACCACCCGCGCCGACCGGCGTACTGCTACCGCCGGCCGCGACGGAACGCTGCTCGTAGTACTCGTCCAACGTCGGCTGGGTCCGGGCCGCCGGACGCGCCGGTGCCGCCGCGGCCTCGCGTGCCGGACGTGCCTCGGCCGGACGGGGTTCCACCGGCCGGGTCTCTACCGGCGGTTCGGGCGCCGGTGGCGCCTCGATCTCCGCCTGCGGCGGCAGGATGGTGGCGAGCCCGCGTAGGGCACGGCCGAAGTCGGGATCGATCAGATCCGAGGCCGGATCGTCGAGCGGGGAAACCGAGCCGCCGTGCGCGTCGGGCTGGTAGCGCCAATGCGCGGCGATCTCGGAACGGCCGTTCTGCCACTGCAATTGCGCGACCCAGAAGCCCTTTTCGTCCTTCCAGGCGTCCCACTCGGCATTCTCGAGCGTGTGCCCGCGCTCGGTGAACGCGGCGGTGACGATATCGATGAGGATCTCCACGGCCGGACCGTCGGCGCGCACCGGATGCGCCTTCTGCGCGAGTTCAGCGGCGCGGGCCCGCTCCAGCAGCACCGGATAGGCGAATCGCTCCACGCGACTCAGCGGCATACCGGACTCCTCGGTGACCTGTTCAACGGATGCCCCGGCACGGATACGAGCTTGAATATCGCGGGGACGCATAGTTGCTTCCATCTCGATCTCAATCTGGCCGAATCGGGCAAGGTCTCCGCGTGCTGCGGCTCGAAGCTTGTCGTCGGCGGGCAGCCGGTACTTGGTGCCGGTCTCGGTGTCGATGCACACGATGTGCGTGGAGTCGGGCGTCACCCCGATCACTCGAAGTTCACGCACCGTTACCTCCTTATCGCGTCGGCTCGCGACACCGCCCACTTTCCGAAACAGTAGTGCACTACTGATGATCTCGAGGCAAGACACGCGGGGCGGAAATCTGCGAAAGACCCTCCGCGCCCCGCTAATCTGCTCTATTCAACTCGCTGCGCTACAAGATACGGCGTGTTGAAAGTGGGCGTGTCGCAATGACCGAGCTCGATTTACCCCAGCTTTTCGACAACCCAGTCGATGCTACGCGTCAGCTGCGAAACATCCTCGGGGTCGATGGCGGGAAACATGCCGACGCGCAGCTGGTTGCGGCCGAGCTTGCGGTAGGGCTCGGTATCCACGATTCCGTTGGCGCGCAGCACCTTGGCGACGGCGGCCGCATCGACCGAGTCGGCGAAGTCGATGGTGCCGACGACCTGTGAGCGGTGCGCCGGATCCGTGACGTACGGGGTGGCAAAGGAGCTCGACTCGGCCCAGGAGTACAGCCGCGACGACGAATCCAGCGTCCGCTTGACGGCCCAGTCCAGTCCGCCGTTGCCGTTGATCCACTCGATCTGGTCGGCGAACAGCAGCAGGGTGCCGAGTGCGGGGGTGTTGTACGTCTGATCCTTGGTGCTGTTGTCGATCGCGATCGGCAGCGAAAGGAATTCCGGGGTCCAGCGACCCGAGGCCTTGATCTCCTCGACCCGGGCCAGTGCGGCCGGGCTCATCAGCGCGACCCACAGGCCGCCGTCGGAGGCGAAGCACTTCTGCGGTGCGAAGTAGTAGACATCGGCATCGGTGATGTTGACCGGCAGACCGCCTGCGCCGGAGGTGGCGTCGATGGCGATCAGCGCGTTCTCCGAACCCGCCGGACGCTGCACCGGGATCGAAACACCGGTGGAGGTTTCGTTGTGCGCCCAGCCGATCAGGTCGGCCGACGGGTCCGAAACCGGCTCGGGCGCACTGCCCGGCTCGGCCGAGACCACGATCGGATCGCCGATGAACGGGTTGCCCTTGGCCACCGCGGCGAACTTCGAGCTGAACTCACCGTTGGTCAGGTGCAGCGAGCGCTCGCGGATCAGACCGAAGGCGGCGGCATCCCAGAACGCCGTGGTGCCACCGTTGCCCAGCACCACCTCGTAGCCGTCGGGCAGCGCGAACAGCTCGCGCAGGCCGCTGCGTACGCGTGCGACCACGTCCTTGACCGGCTTCTGCCGGTGACTGGTTCCGAACACCGAGGCGCCGACGGATACCAGAGACTGCAACTGCTCCGGGCGCACCTTGGAGGGGCCACAGCCGAACCGTCCGTCGGCGGGCTTGAGATCGTCGGGAATGATCGGGAACTCAGCGGTCATGGCCAACAGGGTAGACGGTGGTAATGCTGTGACTCTGACCACACTCCGGCTAACGTTATCGCCCATGAACCTTGCGTCGGCTAGCACGGGGTGGCGAGAGCGCAGCAGGGGGCCGCGGAACTTCGGATTGCGCGCGGGTGCGCTATCGGATTCGCAGCGGCGCGAGTTGCTCATTCACGGCGCGATCGGCTCGGCGACCATACTCGGCGTTCGGCCGCGGCGCAGTGAACCCGGACACGTTTTCTGGGTTCGAGTGCAGGTAGAAGGCGCGCTGCCATACGAAACCCGGGTGCGGCAGCGGATGCGCGAGGACGACCTGGAGTGGATGCAGCCCAGTGATGTGGTCGGCTGCCGGGTCGATCCGGGCGATCGCGACCGACTGGTGCTCTACGTGCCCGATATCGCCGAGACCGGCCGGGCGAGCATTTCGAAGATCCTGTCCGACGGCCGCCGAGCCGACGCCACCGTGCTCGCCGCCGCACCGGTCGCCGCCGACTACGCCGGTCGCGACGACCCGGTGCTGCGCCTGGACCTCGAACTGCGTGCCTGGGACGAGGCGAAACCGTGGCGCGTAAGACTGATCCAACCGGTACCGCTGGCCGCGATCGGCCTCGTCGATCTGGGCCAACATCTAGAGGTCGCCTTCTTCACCGTCGACCGCGGCGAATCCGTCGCGGTCGACTGGCTTGCCTCCCTCGATGAGGATTAGTGCGGCGGCTCGGCATCGAGCCGCCGTTTCGCTAACTCTTGGCTTTCACCCGCGCCAGCGCATGTCCGGTCAGTGCGATGAGCGCGGTCTTGGCCGATTCCCGGTCCCTGGCGTCGATCATCATCACCGGAACATCGGCGGATAGCGAGAGGGCATCGCGGATGGCCTCCTCGGGAAACTTGGGGGCGCCTTCGAATTCGTTGACCGCGACCAGGAACGGTAGTCCGAGTTCTTCGAAATAGTCGACCGCGGCGAAACTTTCGTCCACTCGACGGGTGTCGACCAGCAGGATCGCTCCGATCGCGCCGAGACTGAGGTCGTCCCACATGAACCAGAACCGGTGCTGCCCGGGCGTGCCGAACAGGTACAGCACCAGATCGTCGGACAGGGTGATCCGACCGAAATCCATGGCGACCGTGGTGGTCGTCTTATCCGGGACCGCCGAGGTGTCGTCGATTTCGGAACTCAGATCGGTCATCAGCGCTTCGGTTTTCAGTGGAACGATATCCGAAACCGCGCCGACCAGCGTAGTTTTGCCGACCCCCATCTCGCCGGCTATCACGATTTTCGCCGAAACCGCGCGGGATGTGGTCTCGGGTGGTGCTTGTTCAGGTGCGGTCATCGAACATCCTCGGCTGCAAGGGGTTTCAACTTACCAGTGGCTCTTCCGTCACGTACCCCCCGCTGATACCGGTTCAATCCTGTGCGGATCGTTTCCGGGTCGCGGCGCGTGCTCGCCGCAGATTCCGTTGCCGCCGACCCCGACTCGGCCCCACCCGGCACCAACTGATTCCCTGGATCTCGTTTCGGTAGCCCGGATGTTGTCCTTTCCGTAATTGTCGGATCCGCTGCCCGCTCTGCCGCAGACCAGCCTTCATCCGCCGCCGAATGCCAATTCGTCAAAACCGGTAGCTCCCCCGTAGTCGGATCCGCCAACCACGCCGACATCATGCCTGCGAAAATCGGCGTTGCCGCTTCCCCCTCGGTGGTCTGCGTCGATCCGTTCGACGCGGACCGGTTCGAAGCGGATTCGACGGTCTGCGCCGAATCCCCCTCTTCGGATTGGAAGAACGAGGTCGTCTTCGCCACCCGCTCCTGCGGCCCGGTCGGGGGACCCAAATCGGCCACGTTAGCGGACTGCGGTGGCGCGCTGGCCGTCGCGGTGGTGCTCGGCGGCTTCGCAGCAGCCCCGCCCGCTTTGCGCCGACCCTTGCGGTTGACTCCCGGAACCCGTTTCGGCAGACCATAACTGGTGATCATCGGCGGTGCCGCGGGCGCATCCGCCGCAGGTTCGGCCGACTTGGGTGCGGCCGAAGGCGGCGCACCGATCCGACGCGCCGGGGTTTCGGCCTTGGCAACAGGTGTGATCGCCTTGGCCGCGGGTTCGGCAACGCCCGTGCCCGCCTCGGCCGTCGCCTTGGTACCGAGCATGTCCCGATGCACCGGAATCACCGGCTTCAGCGTCGACGGATCCTCCGCATCCTGCGACGGCACCTCGATCAGCGCGGGCGGAATGTGCAGGCTCGCGGTGATTCCCGGACTGAGCGCGCGATCGTGCGTCCGGCGCAGTCGAACGGTGATGCCGTGCCGCTCGGCGAGTTTGCCGACCACGAACATGCCCATCTGCCGGGTCGTCGCGACGGTGACCACAGTCGGCGTCGCCAACCGCTCGTTGATCTCGTTCAGTTCGCTCGCCGTGATGCCGATGCCCTCATCGATGACCTCGATGAGCAGGCCGCCCTCGGAGGTCCGGCTGTAGGCGAAGGTGACATCGCTGTCGGGCGGTGAGGCCCGCAGCGCATTCTCCAGCATCTCCGCGATCAGATGCACCACATCGGTGGCCGCGATGCCCGCGACCCAACCGTCCGGTGTGGCACCGGATTTGACCCGCTGATAGTCCTCGACCTCGGAGACCGCGGCGCGCAGGATATCGCGCACTTCGACCGGTCCGGACCGATCGTGGCGCGACCGTGTTCCGGCCAGTACCAGCAGATTCGCGCTGTTGCGCCGCATGCGCGCGGCCAGGTGGTCGAGCCGGAAGAGCTGGCCGAGCCGATCGGGATCCTTCTCCTCGAATTCGAGCGCCTCGATCATGCTGAGCTGGCGATCCACCAGCGTCTGGCTGCGCCGCGCCATGGTCTCGAACATGTCGTTGACCTGATCGCGCAGCAGTTGCTGCTGTGCGGCGAGTTTGAGTGCCTGGGTGTGCAAACCGTCGACGGTGCGGGCGATTTCGCCGATCTCCTCACCGGTGTGCACCGGCACCGGTTTCACCTCGATGTCCTCGAGCTGGGCGCCGCGCATGATGCGGTCGACCTCGCTCGGGAGGTCCTTCTCGGCGAGCTCGCTGGCACCCGCCCGCAGCCTGCGTAGCGGCTGGAGCAGCGAGTGCGCGACCCACAGCGCGAGTGCGAGCGCCGCGATCACGGTCCCGAGTACCACCAGGGAGGCCTGCACGGCCGCGGATCGGGCCTCGGCGACCTTGTCGTCGACATCGTGGATGACGCCTTGCACGATCTCGCGCGTCAAGCCGGTGAAGACATCGCGGGATTCGATGGCCAGCCGCCGCAACTCGACCAGGTCGACGACGTGCGTGTGCATCGCGACCTCGATCATGTCCTTGAGCACGGCGGTATTCGGGCGCACCACCTGATCGAGTTGCGGCTTGGCCGCGGGCAACACCCGTTCGATCGCATCGGCCGCGGCCAGGATGCGGCCCTGCGCAATATGGAAATTCTCGGCCTGGGTCGGCTGTTGGATCGCCGTCATGGCCGCCATCAGCCAGTTGAAGCCCTCGACCTTGCCGACCAGCACATCGGAGAGTTGCGCCTTCGCGGCCACGACCGAGCCGACGCCGATCGGGGTGAGCAATTTGTCCACGGTGCCGATGGCATCGACGACGATCGCGTTGTTGAGCTCGATGGCCTTCACCGGATCGACGCCGCCCTTACCGCCCGAGCGGATGACCTCGCTGGTCGCGGTCATCTGCTTCAGCGCCCTGGCGACCGTCGCATCGATGCCCTTGCGTCCAGCGCGCACCGTGGCTTCGGTAATAGCCGTTGACAATTCGACCAGGTCCTGGTCGGTGGTGGTGCCGTAGACCTGCCCGCCGGCGACGGTCGAGGCCGCCGATTCGAGTGCGGTGATCGCCGGAATATCGGAGATGCGATCGGCCGCACTGTCGTATTCGGAGTAATCACGGAAGAAGACCGTCAGGCGCAGACCGCCGAGCAGAATGGCCGCGGCCAGCGGAAGTGCAACGGCCGCGCCGACTTTCCAGCGGACTCGCCATTGCTCGAGATTCCGCCATCGAGTGTGCGCGAAGATTCCCTGCGCCACCCTACATACCGCCTTCCGCTCGGATCGGGCCGATCCGGTCACCTCGCGCTGGCGAAATGCCCGGTGCACGGCCGCAATCCGTCTCACCTTTGTTTTTTCGAGCGACCGGCAGGCGGTCGGCTGACATCGGGACACCGGTCAGCATCGGTACCATACTGGCTCGCCGCCGGGGGTTGCGCGTTATTGGCGCGATCCCGGGGGCGTGCACTCCATACCGTAATAATTGCACCCCGCGGCTCACCGGCGCGATGGCCTGCCGAGCCGGACTACGGGCGGCAACGGCGCTCAGAGATGGACAAAGGTGAACCCCGCCGATCGCAGCGCGGGCAGCGCCGCCGTCATGCCTGCGGCCGTTCCAGAATTCGGCCGGTGCATATGCGCCAGCGAGATCGCACCGGGTGCGCCGGCTTTCATCGCATTCTGCACCTGCGCCGCGCTCGCGGTGGCGCCATAGTCGGCATTGATGCTGAAACCGACCGGCCGCTCACCTAATTCGTTGACGATCGCGACCGCGACATCGTCATAGTGTGCGGTACCCGCGCGGAAGAACCGTGGCGGTTTGCCGAGCAGGGCGGTGAGCCGTTCGTGATTGGCCCAGACCTCGTCGGCGGCCTCCTGCGGCGATCCGGTGCCCGGGATTTCGTAGGCGGCCCGGCCGGTCACCGAGAGCGGCTTGTGTGCCACACCGTGATTGGCCAGCTCGAACAGCGGATTGGCGGCCAATTGCGCGGCACGACCGGGATTCGCGTCGATCCAGCGTTTATTGAGGAAGAGCGTGGCCGGAATCTGCTGGGAGATGAGCAGATTCAGCAATGTCTCATCGATATCGTTATTTCCGGGCCCGCCGCACGCGTCGAAGGTGACCGCCATCTGTTTGCCGGTCGCCGCGAAAGTGCTTGTGATGCCGTCCATCTCCATGCCCCACCGCGTCGGTTGCGCACCGGCGTGCCGGGCGGCCACTGCCGCGGGGGAGTTGGCCGCGGGGGCCTGCTGCAATGGGGATCTCGGAATGGCCTGCACGTCAACTGCGTTCGCGGCGGTGGTCGTTCTCGATTGCGCGGTAGTCGTACTGCTCTTGTCGGTACTGCAACCAGCGACGAAAGCCGCAGCCGCGGCACCGAATCCGATCAGCCGCCGCCGCGACACGTTCCTATCCAGCATTCCCGGTTAACTCTCTCTCCCACAAGCGTCCCCCGGATGCTACGCGAGGCTGTGTTGTTGGCCGCGCGGGCGCGGCGTGTTCGC
>NZ_BDBY01000421.1 GCF_001613225.1 Nocardia pseudovaccinii NBRC 100343
GCCGGGGGACTCGACACCCCGGCACCGGGACGACTCTTCGGGGGCGGTGTGAAACTCGAACTCGCTGAGCGCATCGCCGAATAGCGCGATCAGTTCGGCGCTGGGCGGTTTCCACCACGCATGGAGCTCGGGCCGTGGTGGGCCGACGAACGGAACTCGTTGCGGAAGGTCGCTCGCAGTCACGGTCTGCTCCCCTTGTCGTTGGCTGCACTCCCCAAGCGGGCACCAACCACATCGTTTGGTGTGCGGTGCACTGTGGGCCGCGCCCTGCCGGGAGGTGCTCAATCCGACGTTATGGGCATACGAGAGCCGCGAGTGACAACCTGGTGACAACTCGCAACGCCCTGGTCGCGGCCGGTAGTCTCGGCTGTAGATGCCGAAGTCGTGCCCGAATGCTAGGGAGTCCGTCGTGACCCACGTAGGCCACCGCATCGCGGTTGAACGCAAGCTAGCCGGACTGAAACAAATCCAGTTGGCGCAGAAAGCGAACTACAGCCTCTCGCTGCTGCGGGCGGTCGAGCAGGGCCGTGAACCAGCGTCACCCGCGTTTACGGCTGCTGTGGCGCGAGCGTTGGGGGTCGAGCCCGAACAGCTCACGGGTACGCCCTATTACGACACGATCGAAACGGAAGGGCCGCTCGAAGGTCTGACCGATCTGCGAGCACTGCTGGCCGAAGGGCAATATGTGCAAGGTGTCGAGCCGCCGACGCTGGCAGAGTTGTCTGCCGACATGGCCGCAGTTGATCGCGACTACCGAGACGATCGCGGCCGGGCCGCTTTGGCGCGGCTTCCGATTCTGATTCGGCAGATGTATGGGGCACTACACGCGGCGGGTACCGATGCCGAACGCGGCAGGGTGTTTACGCTGCTGTCGGCGGCACATGTCACCGCGGAACGGTTGTGTCGACGATTCGGGTACATGAACATGACAGTGCCCGTGCTAGACCGGCTCGAATGGGTAGCGGCACAAGCCGATGACCCGCTGTACGCGGCGCAAGCGAAGATCAAACGAGCCCGAATCCTCATGTACCACAACGCAAATGATGTCGGACTCACGCTGATAGATCAGGGACTCGACATGATTGCTGGCGACACCGAGGCATCCAACGCGGTCCGGGGATACGGGCACCTGTGCGGGGCGATCGTCGCGGCTCGGGGATTCCGCACCGATGTGGCCCGCGCACATATCGCCGAAGCCGGGCAGCTTGCACAGTCGATGAACGGTGAAAGCGACTTGTACGGAACACTTTTCGGCCCCGCGAATGTCGGCATTCATTCGTGCGCGGTCGAGCTCGAGGCGGGCGATCCAGGCAAGGCCGCACGGGAAGGATCGGCGTTGGTGCTTCCGGCAGGCATAGCGCCACCCCGCGCGGGGCACCACTGGCAGGACACAGCGCGGGCGTGGCTGCTCTCAGGTCAACCAGAAAAGGCGCTGAAGACGCTGAACCATGCGCGGCGGATTGCACCACAGCAGACCCGCTTGCACCCCTCGGTACGCGAGACGCTGCACGGAATCGCGGCGGCTGAACGACGACGCACCGACAGTCTGTCCAGCTTCGCCGGTTGGGTCGGTGTCGCGTTCTGATTTCCGCGTAGCCGGTATGGCTATCCGCCGTGGAGACCACGATTCGGACATTTTCGAGAAGCATGAAAGCCCCTCCGAATCCGGACCGTGGTGGTTCACGCGGTCGTCGCAAAACTCTCGATGTGAGAGGATGTGGCGATTGCGTGGACGCAATCGCCACTCCACCGGGGTGCGTTCCTCTCAGGCGGTTGGTGTGAGCGGCCTGCGCGGCTGCCCGAACAACTCCGCATCACCATGTGCGCGCTTGAAGAACAAATGCGCGTCATGTTCCCAGGTAATGGCGATGCCGCCGTGCAACTGCACCATCTCGGCCACGATGGTCGTGAACGTCTCCGAACAGTGCGTCCGCGCCACCCAGACATCCTCGGCGGCGGACGGGCTCTGCTCCGCCACCGCGACCGTCGCCGCGTAGGACGCGGATTTGGCCGACTCCACCAGCACGTACATATCCGCCATGCGGTGCTTGAGCGCCTGGAAGCTGCCGATCGCCCGCCCGAACTGCACCCGGGACTTGGCGTACTCGACCGTCATCTCCAGGCATCGTTCGGCGGCACCGATCTGCTCGGCAGCCACTGCGGCCCAGGCGATTTCGTGCAGCCGGGCGGTGAGCGCCGGGTCCGCCGAAGCGAGCCGCCGCGCCGCAACCGCCGCAAACGTGATTTCGGCGAGCTTGCGAGTGGGATCCATAGTCGGGATGGCACGTCGGGTGACGCCCGCAGCTCCCGACTCGACCTCGAACAGTCCGTCGGATGTTACCACGACGAGAGTGTCGGCATGCAACCCATCGAGCACGTAATGCGCTGTGCCGGACAGTATTTCGCCTTCCGAATGCACACCCGGCTCATCCCACCCGCCGGTGCCCGCCCAGCACACGGCGATCGTGCGGGCGCCTTCGGCAACCTCGGGCAGCAGCCGCTCACACGCCGCACTGTCACCGGACAACAGCACCGCCTGCGCACCGAGCACGGCCGAACCCAGCATCGGCACCCCGGCCAGCGTGCGCCCCAATTCGGTCACCACCAACAGGGATTCGACCAAGCTGGCGCCGAATCCGCCGTACTCCTCCGGAATCGCCAGCGCCGCGACACCGACCTGCTCGCACAGCAGCCGCCACAACGTCTCGTCATAGCCGAGTTCGGTATCCATTGCCGCGCGCACCGCGGCTGACCCGGCGTGCTTGGTAAGCAGCGCCCGGACCGAGGCGATGAATTCCTGATGTTCGGTGCTTTTCATCCGATACCTCGCAAGGCTCGGTCCCGGACGGCCTCGTCGCGCAGTGCGCGGGAGATCCGGGAACGGTGCAGATCCGGTGTACCCCAGGCCGACCGCAGCGCGGTCACCCTGGTCAACCACAGCGACAGGTCGTACTCGGCGGTGTACCCGATCGCACCGTGCACCTGCAGCGCCGCGCGTGCCGCCCGATAGGCCGCATCGCCGCACGCGATCACGGCTGCCGAAACATCGCGCCCGCGTGTGGATTCACTCATTGTCAATGCCGCCCGATAGAGCAGCGGCTCGGCCAGATCCAGCCCGATCAGCACATCGGCCAGCTTCTGCTTCACGGCCTGGAATTCGCCGATCGGCTTACCGAACTGCTTGCGCTGCTTGGCATATTCGGTCGCCGCGGCCAGCAATGCGCGGCCGGCGCCGAGCAATTGCGCCGCATTGGCCAGCGCACCGGAATCGAAGGCGGCCCCAACCGCCTCGAGCACCTGCTCACCTTCGGCGACAACGGCATCGGATTCGATGACGAACAGTCGCCGCGCCGGATCGACCGATCGCACCAGACCCGCGCGCTGTCCGGTGCGGAGTTGATTACCGTCGGCGATAAGCACCACGTCGGCGGTGTCCGCATCCAACGCGACTGTGCCGTGCTCGGCCGAGGTGAATGCCAGTGTGCCCAGCGCCGCACCGTCCGCGAACTCGGGCAGCCAGCGTGCGGCCAGTGCGGTATCCGGAAGGGCTTGCAGCAGGGCGGGTATCGCGGCCGCCGTCTCGACCAGCGGTCCGGGTGCGGCGGCGCGGCCGATCTCCTGGAATGCGACGACGAGATCGATCGGCTCCGCACCGACACCGCCGTGCTGCTCCTCGACGGCAAGTCCGAGCGCACCCGCACCGGCCAGCTGCCGTATGAGAGCGCGTCCGGGCCGGGGATCGCCCGCGGCCCAGTTGCGCACCGCGGCTGGTGTCCGTCCGGCGTCGAGCAGCTTGCGCAGGCTGGTGCCGAAGTCGAGTTGTTCCGGGCTGAGCGCGAATCTCATCGGCTGCTCCCTCTCGGTAGTCCGAGCAGCCGCTCGGCGATGATATTTCGCTGAATCTCATTGGTACCGGCGTAGATCGGGCCGGACAGCGAGAACAGATAGCCGTCGGTCCACGACCCGGCCCGCTCGGCCGCACCGCCGAGTACCTCCAGCGCGGTCTCGTGCATGGCGATATCCAATTCGGACCAGAACACCTTGGTGATAGAGGATTCCGCGCCCAGCTTGCCGCCCTCGTTCAACCGGGTGACCGTGCCGAAGGTGTGCAGCCGATAGGCCTCGCTGCCGATCCAGGCGTCCACCACCGCATCGCGCTGCGCGGTATTGGTGCGGTCGCCGGTGTCGAGCCAGAGATCGATGAGGCGCTGCGCGGTGGCGCTGAATCGGCCCGGCGACCGCAGCGACAGTCCGCGCTCATTGCTCGACGTACTCATCGCGACCCGCCAGCCGTCGCCGGGCTCGCCGATCACATCGCGATCCGGCACGAAGACATCGTCGAGGAAGATCTCCGCGAAGCCGGGTTCCCCGTCCAACTGCGGAATCGGCCGCACCGAAACACCGTCCGCGGAGAGCGGGAACATCACATAGGTGAGTCCGCGATGGCGCCCCCGGCGGCTGCGGTCAGGCCCGGAGGCGGCAGCCTGCGTAACCACGGAGGGCCCCGCATCCGCCGAATCGGACACAGCTTCGGGATCGCTGCGGAACAGCCCGAAGGCCCAGTCCGCGAATGTCGCGCGCGAACTCCACGTCTTCTGACCGCTCAATAGCCAGCCGCCGGTGGTGCGTCGCGCGGTCGAGCGGATACCGGCCAGATCGCTGCCCGCCTCCGGCTCGGACCAGGCCTGCGCCCAGATATCGTCACCGCGCGCCATCCGCGGCATGATCCGTTCCAACTGCTCCGGTGTGCCGTGCTCGAAAAGTGTCGGCGCCAGCAGGAATATGCCGTTCTGGCTGACCCGCCCCGGCGCACCGGCGGCGTAGTACTCCTGCTCGAAGAGCACCCACTCCAGCAGTGCGGCATCGCGCCCGCCGTACTCCCGCGGCCAGGCGACGACCGACAGCCGCGCCTCGGCGAGCGTGCGCTCCCATTCGCGATGCGCCTCGAACCCGGCCTTGGTATCCATCGAAGGCAGCGGCTTCGCGGGTTTGGCGGCGGCGAGGAATTCGCGGACTTCCCGCTGGAATTCCTGCGTCGCCTGATCGAGATCCAGATCCACTACGTTGTCCCGTTCTGCTCGGACGTCGAGGCCGTCGTCGCGTTGGCCTTCATCGACTTGGCGTTCATGCCGCCGAGCGAATCCGCGCCGACCTCGGCATTGTGCGCATGTGCGAAGTGATGCAGGCCGAATACCGAATCCATGCCCGCCCGCATGCCCATCAGATCCTCGGCCTGGTTGACCGCCTTCTTGGTCAGCGCGAGCCCGAATTGCGGCATGGTGGCGATCTTTTCGGCCAGTTCGAGGGTTTCGGTCTCGAGCTGGTCGCGCGACACGACGCGATTGACCATGCCCCACTCCTTGGCTTGGGCCGCATCGAAGCGGTCACCGGTGAACAGGAACTCCTTGGCAGCGCGCGGACCCATCACCCACGGGTGGGCGAAGTACTCCACACCCGGAATGCCCATGCGCACAACGGGATCGGAGAAGAAGGCGTCGTCGGAAGCGATGATCAGATCACAGACCCAGGCCAGCATGAGCCCGCCCGCGATGCAGGCGCCCTGCACCATGGCAATGGTCGGCTTCGGAATTTCCCGCCAGCGCCTGCACATGCCGAGGTACACCTCGAGCTCGCGCGCGAAACGCTGGTCACCGCCGACCTTGTCGACGTGATCCCACCAGAGCGCGGCCTTGTTCTGGTACCGCACATGGTGATCACGGCCGGGAGTGCCGATATCGTGCCCGGCGCTGAAGTGTTTTCCATTGCCCGCCAGGACGATTACGCCGACCTCGGGATCCTCGACCGCGCGCTCGAAGGCGGCGTCGATGGCGTAGGTCATCACCGAGTTCTGCGCATTGCGGTAGTCGGGCCGGTTGAGCGTCACGATGGCGACCCGCCCGCGCCGTTCGTACGTGACGACGTCCGGCTCATAGGGGATCTCGGACATTACGATTTCTCCTCACGTAGTTCACGTTTCAGCACTTTCCCGGCCGCGCTATAGGGCAATTGGTCCCGGAATTCGATGAACCGCGGCACCTTGAAATTCGCCAGCACCGTGCTCGCATGTGCGCGCACCTGCTCCTCGGTGAGTCCCGCGCCGGGCTTGCGCACCACAAAGGCCTTGCCCACCTCGCCCATTCGGGTATCCGAGACGCCGATGACGGCGGATTCGGCCACCCCGTCGAGCCGGGCCAGCGCCTGTTCCACCTCTGCCGGATACACATTGAATCCGCCGGAGATGTACATATCCTTGAGTCGATCGGTGATCTTCAGATAGCCGCGCTCGTCGATCGTGCCGATATCGCCGGTGTGCAGCCAGCCCTCGGTGTCGATGGTTTCTGCGGTGCTCTCCGGATCGTTGAGGTAGCCGAGCATGACATTCGGGCCGCGCAGCAGCACCTCACCTTCCGGGCTCAGCCGCAGTTCGAAATCGGCGATCGGTCGGCCGCAAGTACCCGCGATGGTCGCGGCATCGTCGTCCGCGCGGCACATGGTGCCGAAACCGGCGGCCTCGGACAGTCCGTAGCCGGTGATGACGACATCGAAGTCGAGTTCCGAACGCATGCGCTCGACCAGCACCACCGGTACGGTCGCGGCGCCGGTGACGGCGACCCGCAGGGTGCTCAGGTCGAAGTCGTCCCGGTCCGGGAAGTCCAGGAT
Organism: Nocardia pseudovaccinii NBRC 100343; assembly: GCF_001613225.1. GTDB lineage: Bacteria > Actinomycetota > Actinomycetes > Mycobacteriales > Mycobacteriaceae > Nocardia > Nocardia pseudovaccinii. Next base: position 6,661 of record NZ_BDBY01000421.1, read on the forward strand.
GGTCTGGTAGATGGTCGGCGGTCCGGGCAATACCGTGACCTTCTCTTCGCCGACCAATCGCATGGTCACCGGCACGTCGAAGGTCGCCTGCGGAATGATCGTCGCGCCGGTCACCAGGCACGCGAGAATGCCCGCCTTGTAACCGAAGTTGTGGAAGAACGGGCTGACCACCAGATAGCGATCGGAGCTGTCGAGCGTGGTGCATTCGGCCCAGGCTCGCACCACCGACAGTGCCTGCCGATGCGCGACCAATGTGCCCTTGCTGCGTCCGGTGGTGCCGGAGGTGAACAGGATGTCGGAAATATCCTCGGGGTCGACATCCTCGGCACGCTTCACGGCATCGGCCGACGGGACGGATTCGGCTATTTCCGCCAGCTGCGACCAGTTCAGCGCGGTGGGATCGTCGGTATCGCACTCGACCGGAATGACCACCACCGTATCGATATGCAATTCCGGTGCTGCGGCACGCAATTCGGCCAACCGATCCCTGCCGAGGAAGGTCCCGGCAATGAACAGCGCCTTGGCCTCGACCCGCTCCAGCACATCGGCCGCCTCGTCCGCGACATAGCGGGTATTCAACGGCACCAAGGCCGCGCCCGCGTAGTGCGCGGCCAGTGCGGCGATCACCCAGTGATAGGTATTCGGCGCCCACATGGCGACTCGATCGCCTGGCCGCACGCCACGGGCGATCAGCGCCCGCGCCACCTCCTGCACCGCCGCCAGCAACTGCGCCCAGTCCAGCCGTACGTCGCCGTCGCCGAGGGCGGGTGCGGTGCCGAACGTGCGCGCGGCATCGTGCAGTGCCATGGGTGTCGTTTGTGCAGGGGTTGTCACGGGTGTCCTCACCGTCGGCGGGGTCTTTTGCTGCCTTTGCTCGATAAAAGCGGTCCGGCTCTAACAAAGCAAGTGCTTGGTAGGTTATCCTACCGGCGTGGTTGCTATCCAGACCTCAGATTCCGACACTGCGGCACAGGACGCGCGGTTTTCCGCAGAAGTGCGCGAGTGGTTGGCCGAGAACCTCGACGGCGAGTTCCGTGCGCTGCGCGGACTCGGCGGGCCCGGCCGCGAACACGAGGCCTTCGAGGAACGACTCGCCTGGGACCGGCATCTGGCCGCCGCAGGCTGGACCTGCCTCGGCTGGCCCAAGGAGTGGGGCGGGCGCGAGGCCTCGGTGCGCCAGCAGGTGATCTTCCATGAGGAATACGCCAAGGCGAACGCGCCCGCGCGGGTTTCCCACGTCGGTGAGGAACTGCTCGGTCCGACGGTATTGGCCTTCGGTACCCAGGCGCAGAAGGAGCGGTTCCTGCCGGGCGTCCGGAATGTGACCGAGCTGTGGTGCCAGGGCTACTCCGAACCCGGCGCGGGCTCGGACCTGGCGGCCATCACCACCAGCGCCCAGCTCGACGGCGACGAATGGTCGATCAACGGTCAGAAGATCTGGACTTCGCTGGCCCATGTGGCCGACTGGTGCTTCGTGGTCGCGCGCACCGAAAAGGGTTCGACGCGGCACAAGGGCCTTTCCTACCTGCTGGTTCCGATGCATCAGCCCGGTATCGAGGTCCGCCCCATCATCCAGCTGACCGGCACCTCGGAATTCAACGAGGTCTTCTTCGATGATGCCCGAACCGCCGCGGACCTGGTCGTCGGCGAACCCGGTGACGGTTGGCGCATCGCCATGGGCACGCTCACCTTCGAGCGCGGCATCTCCACCCTCGGCCAGCAGATCCGATTCGCTCGCGAACTGGCCGATATCGAGGCATTGGCCCGCCGCGCCGGCGCGGCCGACGACCCGTTGATCGCCGACCGTATCGATAAGGCATGGGTCGGCCTACGTGTGCTGCGCGCGCACGCGCTGCGGACCATGCAGGACAGCACCGCGGACGACGGCGGCCAGGCCTCGGTTTCGAAGCTGTTGTGGGCCAACTGGCATCGCGGCCTCGGCGAATTGGCCATGGCCGTACTCGGCCCCGCCGGTCTGGTGGCCGATGAGCACGATCTCAACGAATGGCAGCGGCTGTATCTGTTCACCCGCGCCGACACGATCTACGGAGGTTCGAACGAAGTGCAGCGCAATATCATCTCCGAGCGCGTGCTCGGACTGCCGCGGGAGGCTCGATGAATACTGCATCGCATAGCGATTCCATGGGGGGTGGTGGTCGGGTGACGGGTGGGCATGGACCACTTTCCATTGCGCCGCAGCCCATTCCGGGGCACGGTCTGCTGACCGGACGCAATGCCGTGATCACCGCGGCGGCGGGTACCGGCATCGGCTCCGCGACCGCGCGCAGGTTGCTCGCCGAGGGCGCCGATGTCGTCGTATCCGACTGGCACGAGCGACGTCTCGCCGAAACCGAGATCGAGCTGAAGGCCGAATTCCCGGAACGCCGGGTCGCTTCGATCGTGTGCGATGTGCAGAGCACCGAACAGGTCGACGAGCTGATCCGCGGCGCCGCAACGGCATTGGGCCGCATCGACATCATGGTCAACAACGCCGGACTCGGCGGCGAGACCCCGGTCGTCGATATGACCGACGAGCAGTGGGACCGCGTCCTCGACATCACCCTCAACGGCACCTTCCGCTGCACCCGCGCCGCTCTCGGCTACTTCCGCGATGCGGGCCACGGCGGTGTCATCGTCAATAACGCCAGCGTGCTCGGCTGGCGCGCGCAATACGGCCAGGCGCACTACGCCGCCGCCAAGGCCGGAGTCATGGCCCTGACCCGCTGCAGTGCCGTCGAGGCCGCCGAACTCGGCGTCCGCATCAATGCCGTCGCCCCGAGCATCGCCAGGCACGCCTTCCTGGACAAGGTCAGCTCGACCGAACTCCTCGACCGCCTCTCCGAACGCGAAGCCTTCGGCCGCGCGGCGGAACCCTGGGAGGTCGCCGCCACCATCGCCATGCTGGCCAGTGACTACACCAGCTACCTCACCGGCGAAGTGGTATCGGTAAGCAGCCAGCGGGCCTGATCTACGTGACCCCAGCGGAGCGAGGCTTACGAACGACCCGTTCGCGGCGCGTCTCGCATTCGTGCGAAGGCGCGACCCTCGACTCGGCGAAGCGCATGCGCTGCGGGCGCGCGTCTCGGCGGCGCCGCTAGCGACTGCTTGCAGGTCGCTCGAAAGGGTCGGACGCGAGACAGACGGGGCCGCGAACACGCAGCGACGCATGGGCTGCCCGCATCACAGCGCAGTTGTGCGATCGCTTTCAGACCTCTGCGATCCGTCGGGCAGGTGGGCGTCTGATCAGGTAAAAAAGGCCGGGACGCGGGCCGTATACCTGTGCAATGCTGGGAGTGGCCGAATCCCGTACTTCCCTAAGGGGCGATGGCTATGGGGCAGGATCGCCCACCGGCCCGCGAACAACTGGAACTCGAATTGGTGCGCGAAGTCGTGCTGGCCAGGCGACGTCTGGACAGCATGGTGCTCGCGGCGCTCACCCTCGGCGCGGAACTCATGGACCACACGTCCGAGCGTGTGACCGCGACCCGGACCGCCCAGATTCTCGAGCAGTATGCGATCGATGAATCCGAGGTCGCCCGTGATCCGCGCGGTGCGTTGCGTGCCGATATGACACGTGATTACGAACGCGCCTGCCGCGTCGGGCTCAGTGCCGCATCGCTCGGATCCGAACAGGACCGCAGACGGCGGCGGCAGACGGCACTGTTGTGTGAGGTGCGAGCGGATCTGCTCGACGTCATCCGCAAATGCCGCAAATTCCGCTTCGATCGCGTGGCATTCGCCGACGAGATCGCCCAAGGTTTGTGCGCCGCTACGGACAAGCTGGTGGTCGGCGCGGATATGGATACCTATCGAGCCTGGCAGCGCGGCATGATCCTCAAACTCATCGAGGAGCCGGTCCCATTCGGCCCACCGCGCGTCATGGCCACCGTGGACGCGGGCCCGGACCGCAGCCCGCTGACCGTCGAATGGGACAGCTGTGAGCGCAGACTCGCGCTGGTCGCCCGGATGGCGCGCGCAGGGGTCTCACCGGTCGTGATCTGCGACCGACTCCTGGCGGATCTGTCGGTGTCGTCACCACTGCGCTATTCGATGCGCTGACCAATCGAGGCACGCGGCTGGCCCAAGCAAATGCTTGGTTGTATTATGAGCCGTGTGACCGCACCAGACGCCTCGAAATCAGCACGGCGCAATGAATTGCTCGCACTCGCGGCCCAACTGTTCGCCGAGCGTGGACTGCGTGCGACCACCGTGCGAGATATCGCCGACGCGGCCGGGATTCTATCGGGGAGCCTCTATCACCACTTCGATTCCAAGGAGTCGATGGTCGACGAGATTCTGCGCGGCTTCCTCGACGATCTGTTCGGCCGGTATCGGGAGATCGTGGCCTCCGGGCTGAGTTCGCGAGATACCTTGGAAGCGTTGGTGATCGCGTCCTACGAATCCTTCGACCGCTCACACGCCGCGGTGGCGATCTACCAGGCCGAGGCCAAGCGCCTGCGCGATTCGGAGCGGTTCACCTATATCGCGGACTACAACCGCGAATTCCGTGAGCTGTGGCACCGGGTGTTGATCAATGGCGTCGCGGACGGCAGCTTCCGGCCGGAACTCGACGTCGAATTGGCCTACCGATTCCTCCGGGACACGGTTTGGGTTGCGGTGCGGTGGTACGAGCCCGGCGGCTCGATCACCGTCGAGAACCTCGCCAAGCAGTACCTGACCATCGTGCTAGACGGCCTGACCGTGCCGTAGTCGATTTCGGCGGTCGCGTGGCCCAGCGTGGGCTACGCGAGCTACCGCCTCCGGGCCCGTCGCTCCCGCCGGGCAACACCAAGTAGGAGTTCTCCATGTCAGCACCATCCGCTCGCCGCCCGTACACCCCGCTGCGGGACGCCTATGTGATCGACGCGGTGCGCACGCCGGTCGGCAAGCGCAATGGCGCGCTGGCCGCGGTGCATCCGGCCGATCTCGGCGCGGCCGCACTGCGTGGGCTGCTGGACCGCAACCCGATCGATCCGGCGGTGGTCGACGATGTGATCGTCGGCTGCGTCGACAATATCGGCCCGCAGGCGGGCAATATCGGCCGCACCATGTGGCTGGCCGCCGGATATCCGGAGGAAGTTCCCGGGGTCACCGTCGACCGGCAGTGCGGATCCTCCCAGCAGGCCATCAATTTCGGCGCGCAGGCCATCATGAGCGGCACCGCCGAGGTGATCGTCGCGGGCGGCGTGCAGAACATGAGCGCCATCCCGATCTCGGCGGCCATGTTGGCGGGCAAGGAATATGGGTTCGACGCACCGTTCGTCGGTGCGCAGGGCTGGGACCATCGCTATGGCACCGCCGAGGTTTCGCAGTTCAACGGTGCGCAGATGATCGCCGACAAGTGGAATATCAGCCGAGAAGAGATGGAGCGCTGGGCATTGCGCAGCCATGAGCGCGCCCGCGATGCCATCAAGAACGGCCGCTTCGATGGTGAGATCGTGCCAGTCGGCGATTTCTGGATCGACCAGGGACCGCGCGAGACCACGCTCGAGAAGATGGCGTCGCTGCCGGTGCTCGCCGAGGGCAGCACGCTGACCGCCGCGGTCGCCAGCCAGATCTCCGACGGCGCGAGCGCGACCCTGCTCGCCTCCGAATGGGCCGTCGCGGAATACGGACTGCGCCCACGCGCCCGCATCCACCATGTGAGCGCCCGCGGCGCCGACCCGATCATGATGCTCACCGGCCCGATTCCGGCCACCAAGTGGGCGCTGGAGAAGACCGGTCTGACCATCGAGGATATCGATGCCGTCGAGATCAACGAGGCCTTCGCTCCGGTCGTGCTCGCTTGGCTGCGGGAGACCGGCGCCGATCCGGAGAAGGTGAACGTCAACGGCGGCGCGATCGCCCTCGGTCACCCGCTCGGCGCCACCGGCGCAAAGCTTTTCGCCACCCTGCTCAATGAGCTGGAACGCCGCAACGGTCGCTACGGCCTGCTCACCATCTGCGAGGGTGGCGGCACCGCCAACGCCACGATCATCGAACGCCTCAGCTGAGAGCCCTTCGTCAACTCCGGCTGAGTAACCAAAGGCCGCCCCTTGGAAGCGATTCCAAGGGGCGGCCTTTCGGTGCATCAGCCTTGCAGTCGCGCGTCGCTTCGCGGGTCGGCGGCGGGTTGATGGGTCCACTTTCTGGGCGTACCCGACAAGTGACCCATGTGCGCACGAGATCAGTCGGCACCGAGAACGAAATGCCGCCCGTGGAACTTTCCAGGGGCGGCATTTCGGTGTTTCCGACTTGTGCGCGGGTTCGATCAGGTCGCGTTCGGCGCGGTCTTGTGATCGGCAGTCAGCGCGGCGATGGTGTCGATCCGCGTGACGGCATCGGCGACGATGCGGTCGATGAGTTCCTTGCAGGTGGGCAGGTCGTCGATGATGCCGGTGACCTGGCCCGCGGCTAGCACGCCCGCGTGGGTGTTGCCCTCGACGAGTCCGGCGCGCAGCAGCATCGGGGTATTGGCGGCCATCACGACCTGAGACCAGCTGAGGTCCTTGGCCTTTCGCATGGCAAGACCGTCACGGACCATGGTCGACCACTTCATGCCGGTCATGCCCTTGAACTTCGCCGCATTGGAGACCGCGGCGGCCAACCCCCGCCAGCGCCCCGAATGTTCCAGGCGATCAACGAGTTCGGTATTCAGCACCCGGTGCGGCATACCGTCGACCTTGAGCGAGACCACGGTGTCCTGCAGTTGTCGCTTCAGGTACTCCTGCTTGACCGCGTCGGGCACGGTGCTCTCCTTGGTCAGCAGGAAACGCGTACCCATCGCGACACCCGCGGCGCCGTAGGCCAATGCGGCCGCCAGACCTCGTCCGTCGAAGAATCCGCCTGCCGCGACCACCGGAATATCGACCGCGTCCAGCACCGACGGCAGCAGCAGCGTGGTCGCCACCGGACCGGTATGCCCACCGCCCTCGCCGCCCTGCACGATCACCGCATCGGCGCCCCAAGACGCGACCTTCACCGCGTGCTTGGCGGCGCCGATCGACGGAATCACCACCACACCGGCATCTTTCAGCTTGGCGATGAGTTCCTGCTTCGGTGCCAACGCGAATGACGCGACGGCCACCTTCTCTCGGATCAACAAATCGATCCGCTCGGGCGCATCCGTGGCGTCGGCGCGGATATTCACGCCGAACGGCTTGCCGGTATGCGCCTTGGTCTTCGCGATCGCGGCTTCCAATTCGGCGAATGTCATGGTTGCCGAGGCCAGAATCCCGAGCCCACCCGCCTCGGCCGTCGCCGACACCAGGCTCGGCCCGGCCACCCAACCCATACCGGTCTGCACGATCGGATGTTCGATGCCGACCAATTCGGTCAGCGGTGTCCGCAGCGAACTCATGACGGCACCTCTGATTCCCGAACCTTCCTCGGATCGAGCACATCGCGGATCAACCGCAGCTCTTCCGAGGTCGGCAGCCGAGTTTGTCCCGCCTCGGCCAGTCCGGCGATCTCGAACGAGGTGTTCTCGGCGACCTCGTCGGCGGTGACGCCCGGATGCAGACTGCGCGCCCGCATCGTGTGGTCGGGTCCCGCGAAATCGAAGACGCCCAAATTGGTGACCACCCGATGCAGGTGATGGAACCGATACGCCGGATTGGCCGGATCGACCTTGTCATAGCCGACGCCGGAGACGATATCGACCTGATCGACGAACACCCGGCGCGTATGCCGCGAAACCCAGTAGCTGGTCGGATGATTGATGGTGTTGCCCGGCGCACCGCGGGAACCGAACATTTGCCGGGTCGGCTGCTGCAACGGACCGAATGCCGACAGATTCTGATTGCCGAACCGATCTAGCTGATTGGCCCCCATCACCACATGGCGCCGCCCGGAGGCCACCACATCGAACACCTTGCGGAACGGAATCCATCCCTCGATCGGCGCTTTGCCGCCCAACGGGGGAGTGTCGGCGAAGAACAGCGCCTCACCATCGGAGAGCAGTAGATCCGGTTCGGTGGTCAACTTGGCCAGCCGCGCGCCGATGATCGTCATCGGCGACATCGGCGAGGCCATGATTTCCCCTGCGCCGCTGAAGATCTCGGCGCAGGCGATGGCGCAGATCTCGGCTCGCGTAACGGTTTCGGTTGAAGTCACTTCGACGCCTCCTGTGTGAACTCACGAACGGCGGCCTGATATTCGTCCTCGGAGACCGCCAGGTACTTGTCGACGAACTGCTGCCAGGACTCCGGCGTCTTGGCCGACTCCACATAGTGCTTCTGGAACTTCTCGTCCCGGCCGTAGCTGTCGGCGGCCAGGGTGAAGTGCGCGCCGCCGGGCGCCTCGACTACACCGTCGACCAGCATCCGGTTGATCAATAACGACTGCAGCGGAACGGCTTTCACCAGTTCCTCGGTCTCCACCACCTGCTCCACCGACACGTAGCGACGCTCGGCGGCCAGGCAGTACAGGTCGTCGAAGTACGGATCGACACCGGTGTAGGCGGCATTGCCGTGCTTATCGCCGATGTTCAAATGCACGAGCGCCGCATCGAGATTCAGCGCGGGCATCGCGATCAGCGTCTCGGTTCGTCCGTCGCCGTCCGGATACGGTGACGCGACGGTCTTCAGCTCGCCCTCCCAGAAATTCACGACATCGGATCCGAGACCGGCGCGGATCGGCAGGAACGGCAGTCGCGCGGCCGCCGCCTCCAGCCCGCATTTCAACATGCCCTCGTCCATCTCCCGCGCCACCAGCGCGCCGGACGTCCGCGCCTTGGCGAACCACGGATCGTAGAACGGCGGCGAATCCAGCGAGACGAAGCCGTAGTACGCCTTGCGCACCTTGCCCGCCGAACACAGCAGACCGAGATCTGGTCCGCCGTAGCTGACCACGGTCAAATCGGTGATATCCGAGCGCAGGATGGCCCGCACCAGCGCCATCGGCTTGCGCCGCGAGCCCCAGCCGCCGATGCCGATGGTCATACCGCTGCGCAGTTCGCCGACGACCTCGTCGAGCGACATTCGCTTGTCCCGCATCAGTTTTCCTTGCTCTCTTCCTTGCGCGCGGCCAGATCGTCGTCGAACCGCGCACGGATCTCATCCGCGACACCGGCCAGATTCAGTTCGAAGGTGAAGCCCTGTTCGTAGCGGTAGCTGCGGTGCACGTCCTGCACATCGATGCCATTGAGCGCCCGCTTGGCCGCCCGGATGACCCGGCTGTCCTTGGTCGCGATGTTCTTGGCGACCTCCAGTGCTGCGGCATCGAGTTCGGCGCGCGGCACCACCTGGTACACCGAGCCGAAGTGCTGCAACTGCTGTGCGGTGATGGTGCTCGCGGTATAGAACAGCGCGCGCATCAGATGCTGCGGCACCAGCCGGGACAGATGCGTGGCCGCACCGAGCGCACCGCGGTCGACCTCGGGCAGCCCGAAAGTCGCGTCATCCGAAGCGATTACGACATCGGCATTGCCGACCAGACCGATGCCGCCGCCGAGGCAGAAGCCCTGCACCGCCGCGATCACCGGCACCGGGCAGTCGTAGACGGCCGCGAACGCCTCGAAACAGCCGTGATTCGCGTCGATCAGCGCCTGATGGCCGGGGGTGCGCTGCATCTCCTTGATATCGACACCGGCATTGAAGCCGCGGTTCTCGGCGCGCAACACCACCACTTTGGTTTCCGGATCGCGACCGGCCGCGCGGATCTCATCCGCCAGCGTGAACCAGCCGTCGGACGGTATGGCGTTGACCGGCGGATAGTCGACCGTGACCACGGTGATGCCGGTTGATTCGGAGTGACGGTTGATCCCCATCGCAAGTCCCATCGTGTGTACGAGGTGGCAAAGCAAGCAGTTGCTTGGTAGGTTAGCACGGTGGCACTCGAAATAGACCTCACCGGCAACGTCGTCCTGGTCACCGGCGGTGTGCGCGGGGTGGGCGCGGGCGTCAGCAGGGCTTTCCTGGCTGCCGGAGCGACCGTCGTGGCCTGCGCTCGACGACCCGGTGAAGAGCTGGTGGAACACGAAGGCCGGGAGATCGAATACCTGCCCTGTGATGTGCGCGATGCCGACGCCGTGCAGGGGTTGGTCGACGCGATCGTCGCGCGGCACGGCCGCCTCGATCACCTGGTCAACAATGCGGGCGGCGCCCCGTTCGCCCTCGCCGCCGATGCCAGCAAGAACTTCCACAGCAAGATCGTCGAGCTGAATCTGCTCGCGCCCCTGTTGGTCTCGCAGGCCGCCAATGTGGTGATGCAGCAGCAGCCGGGCGGCGGCTCCATTGTGATGGTGTCCAGTGTGAGCGGGCACCGGCCGTCGCCGGGGACCGCCGCCTATGGCGCGGCCAAGGCGGGCGTCGACAGCCTGACCTCCTCGCTCGCCGTCGAATGGGCGCCGAAAGTCCGGGTGAATTCGCTGGTCGTGGGCCCGGTCGTCACCGAACTGAGCGAACTGCACTACGGCGATCAAGACGGTATCGACGCCGTCGGCGCGACCATCCCGCTCGGTCGGATGGCCCGCCCCGAGGACATCGGCCGCTGCGCCGCCTTCCTGACCTCATCCCTGGCCGCCTTCGTCAGCGGCGCGACGCTGCTGGTGCACGGCGGCGGTGAGCGTCCGGCATTCCTCGCGGCGTCGAATGCGAAAGTCGGCGAGCAGACCGCTGAGGCCTGAACAATCGAACCTGAAAACGAAGAGGACACAACAGGTATGGACACCGAGCAGATCTGCGCGGGGCGCATTGTCATCGTCACCGGCGCCGGCCGCGGTATCGGCCGGGCGCACGCGCTCGCCTTCGCCGCCGCCGGGGCCCGTGTGGTCGTCAATGATCTCGGCTCCGCGCTGAACGGCGCGGCGACCGGTGAGACGCCCGCCGAACAGGTCGTCGCCGAGATCAAGGCACTCGGCGGCGAGGCCGTGGCCAATGGTGACGACGTCGCGGACTGGGACGGCGCCCGCAATCTCATCCGCCAGGCCGTCGACACCTTCGGCGGCCTGGATGTGCTGGTCAACAATGCCGGTTTCGTGCGCGACCGCATGCTGGTGAACCTGGGCGAGGACGAGTGGGATGCGGTGGTCCGGGTCCATCTCAAGGGCCACTTCGCGACCATGCGCCATGCGATCGAGTACTGGCGCGGTGAGTCCAAGGCGGGGCGCCCGGTCGATGCCCGCATCATCAACACCAGCTCCGGCGCGGGCCTGCAGGGCAGTGTCGGCCAGAGCAATTACGGTGCCGCCAAGGCGGGTATCGCGGGCCTGACCCTCACCGCTTCGGCCGAATTCGCGCGCTACGGCGTGACCGTCAATGCCATCGCCCCTTCGGCCCGCACGCGCATGACCGAAACCGTCTTCGCCGAGATGATGACCGCACCCGAGGACGGCTTCGACACGATGGCTCCCGAGAATGTCTCGCCGATCGTGGTCTGGCTCGGCAGTGCGCAATCCGCGGCTGTCACCGGCCGGATGTTCGAGGTCGAGGGCGGCAAGGTCGCACTCGCCGATGGCTGGCGGCACGGCACCGCCGTGGACCGCGGCGCTCGCTGGAATCCCGCCGAACTCGGCCCGGTCGTCGCCGACCTGATCGCCAAGTCTGTTCCGCCGGAGGCGGTGTACGGCGCCTGAGCGCCGAATAGTTCCGGCAGCACCGAAAGCTGGACGGTTGCTTCGCCCGACACAGATCGGTACAGCCGTACTATTTATCTCTCCGGTTCGGTGGAGTCGTGTCGGCGCGTCCCTCGATTCGTGTTCTGGCCGTAGGGGTGCGCGGATGCGGTCCGCGGCGTGTTCGTCGCCGGGCGAACGGACCGACCCGGGTTCCACTGTGGGCACGTCCGATTCGCCGCTGCGCGGCATCGACATACGTGCTGGTCTGCCCGTTTAGTCCAGCGCGCGTAGGGGATCGATGCGGAAATGTGTTCGGGATTACAGCCGAACTCCCGATGGCATGGTCTGGGCGGTCGACCGAGAACCGGCGTGTGGCCGGTCGGGCGTGTCGAATACCCGCCGTGGCCCGAGCCACTGCGCGGATTTGGGCTGGGGTTTACTATGGGCTCCCGTTCGTTGAAGTCCCGGAACTGAAGTGTTGCGACCGGGCAATAGATCTGCGCTATTTCGGATGAGGGGAAGGCTGGCGCATGGCCGTTGGTCGCACGTCGCGTGTGGTCGCAGTACTTGCGATCGTCGCCGGTTTTGCGCTATTCGGCGGCGTTTCGGCCGAAGCGCAGCCCGGCCGCGCCTGTGCGCAGTGCGCGGACCCGAATAATCCGACGCCGGATTCGAACGGCGATGTCTGGATGCCGCTGACGATTCCGGGCCAGTCGAGTGTCAGTTCGCCGATCGATCCGACCGACGCCGCGGCCGGGGTGACCCCCGCCGGTCTCGGTTCGGCCGCCGGTTCAGCCGCAGCCGGTTCAGCCGCGACGGGTCTGCTCGGCGCACTACTCGGCGGTGGCTCGGTAGGCGTGGGCACCATCATCGGCACCGGCTCCGCGGGCGTCGGCGCGATCATCGGCACCGGCTCGGCCGGTGTTGCCACCATTCTCGGTACCGGTTCTGCCGCAGTCGGTTCCGCTGGCGTCGGCACCGGATCCGCACTGGCGGGTACGGGTTCGGCCGCGGTCGGTTCGGCGGGTATCGGTTCCGCGGGTGTGGGTTCGGCCGCAACCGGTTCTGCCGCTGTGGGTTCTGCCGCCGTCGGTTCCGCGGCGGTCGGCTCTGCCTCGCCACTGCTGCTGCTCCTGATCCCGCTGCCGACGCCGCCCGCGCCCGCGCCCGC
>NZ_BDBY01000422.1 GCF_001613225.1 Nocardia pseudovaccinii NBRC 100343
GGAGTGTTTACCGCTCGGTCCCTGATAGGTGCCGAACTGCTCGGCGGCCGCCACTTCGGGCAGCACGGAATCGGGAACAGCGCGGCGGCCCTGCCTGGTCCCGTTCTCGATGGCGGACATGAGGTCTCGCGCCTGCTCCGCCGAGCGCTCCCGCTCCGGCGGCTGCTCCGCTTCGGGCTCGGCCGGGGTCGGCTGCGCCAATTGCGGTGCGATGCTGGCCTGCCGGTTCCGGCGCGGCAGCGCGGGCCTGGTATCCGCGGCGGTCGGCTGCGGCGCCTCGAACGAGGGGCGCGGCGCCGGTGCCTCGATGGCGGGTGGCGCCACCGGCGGCGCGGTGAGCACCGCGGACTCGGTTTCCGCGCCACCGTAGGGGGTGGAGTCGACGAAGGGGACCGGATGCCGTCGCCTGCGCGCCGACTCCAGCGGTTCGGAATCCGTTGTCAGAGCGGGTGCTTCATTGGCCAGCAGGGCCGACGGGATGAGCACGATGGCGCGGATGCCGCCGTAATCGGACTCCGAGAGCCGAATCGAAACCCCGTGCCGTGCGGCCAGCTGCGCGACCACGAACAGTCCGAGCCGGGAGTCCGAGGACAACGCCGCGACACCGAAATCCGGTGGATTTCGCAACATCTCGTTGACCCGGGCGATCTCGGACTCGGTCATGCCCATGCCCTGATCGCTGATCTCGGTGACCACGCCCTTGCCGACCACATTGCCGCTCACCTCCACCCGCGACTGCGGCGGCGAGAACGAGGTCGCATTGTCCACCAGCTCGGCGAGCAGGTGGATCAGGTCGGCCACGACGGTGCCGAGCACATGGGTTTCGGGCAATCGCGACACGCGCACCCTGGCATAGTCCAGAGTTTCACCGACCGCACTGCGCACCAGATCGATCAACGGCACCGGGTTGCGCCACTGCCGACCCGGCTGACCACCACCGAGAATGATCAGATTCTCGGCATTGCGGCGTTCGCGGGTGGCGAGGTGATCGAGCCGGAACAGGGTGTCCAGCAGGGCTGGATCCTCCTGCCTGTCCTCGGCCTTGTCGAGAATTTCCAACTGCCGGTGCACCACGATCTGGCTGCGGTGCGCGATATTCAGGAAGACCGCCTTCACACCCTCACGGGTGCGGGCTTCGGTCACCGCGCCCGCCACGGCCGCGGCGTGCGCGTGCTGGAATGCCTTTGCCACCTGGCCGATCTCATCGTCACCGTAATCCAGTTCCGCGGATTCGGCCTCCGGATCGATGAGCTCACCCTCGCCGAGTCGGCGCATCAGCTCGGGCAGCCGCTCGTCGGCAAGGGCGAGGGTCTCACCGCGAAGCCGCTTGAGCCGGTTGATGACTCGGTTGGCCAGCACGATCGCGATCAAGAACGCCAGCAGGCTGACCACGACGACGCCGCCGCCTGCCCATGCGGATCGCGCGGTGGCATCGGCGGCCTTGTCCTCGGCCAACTTCTGTGAGTACTTGTTCTGGGCGATCCACACATCGATCAGCCCGCGGTTCACCTCGGTGGCCGCGCTGTGCCACTCCTGGGTGCTCAACGGCAGGGCAGGCGGCGTCGGCTGTTTGGTGCTGCTGCTCGACGAGCTGGACGAACTGGATGAACTCGACGAGCCGGAGGTGGTGCTCGTCGCCGTCGTAGTGCGTTGGGCCAGTGCGTTTTCCATGGCGCTGAGCTGCTGCCAGGCCTGGCTCGCCATCAGCGTGTGCAGGCTCTCCTGCTGCTTCGGATCCAGTTCCCCGGCCAGATTGGCGGCCTCGGCGTGATAGAAGCCGATCTGGCGCAGGAACTCCTCCACCGGAATGGGGGTCGGCCCGTTCGCATTGGCGATCATGCCCGCGAGTGCGGTGCTGCGCGACATCGCTTCGGCCACCAGAAAGATCCGCATACCGTCGGCGATATGCACACCGATCTCGGCATCCGGCGCGGACTGTTCGGCGAGCTCGGTGCCGAAGGTGATGATGTCGAGCAGTCGGTTGTAGAAGTTGTAGGCGTCGGCGACCGGGAGCGTCCCGGCATCGGTGAGCGTGCGGACCTGGCTCATCGACGTCGACAGCGTCATGAAGTTCGCGGCGTTGTCGCCGATCTTCGAATCGTCCACCGCCCGTAGTCCGGCGGAGGCATCGATCAGGCCCTTCAGCGCGCCGTCGAGGCGCATCCGGGCCACACCCAGCGCGGGGGTGGCCGTATCGTCGCCGGTCAGCGCGGCCACCGTAAGCTGACGTTCGCCCTGGACCGCTTCTAGCAATTCGCGGGTCGAGGGTATCGCCTGCTGATTCTGTGACGCCCAGTCCTTGGCTTTATTTCCCTCGGCAACCAGATATCCCGCCGCGCCCACGCCGACCACGAGCAGAGTCAGGCTCGGCACGAGCGCGATCGCCAGAATCCGCGTTCGGACCCCGAGCCTCGCTCTGAACATCGCCATAATCTAAACCCGTTGTGACCATTTCGTTGCTCACGTCCCGCTGAGCGGGACTCGAGTTGACATACCTGTCGCTGTTGCGCTGGTCGTTCGATGCGATGCTGAACCCGCGTCAGCCGGGTGTTCTTGCAGCACTCGCGGTTTCGGGCGTACCGGAACGTGGTCGTAGAGGTCCAGGGCGGCGCGGACTTCGTCGACGGTGGAGACCGGTGCCCCGTCGAAGTAATAGACGGCGACGATGAACGCCGAGCCGCGTCATTCCAAGAAGCCACGGCGGCTGTCAACAAACGCTCGCTCAGACTCGTGACCCGCCTGGGATTCCAGCCGGTCAGCACCTTCGAATGGTTCGACGCCGACCAAACCCCGTGCCTGGCCAGCTTGCACTCGTTCAAAGCTCGAACGGTAAGTGACGCGGTATACCGGACTGGACCGGCAGATCCGGGGGCCGGTGCGGGGTGTACCACCGCGGTCACAAGCCCGCGAAACGGCCGATGGCGACCAGTACGGCAATGATCAGGATCGTCGTGGTGATCGCGATATTGCGCGGCTCGCGCAGACGGATGTGCGAGCTGATCGCGCCGATCATCACCACGGCGAAACCGACTGCCGCCAATGGGGTGAGCACCGGTGCGATCCCGGTCCACCACGGCACGATAATGCCGATGGCACCGAGCAATTCGGCGTAGGCGGTCAAGCGCACCACCGGCTTCGGGAACACCGCGACACCCGTCTGGCCCATCTCGACCAACTTCTCCTTGGATTGTGTGGCTTTCGCGATCCCGGATGCGGTGAACACGACGGCCAGCACGATCTGTCCGATCCACAGCGCGATATTCATGATTCCTCCCTCGATCGGGTTCAAGTGCACATGAGACAAATCAGCTTTCGCGAACGTGACAGTTTTGGCCGAAAAGGCATTGTCATCCGCCAAACCCGGGTAGTGGCTGCTATGGCTACCGCAGGCGGCGTATGTTGTGTGTATCCCGGGGTTACTCACAAGTAGGAGGCACCGATGCCCGCGCCGAATGCCGAAGTCTTCGACCGCCTGAGTGCGCTTGCCGCGATCGCTGATCCCGCCGCCCGTGCGCGCAAAACCATCGCCGAAACCTTCACCGGCACCGCACTCGGCAGCGTACCCGTGGGCACCGCCGATGACGTGGCCGCCGCACTCGACAAGGCCAGGTCCGCGCAGGCCCGATGGGCCGTGCGCTCGGCCGAGGACCGTGCCGCGGTACTCGAGCGATACCGCGAATTGGTCGTCGAACAGCGCGAATTCCTGATGGACGTGATCCAGGCCGAAACCGGCAAAGCGCGCTGGGCCGCCCAGGAGGAGATCATGGGCCTGATGTTCGCGGCCCGCTATTTCGCCAGGGTCGCACCCGATCTGCTCGACGCGCACCGCGTGCCCGGCGCCTTCCCGGTGCTCAACCGGGCGACCGTGCGCCACCATCCCAAGGGCGTCGTCGGTGTGGTAGCGCCGTGGAACTATCCGATGCTGCTCTCCATCGGCGATTCGATCCCTGCGCTGCTCGCGGGCAATGCGGTGATCGTCAAACCCGATAGCCAGACCCCGTTCTCCGCACTGGCCAGCGCCGAACTGCTCTACCAGGCCGGACTGCCCCGCGACCTGCTCGCCGTCGTCCCCGGACCAGGCACCGTGGTCGGTACCGCCATCGTGGACAACTGCGACTACCTGATGTTCACCGGCTCCTCCGCGACGGGGCGCACCCTGGCCGAACAGTGCGGGCGCAGGCTCATCGGCTTCTCCGCCGAACTCGGCGGCAAGAATCCGATGATCGTCACCCGCGGCGCGAAGCTCGACAAGGCCGCCAAGGCAGCGGTGCGCGCCTGCTTCTCCAATGCCGGTCAGCTGTGTATTTCGATCGAACGGCTGTATGTGGAGAAGGCGGTCGCCGCGGAGTTCACCGAGAAGTTCGTCGCCGCCGTGCAGGCCGCGAAACTCGGTGCGGCCTATGACTATTCGGCCGATATCGGCAGCCTCATCTCCGAGGCGCAATTGGAGACCGTCTCCAAGCACGTCGCCGACGCGACCTCCAAGGGCGCCCAGGTGCTCGCGGGCGGCAAGGCGCGCCCGGATCTGGGACCGCTGTTCTTCGAACCCACCGTGCTCGCCGATGTCACCGACGAGATGGAATGCGGCCGCAACGAAACCTTTGGCCCGCTTGTCTCGATCTACCCGGTCGATAGTGTCGAGGAGGCGATCGGGCTGGCCAACGACACCGAATACGGGCTGAACGCGAGCGTCTGGGCGGCGAGCAAGGACGCGGGGGAGCGGATCGCCGAGCGACTGCACGCGGGCACCGTCTGCGTCGACGAGGGTTACGCCCCGGCCTGGGGCACCACCGCCGCCCCGATGGGCGGTATGGGCATCTCCGGTGTCGGGCGCAGGCACGGCCCGGACGGGCTGCTGAAGTTCACCGAACCGCAGACCGTTGTCGTCACGCGATTCATGAATCTCGATGCGCCGCCGGTGATTTCGCAGGACAAATGGCAGCGGCTGCTGATGACGCTCACCCGCGCCTTCCGTTTCCTGCCGGGCCGATAAGACACCGACCCCGCCGTCCCGGTCTGCAGCGGGACGGCGGGGCTTCGTGGTGTCGGCCCAGGGCTGCGGACCCCGGGCCGATCACCCGTTGGCCGCCCGCGGACGCACCCGCGGGCGTGAATCAGGTACCGGCGACTGCCTTTTCGGCAGTCAACTCATCCGATCGGCTCCCGTCCGCGGTGGTGGTCCCGCAGCCAATACCGCCGTCTCCTCATCGGTCAGCAGTCGCGATCTGATGATGAACCGCACGCCCTCGGGCGCCTCCAGCGAGAATCCGCTGCCGCGCCCGGTCACCACATCCACGGTGAGATGGGTGTGCTTCCACAGTTCGAATTGATCACCGCTGATCCAGAACTCGGTATGCCAGGGCAGGCGGCCCAGCAGCACATCCGCGCCGCCGACCCGGAATTCACGCACCCCGAAACACATCGGTGAACTGCCGTCGCAGCAGCCGCCGGATTGGTGGAACAGCACCGGTCCGTGCTGTTCTATCAACCGGCGCAACACTTCTCGTGCCCGCTCGGTGATCGCGACGCGGGCTACTCTGCCATGCATCAGAAGAATCCGAGTTTCGTCGGTGAATAACTGACCAGCAGATTCTTGGTCTGCTGGTAGTGCTCGAGCATCATTTTGTGGTTTTCCCGGCCGATGCCCGACTTTTTGTACCCGCCGAAGGCGGCGTGTGCGGGGTACGCGTGGAAACAGTTGGTCCATACTCGCCCTGCCTTGATTGCTCGGCCCATCCGGTAAGCCGTGGTGATATCCCTGGTCCACACCCCGGCGCCGAGGCCGTAGAGGGTGTCGTTGGCGATCATGGTCGCCTCTTCGACGGTGTCGAACCTGGTTACCGCCACCACCGGGCCGAAGATCTCCTCCTGGAAGATCCGCATCGTATTGGTGCCCTCGAAAATCGTCGGCTGGATGTAGTAGCCACCCGGCAGTCCGTCCACCTTGCGTGCTTCCCCACCGGTGAGCACGCGGGCGCCTTCCCGCCTGCCGATGTCGATATAGGACAGGATCTTTTCGAATTGGTCGTTACTGGCTTGGGCTCCGATCATGGTGGTGTCGTCGAGCGGATTACCGCCCCTGATGGCTTTGGTCCGCTCGATGCAGCGGGCCAGGAATTCGTCGTAGATCGACGAATGGATCAGTGCGCGCGAGGGACACGTGCACACCTCGCCCTGGTTGAGCGCGAACATCACAAAACCCTCGACGGCCTTGTCCAGGAATTCGTCGTCGGCGGCCATGACATCGGGCAGGAAGACGTTGGGGCTCTTACCGCCCAACTCCAAACTGACCGGGATGATGTTCTCGCTCGCGTACTGCATGATGAGCCGTCCGGTGGTGGTCTCACCGGTGAAGGCGACCTTGGCCACGCGCGGACTCGCCGCCAGCGGCTTACCCGCCTCGACACCGAAACCGTTGACCACGTTGAGAACTCCGGGCGGCAGGAGATCGGCGATGAGCTCGATCACCAGCAGAATCGATGCCGGGGTCTGCTCGGCGGGTTTGAGCACCACGCAGTTGCCCGCCGCCAGGGCCGGGGCCAGCTTCCACGCGGACATCAGAATCGGGAAGTTCCACGGGATGATCTGACCGACCACCCCGAGCGGTTCATGGAAGTGGTAGGCGATGGTATCGACATCGATTTCGGCGATGGCGAGGGGTTCGAGGCTGTGCTCGATCCGGTCGGCGATCTTGTTGAGGATATTCGCGCGCTCGGCGGGCGAGGTGGCGGCCCATTTCCCGGCGGCGAGGTGCGCGGCTTCCAGGGCCATATCGATATCGGCCGCGCAGGAGCGCGCCACCGAGCAGAAGGTTTCGCCGTCGACCGGCGATGGATTCTCGAAGTACCTGCCCTCGATCGGAGCCGCCCAGTCACCACCGATGAAGTTGTCGTAACGACTGGCGTAGGTGACGATGCCGGTGGCGGACCCCGGTTTGGCGTAGATCATCTGTGGGCGCTCCTCGCGAATCTGGCCTGCCGGGCCACTATGTCCGGAGAAGGTTGGTGCGAGGTTGGTGCCGTTGTGACAGGGGTGACTCAGGAGCGCAGGGCGGTGTACAAGCGAGCGACGACCACCGCCCGGCGCATATCGTCGGCGGGCAGCAACCGCAGCGCGTGCTCGTGCACCTCGATATCGCCGGGGGAGCGCTCGCCGAAGGCCACGGCGTGCTCGGCGCGGTCGCTCGCCAGCACCGCCGCGCGCACCCCGACATCGAGATGGTTGCGCCACTGCAGCACACCAGGGGTGTCCGAACCGGGCAGCAGCGGTCCACGATAGAGCCAGACCGCCGAGGTGGTGTCGCCCGCCTGGATCGCGGCGAGCAGATCGACCGCATCGCAGGAGACCGGGCCGGTGAGCATGTAGCGGCGGTTGCTGATCTCACCACCGGTCGTGCGCCTCAGATGCGAAACATCCGCCTTGAGCGTGCTGGAAGAGACCGGACGGTCGCCGTAGACCGCGGCTTGCAGTTGTTCCGGAGTGAACCCGTCGGGCTCCAGCGCGAGCAGCGCCAGGATTTCCAGATGACGCGGCGGCAATGGCACCGGCCTGCCGTCGCGGACCAGCCGTGCGCCGCCCAGACATTCGAGCCGCACACCGCGCGCCGGTGTCGGTGCCGCCGCCCGCAACATCGTCTCGACCGCGGTGACCAGCGCGCGGACCGAGGTCAGCACCATCGGATGCGAACGCTCCCAGGAACTGGACAGATCGAGCACACCGACCTGGCGGCCGTCGGGTGCGTGGATCGGCGCGGAATAGCAGACCCAGCCGTGCAGCGCGGCGACCAGATGTTCGGCGGAGAACACGGTGGTCGGGCGGTCGCTGTGCAGGGCGAGCGACAATCCGTTGGTGCCCATATGGCTTTCGTCCCAGCAGCCGCCGGGCGCGAAGTTCACTGCCTCGGCTTGGCGGCGCAACGTGCGATCGCCGCAGGACCAGAGGATAGTGCCTGAGGAATCGGTGACGACCGCGAGATAGCCGGAGTCCTCGGAGATATCGCGCAGATCACCGGCCAGCTCGGTAATCGGTTGGCGCAGTGCCGATTCGGTCCAGCGATCGCGGATGTTGTCCAGGCCGGGCGCCTCGGTACAACTCGGATCGACGGTCGTCAGCGACCGCTGCCAGGACTCGGCGACCTCGTTGCGTAGCGAGGTCGAACCCGCGGGTATGCCGAGAGTGCTGCTCGGAGCCGTCGCCCAACGCGCCCATTCTTTTTCCAGTGCGGCCCGTTGTTGGGTGAGGGTGCGGAATTGTGCCACCTCGATAACCCCATCGTCAGTGTGAGCTCACATTCGCTATCTCATGATGGCGTACGCATTAGCTCGAGTCGAGGGTTCGATGGCAAACCGACCGTCCTCCATTGAAGATTCAACTCCGATCTGCGATCACGGTCTACGCTGCTGATATGGCGAGAGTTTCGCGACGAGCCAAGGTGGCCGACGTGCACGAACTGGCCACCGGCATGCCGTTCGTCAATCGGGTGGACGGTCCGCACGGCAATGCGGTGTACCAGGTCGGCGGCAAGTCCTTCGTCTTCTTCCGCAATCCGCGACCCGACGCGTTCGACCCGGACACCGGTGAGCGCTATACCGATGTGATCGTGATCTGGGTGCCCTCGGAGTCGGACAAACTCGCGCTGGTGCAGGATCCGGATTCGCCGTTCTTCACCACCCCGCATTTCGACGGACATCTGTCGGTCCTGGTGCGCGGCAGCCACATCGGTGAACTCGGCAAGCAGGAATTGGCCGAGGTCATCCAGGACGCTTGGCTGAGCAGGGCCTCCCGTAAGCGCGCGGCCGACTGGCTGGCCGCGCACAATGTCGCTGACTGACCTGCCGTGGCGTGTCCCGCATTCAGCGCAGCAGTTCGATGACCGCGCCCATCGGCTCCATGCTGCTCTCGAGCACCGAGACGTAGCTGAATCCGAACCGTTCCCTGCGCTCTTCCAACTGCCGCGCCATTTCCTTCGGCGTGCCGATCAGCAATGCGGGCAACTCCTCTGGCCGGTCGGCGACATCGGTGGGCAGATGCGGCCCATACAGATCCAATGCGGCCGACCGTTCCTCCGGTGGAATTACGCGCTGCAGCAGGATATTCAGCTCGACATCCTCGGCCCGTGACCCGAGCAACTCCCGCAGGTACACCATCCGCGCATCGGTGGCGGCGGGTCCGACGAACTGCAACGGTCCACCGTTGTACGCCGGAGCGGCACCGGGCAGCGCGACGATATCGGCATATTCGGCCGCGACCCGCAGCAGCCGATCGCCCCAACCGGCGATGACCAGCGGCGGACCCGGGGACTGCGCGGGCCGGGGCTGATACTCGGGATCGGCGAACAACCGCCGCAATGTCGCCGCGGTTGCCGCCAACTGCTCGACCCGCTTGCCCGCGCTCTCGAAAGTGATTCCGGCCGTTTCGAATTCCTCCCGGACGTATCCGGCGCCGAGTCCCAACTCCACGCGTCCATCGGTGAGTTGATCGGCCGTCGCGGCCTCGCGTGCCAAGAGCGCCGCGTTGTAGAACGGCGTATTCAATACGAAGGTGGTGAGCCGAACCCGCTCGGTCGCCTCGGCCGCGAGAATCATTGCTGGAAACGGTGCGGGCAACCCCAGATGGTCGGCCACACCGATCACGTCGTACCCGAGTTCCTCGGCCCTGCGACACTTTCGTATCCACTCCGCCCGCGAAGCGGGAGCGAGCAGAGTGACACCGAACCGGAACTTGCCTCGCGCAGCCGTCACCCTTCCTGTTCTACCAGGCCGAACCGATCAGCACGGCGCGAGCGCCAGTCCCACCCAAATCGTCCCGGCCAAGGTCACCACCGCCACCGATACCGGACCCGGTCGCCACAACCTGGCCGACTCGATGATCCGCCGCACCGCATTTCGCCATTGCGGCGCATCGGATTTCGTCTCCGGTGTCCGCCTGCCCAACCAGCGTCGCACCAACCCGATGGTGCCGATGATGAGTGTCGCGATCAGCATGGCCCGGCCCTACGCATTCACCGCTGTCCGACGCGGCGTCGCATCGGTAGCCCGTGGCACGACGCCGAATTCGATCAAACTCTCCGCGGTATCCAGGACAGTCTCCCGCACCGGCCGCATCGACCATCCGAGCTCACGCCGCGCCTTCTCGGAGCTGAGCTGCTCGGTACGGCCCAACGTCGGCACCGTCAATCGAATCCCCTTGTCGAACAAGGCAATCGTCCGCACGAGAATATTCGGGATCACCCGTGTCGGTACCCGGTATCCACGCGGCCCGAACTCCTCGGCCAAGGTCCGGCCCATATCCGCCATCCAGACATGTTCGCCCGCACAGATATACCGATTCCCGACCGCTCCGGGAGTCTCCAGCGCCAGCCGATGCGCCACCGCGAGATCCCGGACATCCACCACCGCCCACCCCACTCGCGGTGAACCCGGCGCATCACGGGCGAGGAGTCGGCGCACCGGTTCGTGCGATGTGCTCGTCGCCGCGGATTGCAACGGCCCCAACACCATTCCGGGATTCACCACCACCAGCTCGAGATCCGACTTCGCGGCGAAATCCCATGCCGCCCGTTCGGCGAGCGTCTTGCTCTTCTGATAGGCCGCACTGCGTTCGACCACCGACCAATCGGCCTCGGTGCGCATCGCATCGGTCTCGTGACCGTAGGTGATCGCGGCGATCGAGGAGGTAAGCGCGACCCGCTGGATGCCGCCGTCGGCACACGCTCGCAAAACCCGCAATGTCCCGTCGACCGCGGTATCGATCAATTCCTGTTCGTCGTCCGGTGGCGTTGCCGGAAACGGTGATGCCACGTGCAGCACGGAGGTGCAGCCCGACACGGCCGTCGCCCACCCCGCATCATCGTCGAGATCGGCCGCGACGAACTCCAACTGGCCGCCGAGCCGATCCGCAAGTGCTGCCAGATGTGCGCGTTTATCCACTTTTCCGAGGTCGCGAACCGTGCCGCGCACGGCATATCCGTGCTCGAGCAGTTCGGCGATGACGTGTCCGGCGACGAATCCTGTTGCGCCGGTGACGAGTACCCGTGAGCTCATATGCTTACCCGCTTCGAAGGAGGGAATGCGGCCAGCCCATCTGAGCGCCGCTCAGATCATCTAAGCACTGCATAGTTAGGCTGTCCAGCAGGCGTCGAATACGCTCGATTGGTGACGCGGACCAGTTACCACCACGGCGCGCTGCGCGACACGCTCCTCGCCGCCTGCCTGCGGCTGATCGAGACCGAGGGTCTCGGCGCGGTGAGCCTGCGACGGGTGGCCCGCGAGGCGGGCGTGAGCACCGGCGCGCCATACCACCATTTCGCTGATCGCTCGGCCCTGCTCGCCGCCCTGTCGACCCAGGGATTCCGACAGCTCGGGAGCGACTTGGCCGACGCGCGCGCCGCCGACGACACGCCGCTGCAAGCGTTGACCGCACTGGCCGAGACCTATGTGCGGTTCTCCCAGGAAAATCCCGGCTACTTCCGTCTCATGTTCCGCCCGGAACTCTCGCAACCCGATAAGCATCCGGATGCGGCGGCCGCGGGCGACGCGGCCTTCGATGTCCTCGCCGACACCATCGCCGAAGCCGTCGCCGCAGGATTGCTGCCCGCCGATAAAGCCGACACCCTGGCCGTCATGTGGTGGAGCCTGGCGCACGGCATGGCCTCGCTATGGCTGGACGGCCAGCTCGAAAAGCGCAGCATCCAACTCGGCACCACCGCGCCCACGCTGGTCGAGGACATCATGCGCACCTTCACCGCGCTGGTCGGCCCCGGCGCGTGACACCCGCGCGAGCGCAGCCGCCACTAGAGTGAAGCCGAACATTTGCTGTTCGATGCACCCGCACTCTTCGAGAGGGATGTTCCGATGACACAGCAGCTCGATCCCACGGTCCAGGAATTCGTCACCGCGCTCAACGACAGCGATCAGGACCGCTTCTACGCCCTCCTCACCGACGACGCGACCATGTCCGATGACGGTGTGGAGCGCAACCTCGTCCAGTGGACCGACTCCGAGATCTTCGGCAGCAATGGGCGCATGAATGTCGAATCGATCGGCGACAACGGCACCGAACTGGTTGCCGACTACACGAATTCCCGCTGGGGTTCGATACGCACCGCGTGGCGCTTCATCATCCGCGACGGCAAAATCAGTCGATTCGAGACCGGGCAGGCCTGACTACGCTCGAGTTCGTGTTCATCACGCCTCAGTACGGCACGGGCTCCCTGGCTGATCTGTTCCCCTCTCTCCTCGCCGGGTTCGGCGTGCCCGGCGAGGTCGACCGGCTCGGCCTCGAGTTCGCCGCCGACCGGATCTGTGTGCTGCTGATCGACGGTCTCGGCGCGGAAGCACTCGCCGCGAATTCCGATGCGGCGCCGTTCCTATCGGCGCTGGCGCGGCGCACGCTGACGGCGGGCTTCCCGAGCACCACTACGGTCAGTCTGAGCTCACTGGGCGTCGGTGTCCCGCCCGGCGAACACGGGTTCACCGGATACCTGATACACGTGCCCGGCTACGACCGGTTGGTGAATGCGCTGACTTGGCGGCTGCACGGCGCGGGACCGAAGATCGACCTACTGCGGGATCTGGTGCCGGAGCAATTCCAGCCCACCGCCACGGTTTTCGAGCGCGCCGCCGCCGACGGTGTCGCGGTGGCCCAGGTCGCGCCGCGCCTACAGGCGGGTTCTGGGCTGACCAGGGCGGTGCTGCGCGGCTGCGAATTCCGGCCCTATGTTTCCGTCGGCGATTTCATCGACGGCGTCGCCACCGCACTACGCGCGGGCCCGCGCTCGCTGGTCTACGCCTACCACGGCAACCTCGACACGACCGGTCACGTGCGCGGACCATCCTCGGACGCTTGGCTTTTGGAGCTCGCGCACGTCGACCGGCTGGCCGCCACCATCGCCGAACATCTGCCACCCGATGCCGCGCTCGTCGTCACCGCCGACCACGGCATGGTGGAACTCACCGACCGCGTCGACTTCGACAAGACCGAGCTACTGGGCGAGGGTGTACGCCTACTCGGCGGCGAGCCGCGCGCCCGCCACGTGTTCACCGTCGACGGCGCGACCGCCGATGTGGCGGCGACCTGGCAGGAACACCTCGGCACCGACTTCGATGTGATCTCCCGCGCCGAGGCGATCGACCGCGGCTGGTTCGGCCCCATCGTGGCACCGCATATCGCCGAGCGCATCGGCGATCTCGTGGTCGCGGCCCGTGGTCTGCGCGGCGTCGTACGCACAGGCGCCGAACCGCTGGAATCCATGCTGATCGGCCACCATGGTTCGCTGACGCCCGCGGAGATGAATGTGCCGCTGTGCACGTTCCGACCGTAACCGTCCAGTGCCCTAGGCTGTTGGCGTCGTCGCGGGCATGGTCGCCCGCCGAAGCGCCAGGAGGATCTCTATGAACGCCACGCTCTTACGGACCGGACTCGGGGTCGCGGCGATCGCGGCACTGCTGGCCGGTTGCTCCGATATCGAGCGGGCGCTCAATCAGGGTGGCGACACCACCTGCCGGGATTACGTCAAACAGGATCAGGACACCAAGCGCACGACGATCACCAAGTTCATCAAGCAGCAGACCAACGATGATCACGAGCCCGCGGGCACGGCGGTAGATGCCACGATGATTCAGGTGGATTTGCTGTGCGGTGCGCAGGTCAATCAGGACACCCCGATCAAAAAAGCCGATATCGCAGGCATTTTCCTCAACAAGTAGTCCGGATCCGCGGTAGGCGGACACGCAAAACGGCCCCCAGCCAAAGCTTGGACTCTGGGGGCCGCTTTACTACCTCAACCTATGCCCAGTCGAACTCGCCGTCGCTCACACCTGCGGTGAAGGCGTGCCACTCGGTTGGAGTGAATACCAGCGCCGGACCGGTCGGGTTCTTCGAGTCCCGCATTCCGACAAGGCCGCCGTCGAGGAAGGCGACCTCGACACAGTCCTTTCCAGCTTCGCTGCGTCGGGACTTGAACCAGTGCGCATCGGCTGGGTCGACATCAACGTTCACTGTCACTCCTCGCAGGATGGACACTCCGGGCATGCAGACGGCCCCGGAAAACGTTGGGGGCCAATCCAGTACCTCGGCCTACGCCCGGTTGAACTTGCCGTCGTTCACGCCAACCGCGAAGGCGTCCCACTCGCTGGGCGTGAAGACGAGCGAGGGGCCGGTCGGGTTTTTGGAGTCTCGGATGCCGACATGTCCTTCTGCGAGGAACGCAACCTCTACACAGTCGGCCCCTCCCTGGCTGCGGCTCGCCTTGAACCACCGAGCGCCGGTTAGGTCAACGTTCACTCTCGTGTCTCCTAGCTGCTATCTCTCTCAACATGTCGCGGCTCGGACGGGGGTCCAAGCTCGCCTGGTGGAGCTTGCGGAACGCCTTGCGAAACGTCAGCAGTTCCGCCCTGCCCTCAAGATAGACGCTACCCGCGTAACCCTCGCAATAGACCTGAGACGGTTCGACCACCACTTGCTTGCTGCGCGTGTCACGGTCGAAGTCCATGATGGTGAATGGTGGCGTGGCGGCACCGAGCGGGATACCGGCATGGAACGGCAAGATGCGGATCTCTATGTTGTCGCGGGTGCTCATGTCCGCGATATGGCGGCACTGCGCTGCCATGAGCGCCCGGTTGCCAACCATTGTCCGGAGGACATTTTCATGCAAGATGACGGTCGCCTTGGTTTGTGAGCGCGATCGGGTGAGGATGTGTTGCCGCTGGATTCGCACCTGCACGCGCCGTTCGATTTCATCGTTGGTGTCGTCCGGGAAGTAGAGCTTGTCAACGGTTCGGGCGTAGTCGGTGGTTTGGAGCAGTCCGGGCACGATGAGCGGCTGAAAGACCGTCAAAACCGTTGCACTGGACTCCAATCCGACATACAGGTTGGCCCACGCGGGAATCAGATCGCTGTAGGCGTGCCACCACGACTTGACCGGCGCCAGCTCGGCAAGCCCTTGCGCGACAGCCGTCCTCTCCTCGCTGAGTCCGTACGCTTCGCATAAGGCCAAGATTTCCAGCACCCTCACCTTTTCGGTCTCGCCTCGCTCGAGACGGCTGAGCGTGGGGCGACTCCACTGGATGAGTGCCGCCGCCGCCTCCAAGTTCATCCCCGTCGCTGTCCGAGCATCTCGCAGCAACCGACCGAGTTGCCTACGCGGCAACGTTGTTCCGGTGTCTTCGAGCTCATCGTCCGCCATCTGCCCTCCCTCTCAATCGGCCGAACTGTTCCTCTCATTCCGAGAGCGAATATATGCGTCTCACGAGAAGGGCTCAGGGGATTCGCGGGGATTTCGCCAGTTCGTGAATGTGTCCCGCCCAGCATCGACACTCGACACAGCCTTGCGTCATGTCCACGCCCAATCCAGAGCTTCCACAACGAGACCCGTTCATCGGGCCGCCAGTCGCGTACAGCGGCGCACCGCCCGAGTTGGTCGAGCAGGTCGCGCTCGCAGTCCGGGAGTGGGCTGGCCCGGCGATAGCTCCATGCGTGCGTCGCCTGCTCGACGACTTCCATAGGGAGACACAGCAGAAACTCGACCTCGCTCCCATCGACAGCCGTCCGATATTCGAGGGTGCGGACGGCTCGTTGCTGCCGGTCGACGCGGACGGATGGATTTCCGACTCGGACGCCGATCCCGACCGAGCCGACGCAATCACCATCCAACCCACCGATGTCCGCGACATCGAGGAGTCGTGAGCCTGAAATCTCAAGACCCCGAAGATGTTTCGCCTCTCCCCAACGAGCCGGATGTACATCTCAGCGTGTTCCTGCACGGCGTGCGCCTCGACTATGCCGCCTGCCTTACCGCCGCGCTGATATTCACGCGCGAGCACCAGAGGCAGCACTACGTCGACGCGGTCACCGTCGATCTCGGCGACACCAGTCGCTATCCGCGCCTTCCGTGCGAACGCCTTTTCCTCGGCTCTTGAGATGAGCCGGAGGGCGAAATTCAAGGGCGTCAACGGAATCCGCCGAGCTGTTGGACCTTCCCGGCGGCAACCGAAGAAAGCACTGGTCAAGGCACCAAAAGATTTTATATGCATACAATGCATTAATATGATCTGCATCACATTCCGCCGGGCATTTTGTCGGTGGTGCATGGCATGGTGGGCGACATGCCTTTTGCCGATTCCGTCGTCGCCACGGATGTCATCCGCGTGCTCGGTGCCAGTGAGCACAACCTGCGCAATGTGTCGTTGGAAATCCCCAAGAACAAGATCACCGTCTTTACCGGCGTCTCCGGGTCGGGCAAATCGTCGATCGTCTTCGACACCATCGCCGTCGAGTCCCAGCGTCAGCTGTATGCGACATTCCCCGCGTTCATCCTCAACTTCCTGCCGCGTTATGAGCGGCCGCACGCCGAGGCGATCGAGAACCTGACGGCTCCGGTCATCATCGACCAGCAGCCTGTCGGCGGCGGGCCGCGCTCGACCGTCGGGACGATGACCGATATCTACTCGATGGTGCGGGCGATGTTCGCCAGATTCGGTTCGCCCTCAGCCGGATTCGTCTACAACTACTCGTTCAATGTGCCGCAGGCCATGTGCCCGGACTGCGATGGTCTCGGGGTCACGGTGCGGGCCGATCGGGATCGGTTGGTCGACCGGAGCAAATCGCTGAACGAGGGCGCGATTCTGCTGCCCGGTTATGCGGTGGACAGCGGCGAGTGGCAGATGTACGGCAAATCCGGGCGGTTCGATCCGGATAAGAAACTGACCGATTACACCGAGGACGAGTTCACCGACCTGCTCTACGGCACCGGCGGCAAGGTGGAACTGACCTTCGCCAAGGGCACCTGGAAGGCGAATTACGAAGGGCTGGCTGCCAAATTCACGCGCACCCGGTTGCAACGCGACACCTCCACGCTCAGCGAGAAGACGCGCGAACAGATGCAGAAGTTCCTCACCGAGGGTGTCTGCGCTACCTGTCGTGGTGCTCGGCTCAACGAAGCGGCATTGGCGACGAAGATCGGTGGCCGCAATATCGCCGACTGGTCCGGACTGCAGATCACCGATCTGATGGCGGTGCTCGATGAGATCAGCGATCCGGCCGCGCTCGGACTGGCCGCCGCGATCCGGACCGCGCTGCAGCGGGTGACTGATATCGGACTTGGTTATCTGAGCCTGGATCGGCCGACCTCGACGCTGTCCGGCGGTGAGGGGCAGCGGCTCAAGATGATCAAACATCTGTCGAGCACGCTGATCGGGATGACCTATGTGTTCGACGAACCGAGCGTCGGATTGCATCCGCGCGATGTCGGCCGGTTGAACAACCTGCTGAAGGCATTGCGGGACAAAGGCAATACCGTGCTGGTGGTCGAGCACGATCCGGACGTCATCCAGATCGCCGACCATATCGTCGATGTCGGGCCGCGTGCCGGTCTGCACGGCGGGCAGGTGGTGTTCGAGGGCAGCTTCGCCGAACTGCGCACCGCCGATACGCCGACGGGTGCGGGATTGCGCAGGCCGTTCACGGTGAAGGAAACCTTCCGTAAGTCGAACGGCGCGTTGCTGATCGAGCATGCGAATGTGCACAACCTCAAAGATGTGACCGTCGCGGTGCCGACCGGCGTTCTCACCTCGATCACCGGCGTCGCCGGTTCCGGTAAGAGCAGCCTCATCCGCGATGTGTTCGTCCGGGAGCATCCGGATGCGATCTTCGTCGACCAGTCGGCGATCGGGGCATCGTCACGGTCCACGCCCGCAACATATCTGGGCCTGATGGACCCGATCAGGAAGCTGTTCGCCAAGGCGACGGGGGAGTCGCCGGGCCTGTTCAGTTTCAACTCGACCGGAGCCTGTAAACAGTGCGAGGGTCGCGGCGTGATCATCACCGAAGTCGCCTACATGGACCCGGTGACCACGCACTGCGATGCCTGTGACGGACGACGGTTCTCCGACGAGGTGCTGGCACTGACCTTGCGCGACAAGTCGATTGCCGATGTGCTGGCAATGTCGGCCGAGGAAGCCCTCGGTTTCTTCACCGAAAGGGCACTGTCCACAAAGCTGCGCACGATGAACGAAGTGGGCCTGGACTATCTGAGCCTCGGCCAAGCCATGAGCACCCTGTCCGGCGGCGAACGCCAACGCATCAAACTGGCGACCCAACTGCAGAATACCGGCACCGTCTACGTCCTCGACGAACCGACCACCGGCCTGCACATGTCGGATGTGGACACCCTGCTCGCCCTGATGGACGGCTTGGTCGACCGCGGCAATACGGTGGTGGTGATCGAACACAACCTCGACGTGGTGGCCCACTCCGACTGGGTGATCGATCTCGGCCCCGACGGCGGCAAGGACGGCGGCGAAATCGTCTTCACCGGAACCCCCGCCGAATTGCTGACCCACCCGACCTCCCTGACCGGCGAATATCTGCGCAAGTACAAGGCCGCTAGGTAGGGATCAGGCGGAGTCGACGAGGGGGCGGACGTGGGCGGCGGCGGTGGCGTCGTCGCGCCACGTGCAGGCCAGACCGAAGGCGGCTACCCGACCGGTGGCGAGAACGGCTCGTACGGCGGCTGAGACCTCGGCCAGGGTCGGGCCGTCGGGCGCGGGGAAGAGCAGGCCCGGGAGGTCATCCGGGGTGACCACGTCGAAATCGACATGAAGGTAGAGCGGGCCGTCCGGGAGGTCTCCGATATCGTCGACCGGGCGGTGCCGGATCTGCGCGGTGCGCAGATATTCGACCTCCGGTGGGTCGAGGTCGCGGCCGCCGACCAGGACGGCGCGGTCTTCGGGGATGTCGCGCAAGCCGATTCGGTCGGCTATGAGAGCACGGCCGTAGCCGACGAGCATGCGCAGCGGGAAGCCACCGAGGTAGCCGGACGCGGAGGTCTCGAGGGTTTGCACGTCGCCGTGCGCGTCGAACCAGACGAGCGCGGGATCCAGTCCGGCCCTTTGCAATCCGGCCACCGTGCCGAGCGCCGTCGTGCAATCACCGGACGCGACGATCGCACGTTCACCGCGAATCGCGGATCCCGCAACCCGATCCGCCACCGCGTCATAGAGCACGGCCATCCGCGCCCAGCGATCGTCGACATCCGGCAGCTCGGCCGTGACCACCGCATCCGGGGTGATCGGAGCATCGATCTCCGGCCGGTATTCATCGAGGTGGTACGGCACGAGCAAGCGCATCTACCGAGCCTATTCAAGGCCGAAGCGCGCGGCCA
>NZ_BDBY01000423.1 GCF_001613225.1 Nocardia pseudovaccinii NBRC 100343
TACGGCCAGCCGGGGTGTGGACGTTGGAGCAACATCCAAAAGAAGGTTCACTGTCTACGGTCGGGCCAGTACCGCTTGGATTGGAAGTATTGTGTGGCTTCGGGGGAGTCGTTGTAGTCGAGGAGGTTGCCTACTTTTTTCGCCAGGACTCGGCGTACTTGTTCCGGTGTGGCGAAGAAGAATTCCCGGCGAGTGTTCGCATGGTTCAGTCGCGCGGCGCCGAACTCTTTGTGGAGTTGGTTTTCGAGTGTGACTGCGTCGTCGGAGAAGTAGACGGCGTGGACGTCGAAGGGGAAGGGGACGGACGCTCCGCCGAGTTCACGGACTCGGTCGAGTGGTTCGAGTCGGCGGGTCAGTCCGATCTTGACGACGTTGGGTCCGAAGGCACCGATGTTGGAGATGACGTAGACGTAGCCTGCGCGGATGTTCGCTGCGCGGTAGTCGTTCTGTGCGATCGCCTGGGTGATGCGGGTGAGCTGTTCTTCGATGTCGCGGGTGTCTTGTCCTGTGGCGGTGAGTCGTTGGAGCACGGCTCGGTAGTGTGCTTGTTCTTTTTCGAGTCGCTCGCGTTCGGCGGCGAGTTCTTGTTCGACTTTGCGTTCTTCCCGCAGGCGCTCGCGTTCCTCACGGGCCGCTTCTCGTTCTTGCTGCACCTTCGTCATGTAGTCAGCGGTGAGTTCGAGTTCGGTGATCCGCAGCGCGTGATAGGCCGATGCCACGTGCATCTGCATTGCCGCGCCGAGCTTTTCGATGTCTTTGGCGGCTTTGTCGAGTCGTCGTTTGGCGGTGTCGAGGTTGCCGGCGCGTATGGTTCGGACACAGTTTTCGGCTTCGGCGTTGTATGCGCGCAGCATGAGCTTGGACAGATCTGCGGTCAACCGGCGGCCTTCGGCGAGGGAGTTGTTGAAGCTGAACTTGTTGGCCACCACGAT
The DNA here is from genome assembly GCF_001613225.1 of Nocardia pseudovaccinii NBRC 100343. Classification (GTDB taxonomy): domain Bacteria; phylum Actinomycetota; class Actinomycetes; order Mycobacteriales; family Mycobacteriaceae; genus Nocardia; species Nocardia pseudovaccinii. The sequence goes on from NZ_BDBY01000423.1 coordinate 933, forward strand.
GGCCTCGCTGGTCTTCACGGCTTCGCGGATGTCGGTGCGCAGTTCGGCGAGGGTTTGCTTGTAGCCCTCGGCGTTCTCCAACGGATGGTGATATTCGTAGATTCCCACCTCCTGAAGCACCAGTGCGTCGTCGACGGTGATGAGCTGGGCATGGGTCTGAGGCGGTGTAGCGGCTGAGGCCGGGCGGCTCTGCAGTTGTGCAGTGAGTTCTTGGACGCGGTCTTGCAGGTCGGCGGCTTCGCGTTCCTTGACGACCAGCATCTTGCGCAGTCCGACGATCACGGCTTGGGGGTCGTTCATCCTCGCACTCCATGGTTTGCCAAGGGCGCCAGCCCGTAGGGGTTTTTCGATACCGCGGCGGCGAGGTGAGCCAATGTGGCTGGCGGCTCTACCCGTGCGAGGTCGATCGGCAGGAAATCCGCGCGGTCGGTGGCCAGCCGTACGAGGTCGATGCGGGTGTCGTGGCCGGTCGCGCCGTCGACGGTGTCGACGGCGACGGTGAGAGCGATGCTGTCGATGATTTCTTCCCGATCGGCTTCGAACACTTCATGCGCTGTCCGCAACGCGGTCTGCGCGATAGCCGATGCGTAGCGGCGCTTGACCTCGGCCGCCGCCAACATGGTTGCGGTGATTTCGTCGGCAGTTTTGTTGTAGCGGAACGCTTTCGTTGTCGGGAAGGTGTCGGGATGCGGAGCCAAGACCGTGATGTGTAGTTCGCGGTCGTTCGCGTGGAAGGAGTGTTCGTAGGACACTTCGAAGGTGTCGGGGTAGATCGAGTTGGCCAGTACGATGCCGACGTATTCGTCCATCGCGGCGGGCCGGCGGTCGCGTAAACCGGCGATCAGCCGGTCCAAGCGTGCGTTCGATTCTTCGACCTGGTTGCGGCGGTCGGCGTTTGCTTGCTGGAGTCGGCGACGAGCGTCGCCCAGCTCCGCGGCACGCGAGGCTTCCTGCTGTCGCCAACCGGCGCGAAGCTCCGCGTTCGCAGCGCATGTCCGGGCCAGTGTCAGCAGCCACTGCTGCACAACGCTGAGGTATTCCCGTTGCGCTGCCTCCAGTTGGGCGGTGTGCCTTCGGTTTCCGCCCAGAGCGCTACTCAGACCTGATGGCGGCGCGGGTGGCACGAAGCTCGGGCGATCCGGCACCGCGTGGTAGCGGGGGGTCGGTGCTGGTGTGAGCAATTCGGGACGATCAAAGGGCAGGTCTGGGGCGGATTCGCGTAGAGACTCGAGATCGACCCAGTCATCGACTTCCAGCGTGGCGTCGAGGAGGTTGTCGATCTCGTCGTAGGTGACGGCGAGCTGTGCATTCTTCTCCTGGACCTCGGCCTCGCGCGCAGCAGTGTGGGCGAGCTTGGCGGCCTTCTCCGCCGCCACGCGTTCGGCGGCCGAGGCGCGGACGGCTGCTGCCACGGCCCGTTGCTGCTCCCGCGCACAGCGTTGTGCCTCCCGCACAGCCGTGTTGTGCGCTCGTATCGCTGCTCGTTGCTGCTGTGCCTGCCGTTGCTGTGCCAGCCTGTGCTGGTGCTGCAGTTCAGCCAAGAACCCCCTGCGCCGCGCCACCGCGCTTCACCCCTCTTCTGAATATTTCGACATGATCCGGCCGTACAACTACGGCCGCAGTTACTGTCGCGACAGAGTCAACGCCGTTACACCCGCCACAAGTCAGCCTTTCCGGCTATCAGTGCTCGAGCTTCGTTGTGGCGGCGGGCGAGTTTCGGTGCTCCAAGTCCTGGAACTGGAACGCGACACCCGGCGCGGCGAGTCCGTCACCGATGCGCCGGGTCGCTCCCGTTCAGTGTCAACACCGACTCCCTCGTGCCCGCACCGAAGGCGTAGCGCGCCATTCGGCACCCGGCGTTCTACATAACGATGTCGCCGAACGGGTCGAGCTGATTGCTGCCGACCTGGCGATCAATTCGATCGGATTCCTCCACGGACGACTGTATGCCCGAGGTCGGGTCAGGCTGATGTGGTGGGTGTGTCGCATCCGATGTCGTCGGCGCATTTTATTCACAGCCCTATGTCGTCGTAGCCGAGGGGCGGATCGACGAGGGGCTCGGGCTCGAATTCTGTTGTGTCGTCGGTGATGTCGTGGTGCTGGTGGCGGGTGCGTAGGGCGTGCTCGGCTGCGGTTTGTTCGGGAGTGAGTTGGCTGCGGCGGTGTTGTTCGGTGTTGAGCTCGACGAGCTCGTCTTGGAGCCAGGTGGTGGTGTCGGATGCGGCTGTCTCGGTGTCTGCGGCGCCTGTGCCGGGTGCGGGTCCGTAAAGGATGGCTTCGGTCTCAGCAAGGGCGATGCGCTGGCTGATTTCGGTGATCGCTTGGGAGAGTTGGTCGTCGGTGAGCATCTGCACCGGGTCGGAGACATCGAGGAGAACCTCGGACGGTGGTGCTGATGGTTCGGTCGAGGTGTCGGGCAGGGGATGCTGTTCGACCCAGGTTGCGATGGCGAGGCGTTCGGCGAGGGTGCGGGCAGCATGCCAGTCGCGTTTGAGCAGGCCCAGGATGGTGTTTGGTGGGTGGGTGTTGGCGATGTAGTCGCAGCGCGCGCGGATGTACTCGGCGGGTAGGTGGTCGGGGATACCGGGTTGATTGTCGGTTCGGCATTCGCCGCAGAGACCGTCGTCGCTGCGGCGCGGCGGGCGCGGTCTGCTGTCGATTCGGGCGCGTGTGATGCCACAGGACACGCACGGCAGTGCCTGGGTTTTGTCGGTGGTTTGGCGGTCGTAGTCGGGTGCGGTGGAGTCGGGGTAGCGGTCTTCCCAGAGTTTTTCGCGGTAGTAGTGGTGCGGAACTCCGTCGGGCATCGGTAGGTGTTCGGGGTCGGTGTCGAGGTCGCCGTGGGTGTCGAGGTAGTCCTGGCTCGCGCGTTCGGCGGCGATCTCGGTGTCGGTGCGGGGCGGGTGAACTCGGGTGGGGTCTTGTCGGTCGGGATAGTGGTGGGTGGGGCGGATGCGCTGGTCGGGTTGGTTCGGTGGCTGGTGACGGTCTGTGTCTGATTGGTAGACATGGGGGTCGGTGGCGGGTGTGCAGGCGCGAATGAGTTCGCGGTGCTCGGGGTATTGGTCGGCGGCCCACCGTAGTCGCGCGAGGGCGACGCTGAAGTGGTTGCGGTAGAGAGTGGTCGCGATGTGTTCGATGATGTCGCGTTGTTCGTCGGTGAGGGTGTCGGCGAGGTCGTGAAAGGCGCGCCGCGCCGTGCGCAGGTCACCGGTCTGGATCAGTGCGGCGATGGTTGCGGCGTCCTCGGACAGTGGGGTTTCGTCAACGGTGCTGGTGGTTAGTGGCCGGATCGGTGGCCGGGGTGTCGGTTGTGCGGTGGTGTCGCGGTGCTCGGGATCGTGTGGTGGGTGCTCGGGTGGGTGCATGGTGGGCTCCGGGGAGGGGTGGGAATCGGGTTGGTCGGGGTGGGTGGGTTCGTGCAGCAGTGCGTCGATACGCCAGGCCAGGGCGTTGGCGTACTGGTCTGGGCGCAGGTTCGCCGCGTCGTCGGGTTGGGCGGCGAGGATGAGTTCGTGTGCGGTGGTGAGGAGTTCGGCTGGTGTCCAGTCGGTACCGGTGGCGCGGTCGATCGCGGCGACCAGGCGCGGCCAGGCGGGGTCGTTGATAACGCGGTGCGCGGTGTCTTCGCCGATGATCTGGTGGATTTTGTTGGTCCAGTCGGGTGTGAGGTTGTGAGCGTCGGTGACCTCGGCGGCGACGAGTTCGAGTTCTAGTCGCGACCACAAGCCCGCGGCGGGCATGTCATCGGGCAACGCTCGTAGCGCTGCGGCGTGGGTCAGTCGGGTTTGGATGTCGATTCCGGAGCGGTCGGCGACCTCGATTTTGTCGGCGAGGATCGGCCACCACGGGTCGGTGAGGATGCGGGGTTGCAGGCGTGTGATCAGCGGCGCCCACTTGTTGGCGGGCAGGCGGATATCTCCGAGTGTGTCGGTGACGCGTGCGTCGAGTAGCTGTTGGTGTTCGCGTTCGAGCACGGTGTAGCGGGCGGGTCCGGTGAGGCGTGGATCGCCGTCGTCGATGTGTAAGGAGGCCCGCCACACGGCGAGGTCTTCGAGCAGCCGCGGGTCGGAGCCGATGAGCGGGCGTGCCCAGTGCGGTGCGGACGCGGGTGTCCAAGTCTGTACGTCGGTGCGGATTTGTGTGGAGAGGTCGGCGACGATGCGCGCGCGGGCAGTGACTTGGGTGGAGTCCAGTTCCGCGCGCAGCCCGCGCGGGATCCCCGACGCCCATGGCAGGGGCGCTCCGATGGTGGAGTGTGCGCCGGAGGGATCCAGACGCCAGTCCAATACGGCGGCAACATCATCGGCGGTGTCGAGTTCGCGGGCGTTCGCAGCGGTGTGTAACGCGGTGATCGGGTCGCGTCCGGACAGCGCGATCATCGCCAAGTGTTGACGCAGCACGGGGTAGGCGGGGCTGTCGGTGAGGTTCGGTCGCACCGCTTCAGCGGCGGCGTCGAGGCGTTCGAGTCCCGCGGGGCCGAGGGCGTTTTCGGCGGCGACACCGAGGGCGTCGAGGTAGATGTCGAGTGCGCGACCGATTCGCTGGTGCGGATCGAGTGCGTCGCGCAGCACGGTGTGCGCCGACTTTTGTGCGCCATCGCGCCCGAAAATGCGCAACATTATTTCCACGGCGGTGCGCGGATAGGCGGCGGGTTCGGACCAGAACGAACCTTCGGAGCCGTCCAACGCGGTCGGTACGTAGGCGTGGTTGGCGTGGATTCCGCGAGTGAGCGCGACGTAAAGCTGTTGGCGTGACTCACCTCCGGTGAGCGCGACATGACACGAATCGGTGGTGATTCCTTGCGCGGAATCGATCGTTGTCGCGTACCCGAGACGCACATGCGTCGCGACATAGTCTGCGGGAAGGCGCACGCTGTGACCGAGTTTGTTGTCCGAACGCAGATGCGTCGCGGTCACACTGCCATCCGCGTGCACGGCGGCGACGGTCCAGGTGTAGCCGTTGCGGACCCAATCGTCGGTACCGAGGCGCAGTCGTCGGTGGTTGCGCCGGGTGCGGATCGTGTCCCCGACCGACGCCCGGAGGCCGTCGGTGAGAAAAGTTTCCGCGCCCACGACACCGCCGTCGCGGGCTATGCGGTCGGCGCGAGCGCGAGCATTCAGTTCGGTCACAATGTCGTGAGTGGCGGCGAGCATGATGGTGTCGCGACCGGCGAGGTGGTCGGTGATCCAGGCGGTGTAGGCGTCGTCGTGGGTGGCGCCTTCGTGCCCGGCGTGGATGCGGCCGTTGTCCAGATACCAAGCGAGCGCGGCCGGATCCCCTTCGCGTAGTTGCAAACTCGCGGTCGCTTCGGCGTTCGAGGCGAACCGCACGACATGGGTCAGTGTCATGCTCGCTTCGGGTGCGGCGGCGTCCATGTCGGTGTCGGCGCCGCCGGCTTCGATTGATGCGAGCTGGTGTGGGTCGCCAATGCAGCGGATCGTCGCGCCGCGGTCGGTCAGGAATCGCAGTAGGCGTAGGCGTTTGAGGTTGCCGATCTTGACGTGCTCGTCGACGATCACCAGCGTGTCGGGGTCGATGTCGAGGATCCATTGCGGTAGTGACGGTGGCTGTTCGCGGTCCAGCGCGGGGTTGTTGCGGTTGGGTGTGTGGCGGTCCAGGACGTCGAGCACCTTGTCGACGGTCTCCACCCGTGCGCCGATCGCTTTGCCCAATTCGGCGGCCGCGGACGCGGTCGGCGCCAACCCGAGGACCCGGCCGCCGCTGGTATGCCAGGCGTCGGTGAGCACCGCCATCGCAGTGGTCTTGCCCGTTCCCGCCGGAGCGTTGGTCGTTCGCACCCGCAAACCAGACGAGGCGAACCCTCGGATCACGCCGATCTGCCCGGCATTCAGCGGCCGATCCGGATGCCGGGTGTTGTAGCGGTGCACCGCCGCGGTGACCGCATCCATCGGTAACTGTCGTGCGCCGGGCTGCACCGACAGGTCGATCAGTTGCTGTTCGACCGACAACATCCTGGCCGAGGTGTAGACCTGCGCGCCGGCGCTGGTGTAGACGCTGGTGCTGTCGCGGCGACGCAATAGTTCTGGCACCGTTCGCAGTTCGGGTTGGTCGGTCAGATCGGGGTCACCGCGGGCGATCACATGCTCGGGTGAGAGTGTTTCGGCCAGGACCGCTTCGGCGGCGTGTTCCCAGTCCTGGCCGCGTACGTGGCCGCGGAGTTGGCGTTCGATTTCGGCGCGCAGATTGGTGGCAGTCCAGGTGGAGCGGTGCTCGGAAACCACCTCGATGACCCGCTGCGCGGTCCGGTTGATCCACGCCGTCGTCACCGCGACACGCTGTTGCCGTACCGGATTCACGACAGCGACGATCATCTCCGAGAGTGCTTCGCGGCCGCCGAGCATAGCCATCGCTTGGGATCGCCAGGTGCTGCGCTGCTCGGCCAGTGACCGCAAAAGATGTTTGGGCGGTCGGGTTTCCAGGGTCGCCTGCTGGGCGAGGGCATACATTTCGGTGGGGGTCGGTTCGCGGTCGAACCGGTGTTGAAACCGTGCCGCGAGTTTCCCGACGCGTTCTTTGATCGCGGCTTCGCGTCGTGACCACGCCTCGATCAACGGGGTTGGGATGCCCACGATTTCGCGGATCGGCCGCTTGGACGGATCGGTGGTGGGGCGCTCGGCGAACTCGACACCCACCAGATCTTCGAGGTGGTGTTCCAGGCGGGTGTTGTAGATCTCCGAGACGGTGACCACCGCGCGGTAGATCGCGGTGCCATCGAGGGTTCGCCATTTGCCGTCGTGGGTGCGGACCCGGTTGGCAATGAGCACGTGGGTGTGCAGGTCCGGATCCCCGGCCCGGCTGTCGCGGTGGGTGAAACACGCGGCCACGATGCCCTGCACATCGACTTGGCGGACACCGTTGCGGCCGAGTCTGGTGAAGATCGCGTGCTCTTCCAACCAGGCGAGGGCGTCGTGTACCGCACGTCGGTGCGCGAGCTCGACCTTCTCCGCGACCGTCCGCGGGGCGAGCGCCCACAACGCCGATACCGACTTCACCGGGGAGAACGTGATGTCGAAACCGGCGACCGCGACGGTGTTCGGGCGCGAGTTTTGCGCCACCCACCCCGACAATTCCCGCTCATTCAGTGGCGGGCGATCGTAGGTTTCGCAGAACATGTCGAACGCGACACGGGTCCGAATCCGTGCGCGTTCGTCATCGCTAATGGCGTCATGGGGGTCGAATCCGTGCTTGATATTGTGTCGCGTGAAAGCGTCCGCGCACCGTTTGCGGAATTCGGAAACCTCGGCATAAACCCGGAACGGATTACCTAAACGCGACGCTTGATCGGCGGCACGCGCAGCGTCTTTATGCTTGGCTCCCTTGCCGATCTCGCTGTCGTAGACACGGGCTTCGATCACCTCCGCGTTCGGATGACGTCCCAGCCCGAACAGGGATTTCATCTGTTCCTCGGTGACTTCCGCACCGGGTTGCAGGCCCAAGGTGTCCAGGCCCGTGCCGTGCCAGCGGCCCGGAGCTTCCCCATGAGCGGAGTAATAGTCGGCGAGGCTGGAACGGCCACGAGCCGACACATCATTCGCGGCGACATTGCGCAGATAATATTGATACCCATTGCCCGCCGCGACTTTATGAATGGTCGCGGTCATATATCCATCAAGCACGGAACAGGCCATTTATGCCAGGGTTGGATTTGACTATCTTTTCGTCAAATCAAGCAAAACGCCTGGTCGTTATCAAATCGTTACCTCGAATGAAAGAGGTGTGCATGTTGGATAGTGGAAATGGGGAGAGGTGAGGGTGTGGATTGAGAGTTGTTCTGTACGGAGATAGTTTGCGGTGTCCGGGGGTAGTTTGCGGGGGTGGTTGCGGAGTTCGGACATAGATTGCGGGTTCTGAGGACGTAGGGCCGCTGTAGGGGGCAGACTGCGTGGCCGTGTCGAGCCTGAGTGTGGTCACCGGCGGCGCGGGGTCGCCGCCGGTCGGGGAGTTCGAGATCGCTTGTGTCGATGTTGAATCCGGTGAGCAGCGGTTCGTGTTGGCTGATGCGTGTTCTGTGCTGTTCGAGGATTGCTTGCCGGTGCGGGGGTTTCCGGCTTACAAGGGGCAGCGCAATCATGTGGGTCGTTGGTGGACGGCCACTACCGGAGGCTTGGTCGGGTACGAGTCGTGGTTGGAGCGAGATCGGTTGATGCTGTTGGACTTCGATCCCGATGTGGTCGGTATCGCGGCGCAGCCGTTCTGGTTGTTCTGGACGACGCCGGAGGGCAAGCGTCGCTCGCATGCGCCGGACTACTTTGCCCGCTGTTCTGATGGTGCAGCGTTGGTGATGGACTGTCGCCCCGTCGACCGGATCAAACCGCGGGATGCTGAGGCGTTCACCGCGACTGGTGTCGCATGCGAGGTCCTCGGTTGGCGGTATGAGGTCGCTGGAGCGGTGGATCCGGTTGTGTCGGCGAACCTTCGGTGGTTGGCGGGCTATCGGCATCCCCGTCATGACTTACCTGAGATCACTGCTGGCTTGCTCGTGGTGTTCGAGGTGCCGGGCGGGTTGATGGCAGGGGCTGAGTCGGTTGGTGACCCGATTGCGGTGCTGCCGGTGTTGTTTCACCTGTTGTGGCATCACCGGTTGCACGCGGATGTGTCGATACCGCTGTCGCCGGACACGGAGGTCGTCTCGCAGGGGCGGGTGTTCTGATGGGGGTGAGGCGTCCGGTGTTGCGGGTGGGCGATCGGGTTGTCTTCGATGGCGACGAGCATGTGGTGGTGGGCCTGTCGGGCACCTCGGTGCGTTTGCGGGCGGACTCGGGTGCCGAGCAGGTGGTGCTGGCCGCGCATTTGATGGCCGCCATGGACTTCACGGTGCTCGACGCTGCGTCGCTGCCCGCGGTCGAGCCGTTCGGGCTGCTGGATATGTTGCCTGCGGATGTGGTTGCCGCGGCGCAACGGTGGCGCGAGCATGTCGTCGAGGTCGATACCGGGTTGCCACCGAATCCAGTGCCGGGGGCGCGACCGCGGGAGGGCTACGACCCGGCGGTGACGTCACTGGCGCAGCGGCAGCGGGCCAAGGCCGCCGAGTTGGGGGTGTCGCTGCGCACGATCGAAGCCAAGCGCGCCCGCTATGCCGCGCAAGGGTTGTGGGGCCTGGTCGACCAGCGCGTGACGCGGAGCGTCGAGATGACCGGTCAGAGCGATCCTCGGCTGGTCGAGGTGATCGAGGAGATGCTCGACGCTGAGACCACGCAATCCACCGGCACCCGCTCGCGGCTGATCCGCCGCGTGATCAAGAGGGTGGAGGAGATCCACGGTCCGGGGGTGGTCCCGTTGCCGGGCCGCAGCGCGTTCTATGTTCTGATCGATCGGCTCTCGGTGGGGCGGCACACGTTCGGGTCGGCGGTGACGCGACGGCAGCTGGCCAACCGCCCGGATGGGATGTTCACACCGACCTTCGCGATGCGGCCGGGCGAACAGGTCCAGATCGACTCCACCCCAATCGATGTGATGGTGCTGGCCGAAGACGGCGTCCCGGTCCGCGCCGATCTCACGATCGCGGTCGATGTCGCCACTCGCAGTCTCTGCGCGGGAGTGTTGCGGCCGGTCGGCACGAAAGCGGTCGACGCGTCGCTGCTGCTGGCGAAGATGATGGTGCCCGAGCCGATGCGACCGGGCTGGGCCGCTGCGATGCGGATGGCGTCGTCGGTGCTGCCGCATCAGCGGCTGCTGTCGATCGACGCACGGATGCGGGAGGCGGCGGCGCGGCCGGTGATCGTTCCGGATCAGGTCGTCATCGATCACGGCAAGGTTTTCGTCTCGGAGGTCTTCGAGCGGGCCTGCGAGCGGCTGGGCATCTCCATCCAGCCCGCCCGCAAAGGCACCCCGACCGACAAGGCCGTCGTCGAGGCAACCTTCACCGCGATCAAAACCCTGTTCGCCCAACATGTCGCGGGGTTCAAGGGCGCGAACCCGACCTTGCGCGGGCGCGGTGTCGAGGCGGTCTGGACGATCGGCGAGTTGCAGGACCTGTTCGACGAGTGGGTCATCTATTGGCAGCACCGCGGCCACGATGCCTTGCGGGATCCAGCGGCGCCGCGACGGAAGTTGTCACCGAACGAGAAGTACGCTGCGCTCGTCGCGGCGGCGGGTTATCTGCCGATCACATTGTCGGGCACCGACTATCTGGAATTGCTGCCGGTGAAATGGCGACAGATCAACGACTACGGCATCCGCATCGACAACCGCGTCTATGACAGCCCGGAGTTGGGCCGCTACCGGCGCCAGCCGTCGGGGCTGGCGGTCAAGCGAGGGTTGTGGGAAGTGCACTACGACCCCTACGACCTGTCTCGGGTGTTCGTCCGCAACCACCACGACGGCGGCTGGATCACCGTCGCATGGACGCATCTGCCGATGGTCGCTGCCCCGTTCGCCGACTTCACCTGGCGCCACGCGCGGCGCCTGGTCGCTGAATCCGGCCGCGACGTTACCGAAACCGAGATCGCCCGCGCCCTCGATGACTTGTTGACCCGAGCCGAGCACGGCCCCGACACCACCAGCCACAAGATCGCTGCCCGCACCCGCGCCGCGACATCCGCACACCGCAAAACCACCCCGGAGTCTGCCACCGAGATCGAAGAGCCTGCAGCACAACGACAACCGAAGTCCGAGACAGCCGAGGTGGTCGCGTTCGGCGTCTTCGACGCCGACGCCGAAGCAGAAAGATGGATATGACCGGTCACATCGGCGACGATGCCGACGCGCTGCCCGCAGACGAACCGTTGACCACCAAGGAGGGCTGGCGGCGGTTCGTCGACTACCAGCCCGAACCACCCACACTCCTGGATCCCGTTGCGGTGAAAGGGTTGTCGCGAGCACACCGCCTCGGTGTCGAGGAAGCTCGCCGCGACTATCACGGGCAGCTGCCGCTGGTGAACACCCCGACCATCCGGCAAGTGCTGCGCACCGGCCGGATGCTGGCCCAGCTCAACCGCGGGCAGGTCTCCGCGCGGCGAGGGTTGATCCTGTCCGGAGCCTCCGGGACGGGCAAAACCACAGCACTGACCCAGCTGGGCCGCACCCATGAACGCGCGATCGGCAAACGCTACCCCGGCCCGGCCGGACACAACCGGATCCCGGTCGTCTATGTCACCGTCCCACCGGCGGCCACACCGCGAATGCTCGCGGTCGAGTTCGCTCGGTTCTTCGGGCTCGAGTTCGGCAGCCGCGCGAACATGCCCGACATCGTCAACGCGGTCTGCGCCACCGCGGCGCGAACGAACGTGGATCTGGTGCTGGTCGATGAGATACACAACCTGAACCTGGCCACCCGCTCCGGGGCCGAGGTCTCCGACCAACTCAAGTACTTCGCCGAACGCCTGCCCGCGACCTTCGCCTACGCCGGGATCGAGGTCGAAGCCCAAGGATTGTTCGCCGGGGTCCGAGGACGCCAGATCGCCGGACGGTTCACCCTCATCGGCTCGACCGCATTCGCCTACGGCACAGGCGAACAACGCCAAGCATGGCACGCCCTGGTCGCTTCACTCGAAGGCATGCTTCATCTGCACCGCCACAAACCAGGCACCCTGGTGAATCTCAGCGAATATCTCTATCAGCGCACCGGCGGCATGATCGGCACGCTCTCGCAACTGATCCGCGGCGCGGCCATCCTCGCCATCGACGACGGCAGCGAGAAGATCACCCGAGCTCTGCTCGAGGAGATCCCCGTCGACTACGCCGCCACACGCAGCGAGCCACCACGTCGGCGCCCGAGTGCCGGCCGCGGGGAAGTGAGCGCCTGATGGGATCGCGGCTGCCGATCCGAATCCGACCAGCCACCAACGAGATCGCGGTCTCCTACCTCACCCGGCTCGCTGGTCTGCACGAGATGGCGTTCACCGAACTCTGGACCCAGGTCAGCCGACCCCGCAACGGCACCAGCACCCGCCGACTCGACCCGGACCGGTTCGCCGCTGTCGTCGACCAGCCCCGGGAACGGCTGGCCCACGCGATCATCGAAATGCGCGAGCCGGAACCGGACTGGCTCGCGCTGCGTCACGAACCTCAACACGGTTGCGGGCGCTGCGCCGCCGCCCATCCCGGCGGCGCGCCCCTGCAGCTGCTGGGCCACCACCAGCTGGTCTGCCTGCGCCATCGGATCTGGATCGGGCCACCCGACCTGACCGGATTCTCACAACCCGGACTGGGTGAATTGCCGGAAGTTGTTGCCGCGCAGCGCGCACATCTGCGACTGTTACGTCGCCTCGGACCGGCAGCGACCTTCGATGCCGTGCTCACCGGCTTCCTCATCTGCGCCCACCGATGGAGCGCACGAGAAGAACCTCCACGCGGGGACGCACGGCATCAATGGGCCAGGCGGGCACAGCGGCTGATCCCGATCGGCACAGAGCTGACAACCTTCACTGCGTCGAAGTTGTTCGCTGCCACCTACCCCGAAACCGTCGATATCGCCGAGGTTCTCGGATCGCTGCACTGGCGAGGTCTGGCCGCGGGTGACCCGGACATGCAACGACGATTCGCCGCCGAGATCGGGCGGCGTCTCGGCCGACCCGACTACCAGCCACAGATCACAGGCGACGCCATCGCGCACTGGATCGATCAGGACTGCTGGCGGCCACCGAGCCGACCTCTGCACGACTACCGGACCCAACGCACCTTCGGCGGACCCAGCTACCGAAAACCTCAGCCACGCAATGAGGATGCTCGCTTCACCAGCGCCGCATGGTTCGCCCAGCACCGCTGCGGCGGCGACGCCATGCTGCACCACCGCAGCCTCGCACCAGTCATCACCCGCGAGTGGGCCGAGCAGAACACCCTGTTCGAAAGCGCGGTCAAAGACACGGCAACAGTGCCGATCACCCCGGCGCAATCCGCCACACGCGAGAACCAAAGCACAGCAGGACGATTCGCATTCATCCGGCCTGAACCCGCACCGACCGATTACCTCGCCGAAGCCACCGAACCTGCCCCTTGGCCAGCGGCGCAGCCACGACAAGATCCCAAACCGCGGCCATGGTCAGTAAGCGAAAAACCCTACTTCACACCCAGCCCACGCCGTCTTCGACGGCGACGGCAGTTCTGATCTCAATGAATAGGCGTGAAGACGGCCGGGCGTCGCCTTGGTGAATCCAGACATCACCGCGCCGACTGAGGGCCGCCCGCTCAGAACCGTTCGAAGCGGGACGAGGCCGTCGTCCTATCTCGTTTCCGGCCCATCGGGCGGGATCCACTGGAAATAGCCATGAACCCCCAACAATCCGCAACCTAGGTCCGGACAAGACGGAGAAGTCCAGGCACTGAATAGATTTCGGGCCGCAGGTCAGCGATTCGAGCCCCGCGAGGATCGTCCGGAACGGACAAGAGTGTAGATGGTGAGGGGAGGTAGATGGTCAGGTTGGGTTGTGGATGGGTGGGGACAAGTGGGAAGCGGGTGTGGGGGCGATCGGTGATGGTGTTGCTGGAGGGAGGCCGGTAGGGATCGGAGCGGGTGATCGGGTCCCTACCGCGTTCAGAGCCGTCGGGGTGCGCGCGGGTCGGTCACGCTCGCCGTGGCGGTCGGGTCTGAGGTGCCGCGAGCGGGTCGTGGCCGGGATCGAGGGTGAGGGCGGCGAGGGTGTGGCCGTGGCAGGGTTGGGGTGCGCACCAGCAGCCGAGGATTCGGTGGGCGAGTTCACCGCGACGAAGGCGGGCGAGGAGGTCGGGTCGGTCGGTGAGGTGTCGGGCGTGAGCGCGTATCACGTCGTCGCGGTTGCCGTCGCGTCCGATGATGTAGGGGTTGCCCCAGACGCTGGTGCGGTCGATGGGTACGAACAGGCGGTGGCGACGTGCCCAGGCGATCAGGTGCGCGTGTCCGGCGGAGGCGCGCATCGATACCACGACCGCGTGCCCGGTCGCGAGGGTCTGGTGCAGCTCGGTGATGGTCAGGTGCGCGGGGTCGGTGGGCGGTGGCAGGTGAGGCATGGCGAGCGGTCCCTTCCGGTTTGGGGTGGTCGGATCGAGGGGTGCTACCCGTCGCCTGCGGTCCGGGCACCGGAACCAGAGACGGATGGTGGGTGTGGTGGTGGATGGGGCTGGTCAGTCCGGTGGGGCGGGGAGGGGTGTCCATCCGCGGGACTGGCAGGTGTAGTGGCGTTCGTCGAGTCCGACGATGTCGCCGACCGACAGGGAGCGCAGTCCTGTCACGCCCTGGAGTCCTTTGGCGTACCAGGTGTCGGTGTGGATCTGGTCGTCGTCGTGTTCGGGTGGTCGTTGAACGCGGCGAAGACGCGTTCGAGCAGAACCTCGTGGGTGTCGGCGGCGCGGTCGACGCGCAACTGGTAGGTGTAGGCCAGCGTTACGGGCGTGCCGGGCCGGTACCCGGTCAAGAGGGCGGTCGGGTCGAGGTTGAGGTAGACCCGCACCCGAACCCAGCTCGGGCGGGGTGCGAGCACAGCATCACGCAGCGCGTGAAGGGCGCGGCGCGCTCGGGTCGGTAGTCGATGCACTGTCGTGCTCCTGTCGGTCGGCAGATGGTGGGCCGGTCCGCCGCGGGGGTGTCGACACCGCGGCGGACCGGCGAACAGTGGGTGGAGCGGAGCGGGGTGGGTCAGGCCACCGATGGGGTGCGGGTGGCGGGGACGAGTCCGAGGTCGATGCGGCAGTTGGTGCAGTAGTTGTCGGCGTGCACGACACCGTTGCGGGCGCAGGCGTCGCAGCGTCCGATGCGCTGCCCGGCTCCGAGCGCGGAGCCTGCGCGTCGTGGCCGTCGCGTAGTGGTCCGGGGTGCGGGTTCGGGCTGGCCGAGGTTCATCGCGATCCATCGGGTGATCAGTCGCCAGGTCGGTCCGGTGTTCGCGGCGGCGGCGCGCACCCGGTCGAGCAAGGCCCGCGCTTGCGCGGGGTGGGTGGCGGCGATGTGCGCGCAGCGGGATTCGACGAAGGTCTGCATGTCGAACTCGGCGGACAGGGAGGGCAGAGCGGGGATGGCGGGGTGGCCGTCGGCGCGGCAGACGTCGCAGAGTCCGTCGTCGCTGATCGGGAGACCGTCACGGGAGTGCAGGGGGCGGCGGTCGCGGGCGGGCCGGTCGATCCAGCATCCGACGCAGGGCCACCCGAGATACGGGGTCATGGCGGCGAGGTCGTAGTCCAACCCTGAGCCCTGCCAGGTGGATTCACGGATGTCGAGTTCGCTGTAGGGCAGATACTCGTCGCGGTCGCTGGGTACCGGGATCCCGGTGCGGCGGGCGGCGAAGCGTGATTGGTCGGCCGGGGTGATCCGTGGCGGCACCTGCGGGCGGCTGCGGCGGGCACACGCGCGCCGTATCCGCGACCACGGTTCGGGTTCGGTGTCGTGGTCGCGCAGGAATTCTCGTGCGGCGTCCTCGAGGCCGGTGTGGCGGTCGCTGTGTCCGGTGTGCCGCTCGGGGATCGAGGGGGCGAGCAGGTGCCGGTCGTTTTCGGTGTAGGACTCGGCGATGTGCAGGAAGTAGGAGCGGTCCCACAACTCGGCCTGCACGTGCGCCCACACCGTTCCGGCCTTTTTCCGGGGGTCGGGCACCGGCGGGGTGCGGTCGTCCTCGACGGCGGTGTCGATCGCGTACAAACGCTGCGCCGCATAGCCCGCGTATTCGCGGTGGCGACGTTCGGCCACCTCCAGGTCCCGCCCGCGATGGCGCAGACTGACTACCCCGTTGATGGGGGCGGGGATGCGGGCACGGCGGGCGGCGACCTTCTCGGGTTGGTAGCGGGCGGCGTCGGTCGCCGCGCTAGGGGTGGCGGTGTAGCGGTCACGGTATCGGCGCTCGCGAATGGAGCGGCGCACCCATTCGGCGGCCTCGATCGAGGTCTCGGACTGTGGGGGCAGTTCGGGCCGGTGCAGTCCGGGGTCACCCTCAGCGGTGTGGTCGATGATCATAGACCGGAGTTCGGGGCGGCTCTTGGCCATCCACCCCAGCTGACGCGCGGCGGTCTTCCATGGGGACCGGGTCATGAACTCGGCGGCGCGGTCGAGGAATTCACGCTCGTCCCGGGAGGCCAGGGCCAGTGCGGCGGCGAAGCGTTCGCGCGCGGCATCGGGATCGGTGTCCAGGAGGTATTCGATCTCCCCGAGCGCGGCAGCGAACGGAGAAACGGTGTCGGCGAGGTCGCTGACGGTATCTGTGACAGTGTCGGTGACGGTATCGGGTGCGTTAAACGTTGCGGTCATCACGGTTCCTGTTCTGTCGTGGAAACAGCTCGGCCCCGCACCGGACGCACACACTCGAACGTAACCCCGGCACGGGGCTGGGCGGCTGGTCGTCTGACCCGCCTGAGTGCGGCCGACCAGGGTGGGAGCCCGACACGGCGGAGGGAACGCGCCGGAACGGACGGTGCCGAATTCGCTGCGCACACCACCGCGACCGCCGCAGACCAGGCATGCGGCGCGCCGGGCGAATTCGGTGACGGCCGGGCGCGGGCCCGCAGCCGTGGCGGGATCACGCGCTGGTAGCACTCAGAAAGGCGGGGCAGACGGCCAGACGATCAGCCCTCACCAACCGCCACACCCGCCCGCTCACGCGCTCAGCACCTCCCCGCGAGTCACCGCCACGAACGCGAAGGCCGGAGTCCGCCGGTGTCGAGGATATGGGGATTGCCGCCGATCCCAATCCCGGTCAGGAACTCGACTTCGGGACCGTGGGCGACGAGCAGCGGGGCCGCGATGTGTTCGGGCGCGGGAAAGTTGGGGGAGTCGATGGGTATCGCGCCCTGTTGTCTGTCGCTGCTCTGGTGCGCTCACCGCGCGAAGGCCCGGCGATAGTGCGCGCGAGTTCGAACCGTTCTTGGGCTGCGGCCCGCGAGGGCGCATGGTCGCGGGTGAGCTCCTGTGGCGGTCGGTGGCTATGCCGGGAAGGAGTCAGTGCCGCGCGGCGGATTCGAGCGAGTCCACCGATTCGATGAACCGCAGTGGCATCAGCACCGTGGCGAGCCCGAGGCCACCGTGGGTGTGGACGACGGTGTGGCGGTGACCGACCGCCAGGACGCGGACACGGTGGCGGTGCCCGCCGCGGGTAGTGATCGTGGCCGCGGTCGCGGTGCGGCGCAGCCGGTGCAGTTCGACCGCGATCAGCGTGAGCTGTTCTTGCCCGCCGTCCGCCCCGCGGTCGGCCGGTTCGGTGTCGGTGATGACGGTGAGGCGTTGGGCGATGACCACGCGCAGGCGACGGATCCCCTCCCACGGGCTGGCCTCGCTGGCGAGGGTATCGAGACGGTCGAGCAGGTGGCGCAGGAACCGGATCTGGATCGTGGCCGTCTCGCGTCGGTCGTCTGCGCTCACTGCATCGCCCTCCCCCGTCAGGCCACCAACCGGCCGTGCGCGCCGGTCCCGGTGCCGGTCACCGCTGCGGTAACGGTCTCGAAACCGGGGTGGCGGTCTGGTCGGCGGCGGGCGCGGGCCGCGATCGCCTCGCTGGTGGTGCGCAGCACGTCGGTGGCCGGGTTCGGTTCGGCGTGCAGCCGCAGGTCGTAGCAGTCCTCGCGGACCGGGCGACGCACCCAGTCACCGACCTCGACATCGACCGGGACCTCGAGAACCTCGACGCCGGTGGCTGGGCACGCCCAGTGATCGAGGACGGGTGTCGGCGGTGCCGAGGCGGGCCGCGGCGAGGGCGAGAACCCTGGACAGGGCGGCGTCGGGTGACTGGGCGTGGCCGCGGTACAGCAACCCCAGCCACGCCCAGTCCTCGGGTGCCAGCTCGGCCAGCGCCGCAGCCAGCGCGGC
>NZ_BDBY01000424.1 GCF_001613225.1 Nocardia pseudovaccinii NBRC 100343
CGGTCGCCTGATCGTTGTGCTGAGCCGGTCGTTCGCCAACTGGTTCGTCGAGGTGGACGCTGGCTGGATTGTCGTCGGCGGGATGCTGCGTCGGCCGCTGCCCGTCCGTCGCCGTATCGATGGGTTCGGGCCGCACCTCGGGGGCGCCGGTGTGATCCGAGGTGGCGTTGGGGTCGTGGGTAGTGCCGGAGCGCCCCGAGGTTGCCGCGGGGTCGGCATCGGCCGTGACCGCTGGCCGGTTCGACGGCGAATCGGCGGGGCGTTGTGCCACCCAGCCCGCCTTGTCCGGACCGAACGCATTCACGAGGGCAGGGTTCGTGTGCTGGTCGTGTGGCACCGCTATGGCGAGATCCGGTGGTGGGGTGCCGATCTCGGGGGCCACCACCCGGCGACGACCACCGCGTCGCGGTGTTCCCATATCCGGCGTGGCCTGGCGGTCCCGGCCTCGTCGCTGCGGTCCTGCCGGATTGTCCTGGCGGGACCGGGCCGGACCGCCATCAGCGGGATGCGCGGCATCGGCCGGTCGAGCGGCGACCGCCGCCGCGTCGGCGGGACGAGCGCCGGTGGGCGCGGCCGCGGCCGGAACCGGTTGTGGTTGTTCACTATCCGCGTCGGAGTCGGCGGGGTGCGATCGCGGGCCGTCCACGGCGTCGGAGTCCGCGGGGTGCGGTCGTGCGCCGTCAGCGGCATCGGAGTCGGCTGGGTGTTGTCCGCTGGATACGAGGGCCTCATCCGGCGTCGGACCGTCCTGAGGTTCCGGCTGGGCCTCGGGTTCGTCGGCATGGGCGCGCGCATCGGCCGGTTCGTTGTCGGCGGGATGGGGCCGGGCACCGTCGGTGCCGGGTGGGCGCTGACTGTCCGATACGGCGGCCTCATCCGGCGTGGGGCGGTCCTGCTGAGCCGGATATCCACTCGCTGGTTCGTCCGTGGTGCGGACATCGGCCGACTGGCCCTCGGCGGGGTGCGGTACCGGAGCAGGTGCGGGATCCTGCGCCGAGCGGGGGCCGACGGCAACCGGCTGCTCCGAGGTGCCGGGGTCCTTCGGCGCGGGATCGGGCTGGCGAATCGGTTGCGGGGTCGGCTCGTCGGGATGTTGGCGGGCGCTGGGCGGTTCGCTGTCGCCAGGATGCCGCCGCTGGCTGCCCGCCGCTGGTTCGTCGGAGTGCTGACGGAGGTTGACCGGTTCGTTGTCGGCGGGGTGCGGGGTCGGCCGCTGGCCACTCGCCGCCGGATCCGCGGCGCGTGGACGCGGGCCACCGTCAGCGGCATGGTTAACCGGGCCGTCGCCAGCTTGCGGATTAGCGGATTGTGCTGGCGCGCTGGGGGATTGGGTGTTTATCGGGGGTGTGCCAGCGACGTGAGGCGCGTATACGTTCTGGAGACGCGGTGCCTCGTTCGCCACCACCACGGCGGCGGGGTGCTGGATTTCGTCGACATGGGTGTTGTTGACGACATCCGGAAGCGGATTCTGCGGATCCTTGGGCTTCCAGATGCTGATGTTGTAGTCCTCGCGCATGAACGGCGCGGGTGCGGTGTTGAAGTCCTTCGCCGGTTGCCGCAGCAGTGTGACGAGTTGGTTGAGTTGCTGTTGCTGGGACCCGGCCGGGTCGGCCGGGTCGAAGTCGCGGGTGAGAATGCCGTGGTCGGCGAGTGCGTCGACGAGTGCCTGAGTGAGCGGGCGTTGGCCGGTGCCGGTGTTGGCTGCGGTGTCGGCGGGCGCGGTGACCTCGGGTACCGCGGTCTCCGGTGTCCGTGTGTTGCTACGGATTTCGGCGGCGCCGTGGGCGGCGGCACCGAGGAAGCCGCCGGTGATGGCGGGGATGAGGGTTTCGGTGATGGCTTTGGTGGTGATGGGTTGGCCGGAGAGCAGGATGGAGGTGAGGGCGCCGAAGATGCCGCCGACGAGGCCGCCGGACGCGCCGACGAGGGAGGTCCCGGCGAGTTGGAACCCCACCCGCCCGGCGGTGCTGGTGGCTGCTTCGGCGCGGGCGACAGTGCTCGGGATGATCCAGCGTCCACCGACCCATGCCCCGGCGACCGCGCCCGCGCCGCCGCCGACACCACCGGCAGCGGCGGCGATTCCGACAGACTTCCAGTCCATCGACTCACGGTTGCCAGCGAGGATCTGTCCGGCTTGGACGGCGGCGCTGATACCGCCGATCTGCGCTGCTCCCCAGAACATGGCTTTGCCGGCCAGGACGATAGTGCCGCGTTGGGTGGCGTATTTGGCGGATTGCCCGGCCAGGAAGATCATGAATCGGCGTTTGGCGACCTGGCAGGCGGTGTCGGTGGCCATGCGGTCGATGCGGAACTCGATGGCGGCGCCGACGGGGGAGAACATGAGTGCGGCGCGGGCCAGCTGCCAGGCCAGGATCGTCGCGAAGCCGATGACGGTCCATTTCTGGTTCTCGATGTTGTTGGCGGCTTCGTAGAGTTCTTCGACGAGGGTGTCGATGAAGTCGGCTTGTGAGCGGAACTTCTCGGCGAGGTCGAGGTGGTTCTTGGCGATCGCGGTGCCGGTGTCACCGCGCAGTTCGTTGTCGGTGCGTGCGGCGAGGGCCACGTGGTGGTCGGCGTAGCCGCGGCATTGCTCGGCTTTGTCGGACCAGTAGTCGGCGGTGCGTCGGGCCGCGGTTTCATCGCCACGCGGGAAATGCCCGGCGACACAGTCGAATACCGGTGCGGGCAACCCCGGCGGAAGAGTCAGCGTCATCTACGGTCTGACCCCGTCACACCCCGCGCGCCCAGGAAACTCCCGCCATCTCCACCAGCAACCGATCCAGCACGCCCAATTCTGACCTATTCCCAGGCGAGTTCCCATGTATGGGGATAGCGCTGCGTCACCGCGCGCGGTGACGCCTAGTCCGCCTGGTTCGCCTCGCCACGGAAGAAAGCGCGGACTTCGCGCAGGTTCGGCGCCTCATCGGCGATATCGGAAAGATCCGGCATGTCCTCGAGTTCGGTGCCGACCGGACTGGTCAGCGCCGTGTGCTGTTCACGGGCTCGGCCGACCGCCTCCCGGACCGCGTCGAGAATGGTGCGGGCGAGCTGGTCGGGGGATTTTCGCACCGCGGCGGCGGTCAGCGTGAGATCGGTGAGCACGCCGTTGGCATCGACGACCACCTCGACCGACTGATCCGGTGAGCTCGCTTGTGCGCGAACAGCTTCCATTTGCCGGAACACCTCGGCCAGCCGAGGCTGCTGCTGCTCGTAGCTGTCGAGGAGATGCTCGATCTGGTTGCGCAATCCGCTGTTGGCCGACCGCAGGCCTTCCCTCTTCCATCGGTCCACGCCTATCTCCTTTCTAGACACCGGTTCTGTCGCCGGTGGTGTACCCACCGCTCATCACTCGTCGAAGATGGATGCCTTCGCCATCGTCACCAGCAGTCGATGCAGCGCCTTCGCGGGTCCGCTGGCCGCCTCGCCGTCCAACTCGACGGCGGCGAAGGCCTGCGCGAGTGCCGCGGCGGGCGCGAATACGCCATTGCGGAAGCAGTGCTCGCTCAACGCACTACGCCACTGCTTGTAGCCGCTGACCACCCGTGCGAGCGTGTCGCCTTTGGCGCCGTTAATACGCAGATACTCGGTGATCAGCGCGCGCTGCGCCTCGGCGCGCGCCTGGAATCCGCCGCAGACATCCAGCACACCACCGAGAGCGCGCATCATCGTCGCGTACATCGGTCGTTCCGGTTGGCCAACCATCGGCGATGGTGATGCCGTGACGCCCGGCAGGTGGGAATTCGCGGCGGCCGCTCGATCCAGCACGATCCACGGCGCCGGATCATCGGATTCCATTGCCGTGTTTCGATTCTCGACACGTGACGGGTCACCGGCCAGATCGGTGATCTCGATCCCGTGCAGTGGCAGGGTGTATCGATGGAGTAGGGCGTCGAGGGCGGCGGCCATCGCGCGCACCGTAGTCTCGTGGATTCCCGCCGTCTCGAAGCCGCGGATCTCGAGATTGTGCCGGGCGGCCATCTCAATGGCGATCCGCATCGCCTCGCTATCGGTTTCGGCCCGCCGCGCCACGGCGCGCTGTGGTGCGGTGCGCTTCTGTTTGCCCTTGTCCGTCGCATCCTTGTCGGTACCCGGGCGACCACCGGGGCGCGGTGGGGAAACCCGTGGTGGCGCGCCGTTCGACGGGGTAGAGGCAGGAGACGACGCGGCCGGGGACTTCGACCACGGAGTGTTCGCCGGACTGCCGGACCAGGGTGTGCCCGCGGTCCGCGCGGCCGATCCGGACTCCTTGGCGGACACCGGATTCGCCCGCGGAGCAGCGCTGGCGGCGGGATTCGCTGCGGCAGTATTCGCGGCGGGAGCTGCGCCGGTGCTGCCGGGCGCGGCGATATCGCCGGTGGATTCGGGATCGCCGGTGGGATCCGGGGAGCCATCGGTCCCACCGTTTCCGCCCGTGTCCTGGTTACGCCCATTGCCATCGGCTGGTGAATCCGACTGCGGCGTAGCGGATTGCGCCGATGGTGACTGTGCGGAGGGGGACTGCCCGGAGTTGTGCTGCGCGGCCGAGTCGTCGACCTTCGGACGATCGGTGGTGGCCGGGTCGGGATTCGATACGGGTACCGACTCTTGCGATGTGGGCTGTGCGGTGATCGGTGCCGAAATCGGAGTTCGATATCCACCCGGATCGTATCCGCCGGGATCTGTGGTGAGCGTGGTCGGGTTCGCATTGTCGATGTGTTCGGCGCCGCCGAGGTCCTGCTGTGCGAAAGTCTCGGCCGCGCTGGCGAGTTGGCTCTGCATCGCGCGCACCGCTTCGACCAGATTCTGCATACCTTCCATGGCGCGGTCCGCGCCGGGCACATACGAATCGGCAATCATTTTTCCGGGATCGTCGTTACCCCAGAACTCGCCTTCGCGCGCGAGATCGGCCTTCAGGTCGGCCACCATTCGCGCGACCTCGTCGGCGACCCCATCGAGCTGTGCCGAGGAGGCGCGCATGGCGTCGAGATCGGCCCATAGCGATTCGGCCACGTCGATCTCCTAGGTGTGCTCGTGCTGATCGGACTCGTGCAATCCGCCTCGGGCGCGGGATATCCGAATCCATTCGGCCGTCCATTGTCGAGTCTTCCCAGTACGAGGACGTTGTCCGGCATCCCCAACGGTGGGAAGGATCGACAATGGTGTGCGTCGGGTGGCGGGAAAGGATTTGATTGCATATGCCGGACGGCAGCATGGAAATCGACCCTCAGGTGTTGTATCAGCTGGCGGATCAGCACGATCGGGTCCATGACGATACGCTCGAATGGGCCAAGAAGCCCGAGGCATGGTTGAAGGCGTTTCCGGACAGCTACGGCGCGATCGCCCACCCAGTGCACAAAGCCCTGGAAGGCTACTACGACGCTCGGGAACGCGCCGGTCGCGCGCTGGCGGGCGAGCACAAGAAGACCGCGGACGATTTGCGTAGGGCCGCTCGGGCATTCGAAGAAGCCGACCTGCAGGGTGGTGCGGGTATCCGCCGGATCATGGACGATTCCGGCGCGCATGGCCAGCCGCATACCTCGCCGCTGCCGAACGGCACCTCGCCGAACGGGCACGCGCCCGTCAACGCCGGTCCGTCCGAGAACGTGCCCGGCGGTACCCAGCAGCCCGGTTCCACCCACGGCTCGGACGACTCACCGGTCGGTGTCGGCCCGGCCGTCAGCGCCCCGACGACGAACGGTGCGGCGCCCACCGGCCCAGATGGGACGGGCGTATCGACGCCGATGGCGGGCGCTGTGCCGCCCGGTGGCCCTGGTGGCCCCGGTGGCGGCCCCGGCGGCGGACCTTCCGGTCCCCCCGGTCCGACCGGTCCAACGGTGACAACGCCCGGTGGCGTCGTGCCGCCAGTCGCCGCGGGACCTGGTGGTGGCCCGTCCGGCCCGGGAGCGGACGATCGGTCCTCGCGGGTGTCCGCCGCGGGCGATCTGCCGCCCGTCCCCATGGCCACGCCGTTCTCGTCGGCCGTCGCCTCCGCGAAGGACAAGGAGGCCGCGCCTGCGTACGTGGTCGGCGATGCCGTCGACAACGATCTGGTGGTCGCGCGCACCCTGCTCGGCGCCGTGCTGGCGGCGGTGGACTCGTCGGTCCTCGGCCTGCACTGGGCAGTGGCGGTGATGCGCGGTCCGGGTGGCGCCGGTGTATTCATCACCTCCAACGAGGGCCGTGGCTGGTTCCCCGCTGGCCTGTATCTGCCGCGCGAAGTGTCCACACCATGGCTGTGGGACGAACTGCTCGGCGCCGGTTCCACCGATGCGGCATCGCCATGGGAGGGCGTATCCGATCCGGCGCGCATCCTGGTGGAATTCGGGCTGGCCTGGGGCGCGAAGGCCGGAGCCTCGCTATCGGCGGTGGTGTCGTCCGGACCGATCGATTCCGGTCTGCGGTCGCGGTTCAACGATGTGTCGATGGAGGGCATGGTCGGACCGTCCTACGATGTCGATCTGCGCGTGCCGACCCCCGACACCGCCGATCGGCTCAGGCTCGCCGGCTCCATCGACGGACTGGAACAGATTGCGGCCGTACCGGATTCCGGTCTGCGCGCGCGGTGCATCGAATTGGCGGCGGACGCGCACGCCAAGGTGAGCCGGATTCGCGACCTTCCGCCGGACGGTGCGGGCGCGCGCGGAGTGCGGGAGCGCATTCTCGGCGCGATCCAATCCGGACGCGACATCCCGAGATCCTGGTGGGACGAACTGCGCGACGCCGACGATCTGCTCGCGGCCTCGATCATGCCGCGCCGCGTCGATGTCGGCCGGGTCGAGCCCGGGGATTTGCGGGTCGACGATGCGGACGGCGGATTGCGCGCGATGGTATTCGAGCGCCGGTGCAATGAGCTGGTCCTGCTGCTGGCCGAGGAAACCACTCGCCAGCAGTTGCGCGACGCGGTCTACGCGCATGAACAGATCGTGAAACATCCACGATTCGTGGAGATTCCGGCGGCGGTTTCGACGTCGGTGGACGATACGGTGTCCCGTCCGGCGGCTGGCGTCGGCCAGGTTTCCGCGCCGACCGTTACCGCCCCGAACGTTACGGCCGGGCCACCCACGGGTGCGGTCGCCGCGCCCGATTCGGCACCACCGGGCGTAACCGGACCGGCCTGAGAGGGATATCGCGGGCATGGGTGATACACCGACACCGACATCGACACCGAAGACATACAGCCCGGCGGACCCGACATTCACGAACGTGAACGGGGTGCCGAATCAGACGTTGAAAACGCCGACGACGACCAGTTCGCCTTCGCCGACGACGACCAGTTCGCCTTCGCCGACGACGACCAGTTCGCCTTCGCCGACGACGACCAGTTCGCCGTCGGCCTCGACGTCGCCGAGCGATTCCGCACCCACTCTGACAAACGCGGACATGTATGGAAAGGCGGGTGACCGGATCAATGCCGGGTATACCCTCCTACCGGGCGATAAGATCACAAAGAAGGATGATGACGGTAATGTCGTCTACACTCTCTCCCGGAATAAAGACGGCGACTATCTCCTGACCGATGCCAACGACAAGCCGATGTGGGGCTACTCGGGTGCCGGTAGTGACCTGGAATCGATGGCTTTCGATCGAATTCTGGGGGCCAATGGCAGCATAAAAACTTCCTACAATGGCAGTGATGTAGCAACAATAGTCCCCGGAAATCTCAAACCGCATTTCGAGCTTATTGTTCTGCACCATCCCAAGTATCAGTCGATGGGATCGAAATTCCTGATCGACCACGGTCAGGACAGCTTGCAGAAGGCGGTTGATCTGGCGGGTTCCGGCGATGCGAAGGATGTACCCGATTTTTCGAAGTGGCTGCACAACAACGGTCTGCCGGATTTCGACGACAGTGCGGATATGGTCGAAAAGTACAATAGCAAAGTCAGTGACATCGGCAAGCTCAAGGACGATCTGAAGGACCTGGACAAGAAGATCGACGCTACGGCGTACGATACCAAGGTCCGATCTACCGACGTCTTTCGGAATACCCTTACCGCCCGGGACGAGCTGAATGATCTGCTGAACGGTGCCGATAAGCCCGAGAATTATGAGCGGAAAGAGGTGGAAGGAACGCCGCAGATGCGGGCGCATCTGCCCCCGGAAGACCGCTACTACTATCGCATCCGGCGTGATTATGAGCAGCAGATACAAAAAGAGCTCACCACCAAGATCACCGCTATCGAGAAGCAGATCCGCGATACGTACCACGCCAACGAAAAGGGCGGCGATGACGTCAAGGATCCGCCGGCGCCCAAGCCGACCCCCAGCCCAACTCCGACGCCGACGCCGACTCCAACTCCCACTCCGACCCCCACCCCGACCGCGGACGCCGACCCCATCGACTTCAATAAGGAACTGGGCCTGGACGGCCTCGGCGATGGCGCCTTCGGCGATGACGACGGTCTGACTACCTCCGACGAGCTCACCGGTGCCGACGGCACGACGGACACCACCGACACGACCGGATCCACCGGCACGGGTTCGGATATCGCATCGAAGATCGATAGTGCCATTGCGCAGATCCAAAGCGCGGCTACCGGTGGTGGGTCGACAGGCGGCGGTGGGTCCGGTGGTAGCTCAGGTGGTATGAGCAATCCGTACGGAATGAGTAATAATCCGTACGGGAGTGGGCAGAGCCCTTTGTCCTCGATGATGAATCCGTACAATCTGCCGCAACAGGTGCAGAACGGCACGAACCCTTACTCGCAGCTGGCCGGGAACAATCCGGCGACTGCGGCGACGGCGGCTGCCACAAATCCGCAGACCTTGACGAATGCGGCGAACAGTGCGGTTTCCGCGGCTACGGCCACACCGGTGTCAGCGAATCCGAGCGCGATGGTCGACGCGAAAATCCCCGGTCTCGGAGATGTGAAGCTGCCAGCGGGGACGCTCGCCGAAGCCTTCAACCATGCGATCAACGATCCGAACGGTGCCGACGCGCACGCGGCGTATACCGGCACGGCCGGGCAGGAAACCGACACCCGCCCGTGGGCGAATATCGGGGAGGGCCAAGTAAGGACCGGGGACGTAGTGCAATTCGAACACCGAAGCGCGCTGGTCTATGTCGACGAGCACAATAAGATATTCGCCATTGTGGGTGGAGGCGCGATACCGCTCGACACCGCGTCTCCACCGGATGCCAGCTTCGGCAGCTTCATGACATTCAAGCACCCCACCGGACTCGATGGCACCGGCAATGCCACGCAGCAAGCCGCGCTACCACCGGTGACCAGCGCAGGAACGGCACCCTCGGCGCCGCCGCCGGTATCCGCCGCCACGGCCCAGGCCTGAGAACCTCATCTCGCGGTGGGGTGAGTCCACTTGCACCGCGAGATCCAGGAGTCGGCACGTCCGCATCGTGACGGCGAAAGCCCTTGCCGGAACATGTCTCGGGCTGCACCCGATCGGTTGGCAGCCAAAACCCCGCCTCCCGCCCCGGGCTAGTGCCGCGTCCAGCTAACTTCTGAGGTAGTCGAGGTCCGTCGAGCGCAGTCAAATGGCGGTGCCGCGAGGCGTGTCGTGCCGCGTTTCGACTGCGCTCGGCGAGCGAGCCGGATCGGATAGCGCGGCAACCTATCTGGACGGGGCACTAGGCGCCCGGGGCCGGGCTGAGGTCCTCAGGTCTGGGCTGTGGGCGTGACGGCCACGGGCGCACTCGGATCGCTCGGTGTCGCGGCAGGCTGGGTGGTCGCAGGTGCGGTGACTCCCGGCGCAGCCGTGGTCGGCGCGGTGGCCGCCGCGTTGGGGTCGGTCGGCGCCGTCGTCGCGCCTGGGGTGCCCGGCGCCCCAGGCGCGGTTGCGCCCTGTGCCCCAGGCGCGGTTGCGCCCTGTGCCCCAGGCGCGGTTGCGCTCTGTGCCGCCTGCTCGGCCTTGGCTTTCTCTTCTTCCTTTTCTTTGCGTTCTTTTTCGTTCTCCATCAGCGCCGTGACCACCGGTGTCGCCGCCATGACTCCCATCGGGACCAGCATCGCGAGCGTCTGGAAAATTTGGCCGAGGCCGCCATCTCCACCACCGGAAGACCCGCCGCTGCCGCCTGAAGAGTTGTTGCCGGACGAACCGTTTCCGGAGGAGCCTTTGTCTGAACTGCCACTCCCGGAGCCGTCGTCGCCCTTTCCGGCCATGTTCTGATTGTTCTGGTAGACCGCCTCGACCTTCCGGTACACCTGCTCGATCGCCGCGGCGATCTCCTCCATGAGCTTCATTTCCTGCGGGGCCTTGTTTTTGCCGGTGATCGGCACCTTCAGTTTGGTCTGCAGGCCGTGCACGATATCCATGATGGCCGCGAGCGTCTCATCCTTTTTGGCGGCCACTTCGATGGCGGTTTTGGCGACCTCGTTGTCGTACTGGAGCAGTGAGGTCTGCCGGGCCTGCACGGCAGACAGGGCCTGCTGGTAGGCGACAGTGGTCTCGCCCTTGCCGAGCGCCTTGTACACCACCGTCCGCAGCAGATCGCCGACCTCGGGCGGTGGTTCCGGAGCACCACGCCCGAGCAGATCCACCGCGGACTGGATTGCGGCCTCCGCCATGGCGACAAACGATTTCAGCGCTGGCGACGCGCCCGGCGGGGGATCCAGTTCGATGGGTGGCCCATAGTGCTTCGCTGTGGTGGGCGGTTTATCGTGGCGCTCGGGTTTGTCCTTATCCGGCGGTGGATTCTTTCCGTCGGGCGGATTCTTTCCGTCGGGTGAGTTCTGCCCTCCGGGGGGCGGGCCTTGCGGATCAGGCGGCAGCTTCTTGTCGGCACCGGTGGTGTGATCGGTGGTGCTGGTCGGCGCACTGGCCCAGGCGAATGTATCGGCCGCGACCTGGTGGTGCTGGTTCGCCAGCGGACCCAATACGCCAGGGTCGATTTCCGTGCTGCCGTCCGCCATACGCAATCAGATCCTTTCCCGCCACCCGACGCCCACCATTGTCCAGCCTTCCCGCAACTGGGAAGTGGATCGTTTCCGTTTCTCGGTGAGATTGCCGCATAGTCGTGTGCGACTTCGTAGTTCGAGAAGCTTCTACATTTCGTCGGCGACACGACAGCTGCGTCGATTCGGAAGGCGGTCGATGATGAGCGATGGCGAGTCGGTCGGATGACGCCGCAACTCACACTCGACCTCAACGGGGTTCTGAACTCCCTACTCGGACTCTACGGTTCGGGCCAACCGAGCCCAAGCACGATGGCGACCGCCGTGTCGTCGGTTGCCGCCCGCACCGAGGACGGTCATCGCGGTTCCTTGATGGTCGGCTACGGCGACATGCGCGGTATGCATCAATCCGTCGCCGAATCCCATGCGGGCAAGGACAATATCGTGAACCGGGCAGTGGCGTCCGCTGGTGACGGCACCATGGTCGGCCGGAACATGGTGAACAATCAAATCGCCGATCTGCAGACTCGCCTGCAGGCGATCGCGACGGTCGGCGATACCCGCTTCAGCGGTCCGGCGCTGCTCGATGCCGCCCAGAACACCATCACCAAGGTCGCCAAGCAGGTCGACGCGGATGTCGCGGCGGCGCGGCACCAGGCGGCTCAGATCATGCCGCCAGCCGCACCACAGGTCACGCGCGGTCGTGTGACGGGCGGTGGGAGCCGTCGTCGGCGCCGGAGTCGTGCGCGCACCACGGCTCGGACCGCGGGCCGCGCGACCTCTCGACTGCAAGCCATCGCCGGGCATCCCGTTCCGTCGGACGGAACCGCCGGCGGCAAGGCGGTCAGCGCGGCCAGTGCCTGGCTGGGCACGCCGTACATCTGGGGCGGCGGCGGTGCGGGCGGTCCGACCGGCGGCGGCTTCGACTGTTCCGGGCTGACCCAGTATGCCGTCGCGCAGGCCACCGACGGCCGAGTCGTACTGCCCCGCACCACTTATGACCAGATCTACTCCGGTGTTCGAATTTCTCCGCACGACGTGCGGCCCGGCGACCTGGTTTTCCCGGCGAGCTCGTTCAGCGCGCGGGGGCCGGAGCACGTCCAGCTCGCGGCGGGCAACGGGCTGGTGATCGAGGCGCCGTACTCGGGTTCGACGGTCAAATGGTCGCGCATGTCCAGCGACGCCGTCGTTGTGCGAGTGATCTGAAGTGTGCGAACACCTCAGGCGAACACCACAGCGGCCGGTGGCTGCCTGAGTGCCACCGGCCGCCAGGGGAGCCGTCGGGGATGGGGGGTTCGGCGACTCACCACGGATGTGGGGAATCCGTTGTGCACGGCGGCCTGTTGCCGGGTTGCGACTCCAGGCCGCCGCTCGAGGTTGTGGGCTGCCAGGATGAGGACCGCCAGCCCGCTGTTAACTATACCGCTAAATAGCGGTGCGATCAATAGTGTGCCGTTGAGTCCGCAGAACCCTGTCAAGTCGATGATTGATCGCCGCGAACGACAGTGGCCGTACCTGGGGAAGGGGCCGGGCCCACCGCATCTGAAGGTGTGGGCGAGGGGGCGTTCACCGTTGATATTGCCGTTAAATGATGGCACTATCGATAACGGCTACTTGTCTAGAGGGATGCATCTTCCCTGCCCAAGAGGCTTCCCAGTGCTGGGAATTGGGTGGAAACGGCGGCAGTCGCGAAATGTCTATGGTTCCCGCAGGCGAGAGTGGCGGAAGGGATGTCCAGGTGTCAGCGGCCGAGGACGCGTTCTATACAGGTGTTCAATCACTGGGATTGGTCGCCGGGGGAGTGCGAAACGAACAGCAAGCGGTGGCCGCGTTCCGGGCCGCCACTGATCTTGATCCGGATATGTGCGATGCCTGGCTCGGCTGCGCCATGGCCGGTGAAGTCACCTCCGAGGTGATCTACGGTGCCTACCGCTCCGTGCACAACCTCTATCGGGACCAGCAGCGCGCGGGTCTGGTCGACCGCTCACTGTGGTGTCAGGTCGAGATCGGCATGTACGGGCTGCGGGTAGCGATGGCCGATCGCGATCAGATCGCGATCGCGCAGGCGTGTTCATACGCCGAGGGCGGCGAGTGGCAAGAGGCCGCCGCGATTCTCGATCAGGTGCCCAGCGACGATGTGGCCGATTTCGTCCGCATGTCGTTGTTCTTCCGGACCAAGCAGTGGCTGGATGTACTCAGTGCACGCAATGCGAAGCCGGTGCTCGAGGACGGACTGCTGGATATCGCGGCCGAGCTGATGACCGCCCAATCGCTGGCGCATCTGGGGCGGATGGGCGAGGCCATGCCGCGCGCACAGCGCATCGCCGAGGATGCCGCTTCGGGCAATCTGTCCTACCTCTGGGCGGATGCGCACTTCCTGCTGGGCATGCTGTACCGGCACAACGGCGATCATGAGAACGCCGACCGAATCCTCAAGGGGCTGCAGGGATCCGGCCTGTGGACCGAGCGGGAAGAGTGGCAGCGCGCGGTCAAGGACAAGTCGTATCGGCTGGAGATCACCACGCCGGATCTGCTCGCCTCGCGCACCGACAAATGGGATCCGAAGACCGGTGCCGATCCCGCCGAGGCCGCGGCATCGGCGGCGCGCGAGGAGCGGGAGACGCTGCTGACGGAGGCTTCGGAGCTACTGCAAGCGCAGATCGGCATGGATTCGGTCAAGGAGCAGGTCGACCGGCTGAAGTCGGGTGTGCTGATGGACCAGGTGCGGGCCAAGCGCGGTCTGGCCGTGGAATCCAAGTCGCAGCATCTGATCTTCTCCGGACCGCCCGGTACCGGCAAGACCACCATCGCCAGGGTGATCGCGAAGATCTTCGCCGGGCTCGGTGTGGTGAAGAATTCCGAGGTGATCGAGGTCTCTCGCAACGATATGGTGGGCACCCACCTCGGCCATACCGCACCGAAGACCAATGCGTTGATCGACTCCGCGCTCGGCGGGGTGCTTTTCATCGACGAGGCCTACACGCTGATCCAGGAGGGTCTGTCCGGCGGTGACGCGTTCGGCAAGGAGGCCGTCGACACACTACTGGCGCGGATGGAGAACGATCGCGACAAGCTGGTCGTGGTCATCGCCGGATACGAGGACCAGATCGACCGGTTCCTGGCCTCCAACGACGGCCTCGCCTCGCGCTTCACCAAGCGGATCCGGTTCTCCAGCTATGGCGCCGACGAGCTGACGCAGATCGCCGATCATATTGCGCGCAAAAAGGATTCGCTGCTGTCGGAATCGGCGCGGGAGATCCTGCGGGATCGCTGCGAGCAGCTGTCCGGACAGACCAAGAACGGTCGCCTGCTGATCGACCTGGCGGGCAACGGTCGTTTCATTCGCAACGTCGTCGAGGCCGCGGAGGCCGAGCGCGACTATCGCTTCACCAAGGAGAATGTGGATGTCGCGTCGATGAGCAACGAAGAATTGATGACCATCGACGCGTTCGACATCACGGCCGCGCTGGCAGGTTTGGCGCCGACGGGCTGAGCCGGTGGCGCGTTTCCGGGTGGTGACCAAACACCAGATATCCGGCTGGCGATTCCTCCTGCGCCGTATCGAACATGCCCTGGTGCGTCGCGATGCGTCGATGGTCGACGACCCGCAGCGCGGGCGATCCACCGCACTGTCGATCGGCATCGCACTGGCCTGTGTGATGGTGGCGGGTGCGGCGGTGCTGGCGTTTTTCAAGCCCGCGAAACAGGTCGGCAACTCGAATATCGTCTCGGAGAAGGACAGCGGCGCACTATTCGTGCGCCTCAACAACCGGTTGTATCCGGCACTGAATCTGACTTCGGCGCGATTGATCCTCGGTACTGCCGAGAATCCGGTGCCGGTCTCCCGCGACGTGCTGGCGAAGTATCCGCGCGGACCGTGGGTCGGTATCCCCGGGGCGCCGGGCACCATCGTCGACAGCGGTACCCGGGATTCGTCGTGGACGATCTGCGATACCACTTTCATCGGTTCGGCCGCGCCGGTGAATCAGTCGACCGGGCTGCCCACCACGGCCTCGTCCGCGGTCCGGACCACCGCGATCGGCGGCTCGCTCACCGTCGACGGTGACAGCATCCGCACGCTCGGCGCCGACGAGGCCCGGCTGGTGCGCAACGGCAACGACACCTGGTTGCTGTACAACGACGGTGAGAAGGGTGTGGTCCGCGCGGCGATCAGCCTCGCCGACTCCGCGGTGACATTGGCACTCGGCATCGACCCGACCACGCCGGTGCCCAATGCGTCGAGCGGACTCATTGATGCGACGCCGGAGGTGCCCCCGGTGCGGGTGCCGGATGTACCGGGCGCGGGCGGTTCGACGACCTTGACTTCGGGACTGTCGGTCACGGTCGGTTCGGTATTGAGCATGTCGACACCGGATCGCGGCGCCTCCTACTACCTGGTATCGCAATCGGGCTTGGTCCAGGTCAGCGCAGTACTGGCGGCGATTGTCCGCAATGCCGACTCACACGGTATGCCCGCGACGACGGCGGTCGGGCCGGATATCATCACGGCCAATATGCGGCCAGGGGCCTGGCCGGGGACGGCCGATTACCCGGCTCGCCCGGTCAAGATCGTCGACCCCACTCGTTTCGGGGTGAGTTGCTACCACTGGTCACGCGATAACGGTGATCCGAATGCCCGCACCGAGCTGCTGGTCGGCAGGCAGCTGCCGTTGACGACCGGGGATCAGGTTCGCGTCGTCGACCTGGTGACCGCGCCGAGTTCGGGTGGCGCCACCGCGGATTCGGCCTATTTGCCCGGCAGCAGCGGTCGTTTCGTACAGGTCACCGGAGCCGATCCCACGTCGCCGCTGCGCGAATCGCTGTACTGGATCTCCGATAGCGGAGTGCGTTACGGCATCGACGTCGGCACCGGTGACAACGGTAACCAGACCTTGACCGCACTGGGACTGCGCAGCCCGGTGCCCGCGCCGTGGAGCATCGTCTCGATGTTCGCGGTCGGTCCGGTGCTGTCGCAGAAGGATGCCCGCGTCCAGCACGACGGAATTCCCACCGACAAATCGGCCACCGGCCTGAAGACCGGCGGTACGTCATGACGACCACGCGTCGATTCGTGCGCCCGGCGCGCGCCGTCCGCGGTCCCAAGGCGCCCGCCGTAACCGAGTTGCGGTTGCAGCCGCCCACCGAGCTGCCCAAACCGGTGCCGCCGTCCAGAATCAAAATGATCATGCCCGTGGTGATGGTCGCGGGTATGGGCGGAATGATGGTGATGATGTTCCGCAACGGCGGGCAGATGTCACCGATGATGATGATGTTCCCGGTCATGATGCTGGTGTCGATGTTCGGCATGATGGGCGGATCGATGGCGGGCGGTGGCGGTGGCAACGCGGCCTCGCTCAACGAGGAGCGCAAGGACTATCTGCGCTCTATCGCCGATAACCGCAAGACCGTTCATGCGGCGGAATCGGAGCTTTTCGCCTTCCTGCGATACACCCATCCCGGCCCCGCGGAGATCTCCCGGCTGGTCGGCGGCACCCGGATGTGGGAGGTGCAGGTCGCGAGTCCGCAGTTCCTGCGGGTGCGGGTGGGCCGGGGCCGGATCGCCAACCAGGTGCGGGTGATCGTGCCGGAGGCGGCGCCCACCTCGGACCTGGATCCGGTGGGCGTTGTCGAGGTGACCCGGTTCGCGAAGGCCTATTCGACCGTCGGCGGTATGCCGGTCGCGATCAATCTGCTTTCGGCGCCACAGGTCGGATTCGACGGTGACGCGCACATGGTGGCGGCGCTCGTGCGCGCGATGATCGCTGAGATCGCGGTCCTGCACGGGCCCGACCAGGTGGCCATCGCCGCGGTGCTGTCGGATCCGGACGGACAGGACTGGTCCTGGCTGAAGTGGTTGCCGCACACGCAGCATCCGAGTGAGACCGACGCCATCGGATCGAGCCGGATGGTGTACCGGTCCGTATCGGAATTGCGCACAAAGGTTCTCGCCGGTCTGAATCGCGGCCCGTTCTCGGCCAACTCGCAACCCACGCTCGACCGCACGCACTACATCTTGATCGTGGATGTAGGTGGCGCGGCCAATGAGCGCGATATCTCCGGTGTAGACGGCTGCACCTGGCTGCGGCTCGGCGCGGCCGAACAGACGCTGCCGCGGGCGCTGAAGTTCACGGTGAGCGAGAACCGGGATCTGCACGAGATCACCGCGCGTGGGCCGCGCCGGGTCGGCACGTCCGATTCCATGTCGGTGCCAGCGGCAATCGCGTTGGCGCGCAACCTCTCTCCGCACCGTCTGTCGACCGTGGTGGAGGCGGTGGCCGCCGAACAGGCCAGCGGCGGCACCTCCTGGGAGGACATGGTCGACATTTCCGATCCGGGCAATATCTCGGTCGATCTGCACTGGCCGAATCGCCGCGACAGCGACCGCGCCAGGCTCAACATCCCGTTCGGCCACGATCCGACCAGCCAGCTCGTCTTCCTCGACATCAAGGAATCGGCCGAGGAGGGTATGGGCCCGCACGGTATGTGCATCGGCGCCACCGGTTCCGGAAAGTCGGAATTCCTTCGCACACTGGTGCTTTCGGCGGTCGCGACGCATTCGCCGGACGTGCTGAACCTGCTGCTCGTCGACTTCAAGGGTGGTGCGACCTTCCTCGGCTTCGACCGGCTGCACCACGTCACCGCCGTGGTCACCAATATGGAAGAGGAAGCCGATCTCGTCACTCGTATGGAGGACGTGATCAATGGTGAAATGGCCAGGCGGCAGCGGATTCTGCGTGACGCGGGCAATTTCGCCAGCGTCGCCGATTACGAGCGGGCCCGCGAACAGGGCGCTCAACTACCGCCGCTACCAACGCTGCTCATCATCCTGGACGAATTCGCCGAACTCCTTGAACAGCATCCGAATTTCTCCAAGCTGTTCGTGGCCATCGGCCGACTCGGCCGGTCGCTGCGCATCCATTTGCTACTCGCCTCGCAGAAGGTGCCCGCCAACCGGATGGGTGAGCTCGAGGCGCATCTGTCGTATCGAATCGCTTTGCGCACCAACCAGACCGCCGACTCCCGTGATGCCATCGGCACCGCGGATGCCTACCATCTGCCGAAGAAGCCGGGCTCGGGATATCTGCGGGTCGGGTCGGGTGATCTGCAGCGGTTCCAGGCCGCCTACGTCGGGTCCAGTTACGCCGCGCCCGCCCAGGTCAATGCGGCCAGCGCACAGCGCGCGCGCCGGATCGGCGGCGGATACCGGCCGCCGCAGCAGTTCACCGCCACCCAGATCATCAATGTCCGGTCGGAGCCGGTTATCGCACCCGAGCCGGTCGCGCCCGAGGTGGACCCCGACGGCGAGCCCGTCACGCTGATGGAGACGGTACTGCAGCAATTGGCGGGTCACGGCCGCCCGGCGCACAAGATGTGGCTGCCTCCGCTCGGTGTACCACCCACGCTGGATCGGTT
>NZ_BDBY01000425.1 GCF_001613225.1 Nocardia pseudovaccinii NBRC 100343
ATTTCGGTGACAAGGTTGCGGCGCAGCAGTTTTCCGGTTTCGGTCTTGGGCAGTTCGCGGCGGAACACGATGGTGTCGGGCGTCTTCGACGACCGCAGTCGGGTGCGGACCCACTGTTTGATCTCGTCCGGCTCGCCCGCGCCGACGAGCACCGCGACCAGTCGCTGCCCCCACTCCGGATCCGGTACCCCGATCACCGCGGCCTCGGTGATGCCCGGATATTCCAGCAGCACGTCCTCGATCTCGGCGGGCGCGATGTTCTCGCCGCCGCGGATGATGGTGTCGTCGGCGCGGCCTTCGATGAACAGATAGCCGTCGGCGTCCAGCCGCCCCAGATCCCGGGTGGGAAACCAGCCTTCGTCATCCAGTGCGCTGCGGCCGCCGTATTCACCGGAGATCTGCTCGCCGCGCACGAACACCAGCCCGACCTCCCCCACCCCGGTGGGCTCGCCGGACTCGGCGCGGATCTGGATCTCGATCCCGGGCAGCGGTTGTCCCACGGAACCGAGTCGATCGCGGACGGCCGGATCACCGGAGGCGAAGGCCGAACGGTGATCATCGGGTCCGAGTACCGCGATCGAGGACGCGGTCTCGGTGAGTCCGTACGCATTGACGAAGCCGGTGTCCGGGAACACCCGCAGCGCGTGCTCGAGCACCGGGCGCGGCGTGCGCGAGCCACCATAGGCGAGGCTCGCGAGCGTCGGCACTCCCGCGTCGGCGCCGTCGACGGCCGCGACGATGCGCGCCAACATGGTCGGCACCAGCATGGCGTGGGTGATCCGTTCGCGCCGAACGGTTTCCAGCCAGCCGGACGCGTCGAACGCCGCCAGGTAGACGACCCGGCGGCCGGAGTAGAGATTCGACAGCAGATTCGTCAGACCCGCGATGTGATAGGGCGGCACCGACACCAGCGCCGCGTCCGTCTCCTGCGCACCGCCGAACTCCACGGTGTTCAGCAAGTAGGCCATCAGATGCCGATGCCGCAGCAGCGCCGCCTTGGGTTCGGAGGTGGTGCCGCTGGTGTAGATGATCGCGGCGACCGCATTGCCATCCCACGGCACCTCGAGTTCGGGCGCATCGGCGCCCTCCTCGACCAGGTCGTCGAGATCCTCGGGCCGCAGCACCAGCGCCCCTGGATGCCGATCCAGGAGCATGGCCAACTGCTGTTCGCCGAGCCGATAGTTCAGCGGTACGAATGGCACCCCGGCCAGCGCCGCGCCGAAGAGCGCGACCGGGTAGGCCAGGTGGTTCACACCCAGATACAGCACCGCGGGGTGCCGCTGGAAGCGGACGGCCGCGCGACGCGCATTGCCGAGCAGGGCGGCGGCGGTCAGCGAGCGATCGCCGACCGTGATCACGGTCCGATCGCCCGCCGATGCGGCCATGTCTAGGATCATGCTGATGTTCATGAGAACATTATTCTCTCCATAGGAGAGTGTTAGTTGCAAGAGAGGATTGCGATATGCAGATCAGTGGGAGCGCTGCCATCGTCGTCGGCGGTACCGGCGGACTCGGCGAGGCCACCGTGCGTCGCCTGCACGCCGCCGGAGCGAAGGTGGTGGTCGCCGATGTCGCCGACGACAAGGGCAAGGAACTCGAGAAAGAACTCGGCATCCGCTATGTGCACACCGACGCGACCAGTGAGGAGTCGGTGCTCGCGGCCATTGCCGAGGCGGAATCCCTTGGACCGCTGCGCATTTCGGTCGACACCCATGGCGGCCCGGCCACCGGCGGCCGCCTCGTCGGCAAGGACGGCTCGCCGCTGGCACTCGACGGTTTCCGCACCACCATCGAGTTCTATCTGACCGCCGTATTCAATGTGCTGCGCCTGTCGGCCGCGGCCATCGCCAAGACCGAGGCACTGGACGAGGGCGCCCGCGGTGTGATCGTCAACACCGCCTCGATCGCGGGATACGAGGGCCAGATCGGCCAACTCCCCTATTCGGCGGCCAAGGGTGGCGTCATCGGTATGACCCTGGTGGCGGCCCGCGACCTGTCCCCGCTCGGCATCCGGGTGGTCACCATCGCGCCCGGCACGGTCAACACCCCCGCCTACGGCAAGGCCGCCGACCAGTTGGAGGGTTACTGGGGCCCGCAGGTGCCCTTCCCCAAGCGGATGGGTCGCTCGGTGGAATACGCGCAGTTGGCGCAGTCGATCATCGAGAACAACTACCTCAACGGCGAGGTCATCCGGCTCGACGGCGCGCTGCGCTTCCCACCGAAATGAATGGGCAACCGTACCCCGGTATGGGCGAAACACTCAGCGGCAAGGTCGCATTCGTCGCCGGTGCCAGTCGCGGCATCGGTGCGGCGATAGCCGCCGGGTTGGCCGGAGCGGGTGCGGCGGTCGCCGTCGCCGCGCGCTCGGAAACCGAGGGCAAGCTGCCGGGCACCATCGGTTCGGTCGCCGACCGGATCACCGCCGCGGGCGGCACGGCAATGCCGGTGGCATGCGATGTCACCAGCGAGGAGTCGGTCGAAAATGCCGTGGCCGCAACGGTTTCGGAATTCGGCGGTATCGATATCCTGGTCGCCAATGCGGGGGTGATGTGGTTGGGTCCGATCGAGACCACACCGCTCAAGCGCTGGCAGTTGTGCATGAACGTCAACCTGACCGGCGTCTTCCTCGCGACCAAGGCCGTCATCCCGCATCTGAAGGCCCGCGGCGGCGGCTCGCTCATCGCGATCACCACCACGGGCGTGGATATGATCCGCGGCGCCAACGCGTACTGGGTGTCCAAGGCTGCCGTCGAACGCCTCTACCTCGGTCTGGCCGCGGAACTGAAGGACGACAACATCGCGGTCAACTGCCTGAGCCCGACTCGGGTCGTACTGACCGAAGGCTGGCAGGCCGGAGGCGGTGGCCAGGAAATTCCAGCAGACATGGTCGAGCCGCCGGAAACGATCGCCCGCGCCGCGGTGCTGCTGGCGGGCCAGAATGCCGCCGGTATCACCGGCACGGTGCAGCGTTCGGAAGTGCTGATTCCGCGGGGATGATCGGCGCGAGGGCCCCGAAGAAGTATGGTCTTCGGGGCCTCGCGCGGACCTCAGCGCTCAGCGATATCAGCCCGTTCGCTCTTACGATTCTCGATAGGGGCGCCGCCGGGACTCCGGCCGCAGCGCCGGGTACTCGATGAAGTGGTCGATTCCGGGCAGGTCGGTGCCGGGCGGCACGACCTTGTCGATGGCATCGAGCACATCATTGTCCAGACGGACCTCCGCCGCGGCGAGCGCGTCGTCCAAATGCCGCATAGTGCGCGGCCCGACCAGGGTCGAGGTGATGGCGGGATGACTGCCGACGAAAGCGAGGGCCATTGTGGTCAGGGCGATACCGGCCTGGTCGGCGATACCGCGCAAAGCGTCGACGGCATCGAAGCGCACGGGGGCGGCGAGTTCCTCGGCGCGGCTGAATCTGCCCTGCATGAACGGACTGTTCGGGTCGAAGCGCGACCCCGCCGGCGCTTGTTGGCCCCGCCGGTATTTTCCGGTCAGCCAGCCTCCCGCGAGCGGACTCCATGGAATCATCGCCATCCGATGCCGCTGACAGGTGGGCAATACCGCCTGCTCCACCGACCGTGCGAAGATCGAGTACTGCGCCTGCTCGCTGACGAAGCGCTCGGTGCCCTTCCTGGCGGCCGCCCACTGGGCTTCGACGATCCAGTCCGCCGGGAATGTCGATGATCCCAGGTAGCGCACCTTACCTTGGCGCACGAGGTCGGTCAGCGCGCCGAGGGTCTCCTCCAGATCGGTATCCCAGTCGAGTTTGTGCACTTGGTAGAGGTCGATGTAGTCGGTGCCGAGCCGACGGAGGCTGGCCTCGACCGCGCGCGTGATCCACCGCCGGGAGCCGCCACGCTGGTTGCGGTCCGCGCCCATCGGATAGAAGCATTTGGTCGCGAGCACCACGTCATCGCGGCGCGAACGGACGGCTTGTCCGACGATCTGCTCGCTTTCACCACCGGAGTACACGTCGGCGGTGTCGATGAAGTTGATCCCGGCGTCCAGCGCACGGTTGATGATCCGCATGCATTCGTCGGTGTCGGTATTGCCCAACTGGCCGAACATCATCGCGCCGAGGCACTGACTGCTCACCTCTACGCCGGTTGTACCGAACTTGCGGTAGTCCATGCCTGACCCGTTTCTTGCGTGGCGATAATTCGGCTCGCCGATATGGAGTGCGATTTGCCGTGAATGAGAATCATACTCTCCTGCACTCGGCGTAAGACGGCGGCCGCAGCCGAGTCGCCGCGACTGTCGCGGCGTCGGGTCGACGCCGATCGCTGTCACATATGCACAACTACCTGTCCTGATACGTCATTTCCGTCAAATCGTCCGATCTCTAGCGTTGGAAGTGCCATCGCGCGACGGCATTCGAATCACGAAAACCCTTACAGCGCAGTGTATTTCCGCAACGATAGAAAAGGACGCCATGTCTGTGACCATCGAAGTTCCATCAGCGGAACGGGTACGCGGGCGGCGGCCCGCACTGGTGCTATCCCTGGTGAGCATCGCGGTGTTCATGCTGATGCTCGACACCACCGTCGTCACCGCGGCCCTGGCCGATATTCGTGCCGACTTCGACTGCTCCATCGACGGACTGCAGTGGGTCATCGACGCCTACGCGATTCCACTGGCCGGGGTACTGCTCACGTTCGCCACTGTCGGCGACCGGTTCGGCCGGAAACGATTGTTCGTCACCGGCATGACGGTCTTCACCGCGAGCTCACTGGCACTGTCCATGTCCGGCAGTCTCATTCAGTTGAACGTGCTGCGTGCGGTGCAGGGTGTCGGCGCGGCCATGCTGTTCGCCACCGCACTGCCGCTGCTGGCGGTCGCGTTTCCCGATTCACGCGAGCGCGCCAAGGCCATCGGCGTGTACGGGGCGGTCATTGCGGCGGCCAGTGTCGCCGGTCCGGTTCTCGGGGGGCGCTGGTCACGCAGTTCGGGTGGCGATCCATTTTCACCGTCAATGTGCCCGTCGGGCTGGTAGTCGCGGGAATAGCGTTGGCGCGCATGCCCGAATCCGCGCGGACGTCCGGACGTCGTACCGATTGGCTCGGCTCGCTATTGCTGATCAGCGGACTGACCTCCGGTGTATTCGCACTGACGCGGGGTAATGCGCTCGGCTGGACCTCGGCCACTACGCTGGCCCTCGTCGGCACCTCGTTCGTCCTGTTGATCGCCTTCGCTTGGTGGCAGACCAGGACCGCGCACCCGCTACTGGATCTGTCCATGGTCCGTAAGCCCGGATTCGCAGGCACCGCCATTGTGTCCGTCGCGTACATGGGGACGCTGATGGCCGCCTCGAACTATCTGGCGGTCTTCATGATCGGCGCCTTCGGGCTCAGCCCACTGCAGATGGGCCTGCGGCTGTTGCCGATCAGCCTCGCGGCACTCGTCGCCGCTCCGACCACCGCCGTCCTGGCCAAACGCGTGCCCATCGGCGTTTCACTGCCGGTCACCATGGGCCTGGTGACGCTCGGAATGTGGTTGCTCGGCGGCGTCGAGATCACCAGCGACTGGACGCATTTCATTCCCGGCATGGTCGCCGGCGGGCTCGGGTTGGGTGCGATCACCGCACTTGCCCAGGCCGCGTCGCTGACCTTCGCGCCAGCCGAGGACGCCGGAATGACCAGCGCCACCTTCGCCACACTGCGCCAGGTCGGCATGGCCATGGGTGTGGCCGGACTGGGCGCGCTGTTCAGCAGCACCGCGCGCGACACGGCCAAGAGCGGCTTGGCAGCGCTGCCCGGTGCGCAGTCCATCAGCTCAGGGGAGTTCATCGATGCCGCCGCAGCCGGTGCGGGAGGGCAGGCCGGTGACGCTGTACCGCACGAATTCGCGACGCTCGCACCGACTCTCGCCGATATCGCCAACCGGGCGGCCGTCGACGGGCTCGATGCCGCGATCACTCTGGGTACTGTGATCGGCGTCGTGGCCACCCTGCTCGCGGCGGTCCTCTTCGCCCGGGACGCCGGGCGATTCAGGCAGTGATCTCCGGATCGGCATCACTCCGGCCGAAATACGCCGCGGGAGTGGTGCCGATCTCCCGTTTGAACGCGGCGATGAAGGCGCTGGCAGTCCCGTAGCCCACCGCCCGCGCCGCGCCCGCAACCGTCGCTCCGGCCGCCAGCAGCGGTAGCGCGGCATTGAGCCGCTCGAAGGTGCGCCAGCTCTCGAAACTCACACCGGTCTCGGCGCCGAACCGCCGCGACAAGGTCCGTGCCGACACACCGACCATGCGCCCCCAGGCATCCAATCCCCTGTCCTGCGCGGGATTTCGCCGAATCTCCAATGCCACCCGC
Source organism: Nocardia pseudovaccinii NBRC 100343 (assembly GCF_001613225.1). Classification (GTDB taxonomy): domain Bacteria; phylum Actinomycetota; class Actinomycetes; order Mycobacteriales; family Mycobacteriaceae; genus Nocardia; species Nocardia pseudovaccinii. The sequence continues at coordinate 6,306 of NZ_BDBY01000425.1, forward strand.
AGGGCGTACGGATCCACCGGCAATGTCGTCGGAATCTTGGTGACCGACATCGGCCGCAGCACATCCCACAGCACCGTCAGCGCGTGCGCGCGCCGATCCCGATCCTGCTCACCCAGTTCCATCAGATAGCTCAGCAGCGGCCCGGTCAGTCCGGTGGCGTCGACCACCGTCGGTGCGGTCCAGCCGATCGGGCACAGCTCCGGCTCGAAGAACAGCGAAAGCAGCCGCCCGGCCGGGCTCGGCGTCACCGCGTGCGCCACCCCACCGGGCACCCACAACCCACGTGTACGCTGCACAATCCAACGGCTGTGGTCCGTCTCCACGGTGAGTACACCGTCAGGCGCCCACGACAATTGGTGCTGCGGATGCGTATGCGTCGTCACGCTCGCACTCGGATCCAGGGCGATGACGATGCTGGGATGGTCGGCCGCATCGAGGCTTATGTGTTGATCGACTTCCACCACCCGAGACCCTGATCGGATCGAATGCTTTATCGCGTGGTCAGTGTTGGTCGACGATGGGTTCATCGGGCCTGCTGATCGAGCAGGGCGAGGTAGGCGTCGAGTTGGGCCGCACCGGCGAGCAGGTTGCGGCTGCGCGTGGTCAGCCGGTCCTGCCAGGAGTCGAGGAAGGCACTCAACGCGTCCGCGCCGCCCGCCTCGCGCAGCGACTCGATGAACTGCGCGACCTGGTGCAGCAGGTACCCGCCTCGCCGCAGTTGTCGTGCGATCTCGGCGTCGCGCACGCAATCCGGTCCGTATTCGCGGTAGCCCGTTGCCCGGTCGCGTTCGGGGCGCAGGATGCCCTCGGTCTCCCAGGTGCGCAACGTCGCCGGGTGCACGCCGAGTCGGCGCGCGAGTTCGCCAACGGTCAGCGGACGGCCGTTGACAGGGGGCGGTTTCGTGGTGGACAGGCTGTCGAGTGCCGCCGCGACCTCGGTGCGGGTATCGCGTTCGGTGAGCAGCGCGACGTGCGTGGCATCGATGAGCCGGTAAGCGGACTCGGCATCGCCCCGGTTGGTCGCGCGCACGATCTCCATTGCCCGCTGGTGCCCGTGCCCGCCGCGTAACGCGAGAAAGGCGCGCAGGGCTTGCGCGTGCAGGGGTGTGTAGCGCCGGTAGCCGGTCTCGCTGCGCTCGGTCGGCGGGAGGATCCCGGCGTCGTCGTAATTGCGGATCGCCTGTGCGGACAGCCCGTGTTCTCTGGCGAGGTCGATGGGGCGCAGCTTTACCTCCAATTGAGGCTTTCATCCATTAACTACAGGTAGAAGTCTTGGAAGTTTCACCTGAATCTTCAACGATAACGTCGAAGGTAGTTCCTTCAGGAAGGGTGTTCATGTCCACTGCCGCATCACTGCGTGGGATCGGCCGCCAACTCGACGAGGCCAGCCTGGGCCGTGCACTCGACGAGCTGATCGCCGCGCGGACCGAACCGCCGACCCTGCTCGCGCTGGGCGAGCCGACACACGGGATCGAGGCGTTCCCGTTGCTGCGCAACGAAATCCTCGGTCACCTCGTAGAACGGGGGTACCGGTCGATTGTGTTGGAGACCGATGTTTCCGCCGCGTCCGTGGTCGATGACTACGTGGCGGGGGCAACGGCAGAGATCGATACGGTGCTCTCGACCGGGTTCAGCCATGGGTTCGGTGCCGTGCCCGGCAACCGCGCACTCGTCGAATGGCTCCGCGCGCACAATGCAGGCCGCGCGCCGCAGGATCGGGTTCGCTTCTATGGCTTCGACGCGCCGACGGAGTACTCGGGTGCGCCGAGCCCGCGACGCGCACTGTCCTCGGTCATCGAGTACCTGCCCGCGGCCCTGCGGCCCGAATCGGTCCACGACCTCGACACGCTCCTCGGCGAAGACGCGGACTGGATGAACCCGGCGGCCATGTTCGATCCGGCAGCCGCCATCGGCGACTCCGACCGTGCCCGCGCCCTGCGCATCGTCGCCGACGACCTCGCCAGCACGCTCCGCCGCGCCGCACCTGACCTGCACCACGCCGACCCCACCGGCTACGCCCACGCCGTCGCGCACGCGCGCACCGCCCAGGGCCTGCTGCGCTATCACGCGGCCATGGCGAGCCCGGCTCCTGATCGCATCGCGACCCTGTCCAGCCTGCGCACCGAGATGATGGCCGAGAACCTGCTCGCGATCGTCGCGCAGGAGCAGCGACGCGGACCGAGCCTGGTGTTCGCGCACAACCTCCACCTCCACCCGCAACGCACGCAGTCGGACGGCGAGGACAAGGTGAGCTGGGGAAACGCTGGAGCGCTCGTAGCGCTCACCCTCGGCGAGCGCTACGCGTTCCTGGCAACCGACGCCAAACCCGACAGCGATCCGGACACCTTCCAGGGCATGTTGGCCGCGGCGACTACCCGCCGCGCCCTGTTCCCGACACCGGCCCTGCGCGCCGCGCTTCCCCCGTCGATCGGCCCTGGCGAACCGATCCTGCCCGGACACATCCCGCTCACCCCAGCAGAATTGGACGGCGCCGACGCGGTCATCTTCATTGCCGACACCGACGGAAAACAGCATCAGTACTGGTAGCAGCCACCGCTGGAGGAGATCCGCCAGAACCTGGGCGTACACCGCGCAGCGGCCGCAGACAATCGATCGCCTGAAGACCGAGGATGCATTGTGAGAGGGGCGCTCTCGACGTCTACGACCACCAATACATTCTCGACGGTCGCCTATGGGAACGGTGTGCGCGGTGGAACTGGCTGCGGCTCAGGGCAATCGGGGTGGCCGGTCGACCCGCAGCTCCTCGAAATCGGCTCTGCCGAATTTTTCTACACTGCGGGCGATGAATCGGGCGTAGCCCGCTGGATGGCAGGTGAAACCGAAGCGCCCGCCGACCGTTGGGTCCTGGCCACCTGGACCCTGATCCGCCGAGACAACCGCTGGCTGCTCACCGCCTACCACAACTGCCCGGCCCAGTAATGCCACGTCAGTCGGCGGTCAGGTGAGCGGGTGACCTCGCCGGAGGTAGTGCGATTGACGAGCTTGGTGCTGTCGGCGTCGCCGCCTGCACCAAGCCTCAGCGCGCGAACCGCAGGTCGAGCCGCCGCCAAAGGGATTGCCGCTCAGGGCTGTCGAGCGAAATTGTCGGTGTCGCTGTCGTCGGTAATGTGAGCCGTACTCATTCATCCTTGCATGGCGCGATCTTAATGAAGGGGGGCATTCCTGCCACTGTCGGCGATGCTGCGCCAGCAGCCATGCTCTTAGTGTTCGCAGGAAACGCACGAAACAAAGGAACGCATTCCATGATCGTCCGTTCACTGAGAGAGATCATCGGCACCGACCGCGAAGTGAAGGGCCCCACGTGGACCAGCCGTCGCCTGGTGCTCGCCGAGGAGAAGGTCGGCTTCTCCTTGAACGACACCGTGGTGGCGGCGGGCACCGAGCTCGAGATGCGGTACGCCAACCACATCGAGGCCGTCTACGTCATCGAGGGCCGGGGCGAACTGGTCGACCACGAGTCCGGCGCAAAGCACCGTCTCGAGCCCGGCATGATGTACCTGGTCGACGCACACCAGCATCACACCCTGCGCACCCACACCGAGTTCCGCGCGGTCTGCGTATTCAACCCGCCCCTCACCGGCCGTGAGGTCCACGACGAGAACGGCGCCTTCCCACTGCTGACAGAAGAGGATCAGTGAGCGACACCGCTGCCAACGGGGACGAGCCGCTACGCGGTTTCGCCAGTGACAACAACGCTTCCGTGCACCCGGACATATTGGCGGCGCTGGCCGCCGCCAACGAGGGCCACCAGCAGGCCTACGGCGATGACGTCCACACCGCCCGGCTGCGCGAGCTGATCAAGGACCATTTCGGCGAGCGCGCCGATGTCTATCCGGTCTTCAACGGCAGCGGCGCCAATGTGGTTGGACTGCAGGCGATGTGCGACCGATGGAGTGCGGTCGTGTGCCCGGAGTCCGCGCACATCAACCTGGACGAGTGCGGCGCACCTGAGAAGGTGGCCGGGCTCAAGCTGATCCCGGTGCCCACCCCGGATGGCAAGCTGACGCCGGAGTTGCTCGACCGGTACGCGTGGGGCTTCGGCGATCAGCACCACGCCCAGCCCAAGGTTGTCTCCATTACCCAGAGCACCGAGCTGGGCACCCTCTACACACCCGGTGAGATCGCGGCCATCGGCGCGCTGGCGCGCGAGCGCGACATGCTGCTCCATGTGGACGGCGCCCGGCTGGCCAACGCGGCCGCCGCGCTCGATCTGCCGTTGCGCGCGTTCACCACTGAGGTCGGGGTGGATGTGCTGTCGTTCGGCGGCACCAAGAACGGCCTGATGCTCGGCGAGGCGATCGTGGTGCTGAACCCGGACGCGGTGCGCGGCGTGACGTACCTGCGTAAGGCCGGATTGCAGTTGGCCTCCAAGATGCGGTACGTGTCGGCGCAGTTCGTCGCGCTGCTGGAGGGCGACCTGTGGCTGCGCAACGCCCGGCACGCCAATGCGATGGCGGCCCGGCTGGCCACGGCCGTCGCCCGGGTGCCCGGCGTCGAGATCGTACGGCCGGTCCAGGCGAACGCCGTCTTCGCCGTACTGCCTCGGGAGGCCACCGAGCGGCTGCGGAAGCGGTTCCGCTTCCACACCTGGGACGAACGCACCGGCGAGGTCCGTTGGATGTGCTCGTTCGACACCACCGAGGCCGACGTGGACGCCTTCGCAGCCGCCATCGCCCAGGAGATGACCGCTTGAACAGGAGGCCTTGCGCGAACCTCAGCGCTTTGCGGTGAGCCTGGCGATGTTGGCCCGGAAGTCCTCGCTCTGGAATGTCAGATCCTCGGCCGCCAGCGCGTAGTCGAGCGTCGCCAGCACGGCATGCTCGAGTTGCAGGTTGAGCACGCGCTTGGTGCTCTCCACCGCCTGCTGCGGCAGTTCGAGCATCCGTTGGGCACAGGCCAGCGCCTCGGCGACCGGATCTTCGACGACGTGGTTGGCCAGTCCCATCTCGCGTGCCCTGGCAGCGGGAATCCGCGCGCCGGTAATCGCGTATTCCTTGGCCAGCAGCATGCTGGTGTGCAGCGGCCAGGTGAGCGGGCCGCCGTCGGCGGCGACCAATCCGACCTGCACGTGCGGGTCGGCCAGATACGCGGTTTCGGCGATATAGACCATGTCGCTCAATGCGACAAGGCTGCAGCCGAGACCGACTGCCGGACCGTTGACCGCGGCGATCACCGGGATCCGGCAGCGGGCCATGCCGAGCACGATGTCCCGGCCGTCGGCAATTGTCTTGGCGCGCAGATCGCTATCGCGGCTGAGTTCTTCGAGGTACGTGAAATCGCCGCCCGCGGAGAAGGCCCGGCCCGCGCCGGTCAGCACTGCTACCCGCGCCCCACTGTCCGCGCTGAGCCGCGGCCACAGCCGAGCGAGCCCGGCATGCAGCGGATCGTTGACGGCGTTGAGGGCGTCGGGCCGGTTCAGCGTGATGATCCGGACCGGCCCCTCGGCTCGGACATCGATTTCGGCTGGCATGTCGTACATTTCAAACTCCCAATCCCAGGATGCGCGCGGCGATGATGTTCTTCTGTATCTGCGAGGTACCGCCCATGACGCTCTGTGCGCGGCTGTAGAAATAGGCCCCGAGCAGTTCCGGATCGCGGGTGCCGCCAACGGCAAGCGCCGCATGGCCGACCGCCTGGTCGACCCAGGTCATGAGCAGTTTGTCCAGTGACCCGTCGGGCCCGTGGGTGACGCCGTCGAGCTGTTCGGAGAGTCGGCGCCGCACGTGCAGGCGCAGCATCTCGGTCTGCACCGCTGCCCAGGCGAGTTCCTCGGGCGCCTTGCCTTCGACGCGAGCGGCCAACTGGCGCACCAGTTTTCCGTATCGAGCCGCGAATCCCAGGGTGGACGGCTCGCGTTCGTGTCCGACGACGGTCATCGCCAGCTTCCAGCCCTCTCCGGGTGCACCGACCAGCTGATCCGCGGGCACGATCGCACCGTCGAATTCCACCTGACCGAATTCCCGCGTCACCCCGCTGATCATCTGCAGTGGCCGCTGCCGCACACCGGGCTGCTTCATCGAGATGATGAATGCCGAAATGCCTTTGTGCCGTGGCGCATCCGGATCGGTACGCGCCAAGACCAGGCACCAGTCGGCGACATCGGAGTAGCTGGTCCAGATCTTGTGGCCATTGATGACGTAGTGGTCGCCCTCGCGCGTCGCGGTGGTCGTCAGCGCCGCCAGATCCGAACCGGCCCCCGGCTCGCTGAAACCCTGACACCAGCGCTCGGTGCCGTTGATCATGCCGGGCAGGAACCGTTGCTGCAGTTCCTTGCTCGCGTGCCGTCCGAGACCCGCGACCAGGTAGCCGAGGCTGGGCCGTGGCGGCGCACCCGCGATCGCCAACTCCTCGTCCAGGATGACGTCGTAGACCGGTGAAAGGTCGTGGCCACCGAATTCTCGCGGCCAGGACAGACCGAAGAACCCGGCCGCGTAGAGCGCCTGATGCCATTCGCCCTGCCGCGCCCAGTATTCGTCACCCGAGGTCGGAAAGGTCCCGGCCACCTCGGCCAGCCAGGCGCGCAGCCGGTCACGGAATTCGGCCTCCTGCGGTGCGTCACGAAAGTCCAAGGTCGATCTCCTCCAGGCTGACGGGGAACAATTCGGTCGAGGTCAGGGCACGGCGCAGGTACACGTGCGCGAGGCACTCCCAGGTGTTGCCGATGCCGCCGTGCACTTGAATCGCGGTCTCACATACCGTCCGCGCGGCCCGCGCGCAGTACAGCTTCGCGATCCGCGCTGCCCGCATCGACTCGGCATGCGGCAATTCGTCGACCGACCAGGCCGCGTGCCGCGCGACGCTGATCGATCCCTCGATCAGTGCCTGACTCTCGGCGAGCAGGTGCGCGACCGCTTGATACGAGCCGATCGTATTGCCGTACTGCGCACGGACTTTCGCGTATTCGACGGCGAGGGACTGCGCGCCGCGGGCGACACCCACCAGATCGGCGGTGGTGGCCACCAGCGCCAAGGCCTGCCACTGCGCCACCTGATCGGCGGACAATTCGCCGAGGAAGTCGGGTCGACCGGTGAGCTCCGCGTCGACCCTGGTGAGATCCGCACCGGGGAGTTCGGCACCGACCCCACCGACGAGCAGCTGGCCATCGTCGATCACCAGTGCTCGATCGGCGCCGTGCGCGTCGATCGCCCGGTCCGTAACCGCGACGGTCCAACGCTGACCGTCATCGGCCGGACCGCGCAGATCGTCGGCCAGCACCGGTCCCAGGAACGGCACATCGACCAGTCCGCGCCCGAACTCCTCGGCCACGATCGCCACCTCGACCCCGGTAGCGCCGTCCGAACGCAGTGCCCGCCAGCCGGTCTGGTCGATCGCCTTCTCCAACCGGGTCAGCCGCGCCGCGTCGTCGAGGTCGAGTACCGAGCCGGGGCCGAGGTCATCGGCCAATTTCGCGGCGGCGTCCCGCAACTGTCGCTGTTCACTCGTCAATCGGACATCCATAGCACTCCTCGAGAACATGACACAGGGCCAACCTGCGCAACGACAGCCGAACAACAAAGTCGCGCCCCACATGATTTGACGTCCTCTCCGTTTCAGAGCCGGAGATCCCTGCCAGCGCCTTCCAGCGCTCTAGGTGAGTTCCTGCTTCCGCGCGCCGCGCCGGAACGAGTCCGGTCCTACCAGCGCTCCACAGGCGTTTAGCCTCTCGGCGCGTCCCGCCGCGAGAATGTTCTTGGCCGCGTTCAGGTCCCGATCGTGAACGGCACCGCAAGGGCACGTCCATTCTCGGATGCACAGCGGTTTCGGGCCGTCGACCCGGCCGCACGTAGAGCACAGCTGCGATGACGGAAAGTATCTGTCGATCTCGGCGAAGTACCGCCCACGCCGACGAGCCTTCTCCTCCAGCATCCGGGTGAACATGCCCCACCCGGCGTCGTGAACGGACTTCGCTAACCGGGAGCGGCTCAACCCCTTCACGCACAAGTCTTCGACGAACACCGCTTGGTTGTCGCGGATGATCGCCGTAGAGCGTTTGTGCGCCCAATCCCGCCGGGTATCTGCCACTTTGGCGTGTGCCCTGGCAACCTTTATCCGCGCCTTTGCGCGGTTCGCAGAGCCTTTCTGCTTGCGGGAGAGAGCTTTCTGCAACCTTCGCAGCCTGCGCTCGGCTCGCTGCAGAAATCTTGGCGAGGCGATCGTTGCACCATTGGATAGCACCGCGAACGTCGCCAAGCCCAAGTCGATTCCTACCTCGGACTCGACCGGCGGCAACAATTCCTCGGTCGCCTCCACCACAAACGATGCAAAATACCGGCCCGCCGCGTCTTTGATCACTGTCACGCTCGACGGGCGTGACGGCAGCTCCCGCGACCACACCACGCTCACGTCGCCGATCTTCGGTAACCGCAACTTCCCACCAGACGTGATCGCAAAGCGCGCCGCACGAGTGAACCGAATCGACTGCCGACTGTCCTTGCGTGACCGGAACCGTGGCGGTGCAACTCTTCCGCCCTTCCGCTTGCCCGTAGTCGATTCGAAGAAATTGCGGTACGCGGTGTTCAGGTCCGCCAAGGCTTGCTGTAGTACGACCGCCGACACCTCTGCCAGCCACGCTCGCTCGGGAGTCTTCTTCGCCTCGGTCAGCTGCTTCGATAACTCGCGATCGGGCAGGTAAGGCAACCTGCGAGCTGCCAACGCGTCGTTGAACACCACCCGCGCGCAACCAAACGCCTTCGCCAGCGCCGCCTGCTGCCCAGCCGTGGGGTAGAGCCGGAACTGGTACCTGAGCTGCACGCGACGATCGTAGCGTTCGGCTATGACCGAACATCGGGGAACAGGCGCGGATATACGCAACAACCGTGCGGCTAGTCCGGGGCCATAGAGGGAAACCTCTAGGCAACATCGAGAATACTTCGTCTCATGTTGGAGAATATACTTCTCCTACAGATAGAATCTCAATACCAGGAGGAGGCAGTTCATGGCGAGACCCCCGTTATTCCAGCGCGCGACCGTAACGCGGATCGTTAAAGAGAGCGCCGACGCGCGCACCTATGTGCTCGACCCGCACGACGGGCCGATCGCTTATCAATCCGGGCAGTTCTGCACGTTCCGAGTCCACGTGGACGGCAAGGATCTGTTCCGCTCCTACTCGATGTCGAGTGCGCCGGAAACCGACCGCGAACTGATGACCACGGTCAAGCGCGTGCCCGGCGGACAGGTCTCGAACTGGCTGCACGACAACGTGGTCGAGGGCGACGAACTGGAGCTGACCAGAGCGGCGGGCCGATTCTGTCTGCGCCCCACCGAGGCGCCGCTGCTCGGTTTCAGCGGCGGCAGTGGTATCACGCCGATCCTGTCGCTGGCCAAGAGTGCGCTGGCGAGCACCGCCAGGAAAGTGCGGCTGCTGTGCGCGGATCGCGATCGGGAGTCGGTGATCTTCGAGGCGGTACTCGCGGAACTGGTCGGCCGCTACCCGGGGCGGCTCGAGGTGATCCGCCACCTCGACGCCGACGGCGGCTTCCTTGCCCCCGACGCGATCCGCGATTTCGTCGGCGCGGACGGCGGCGGCGACAGCTATATCTGCGGACCCGAGGCCTTCATGGAGATGATCGAGAACGCCCTGCCCGGACCGGGCCTGGTGTTCAGCGAACGATTCGGCGCCCCGGCCCCGGCGCTGCCCGCTACCCCGGTGGTCGCCGAAACCCCTACGGACACAAGTTCGGTCGCGATCGTCGAAACCCCCACGGCTACAACCCCGGCTGCGACCACCGACAACACCGTCACGATCATCCTGAACGGCAAGAAGAAATCCGTTCCGCGCAAGGACGGCGAAACTCTGCTCGACAGCGCCCGCCGCGCCGGTCTCACACCCCCGTTCTCCTGCGAGGCCGGTAACTGCGCCACCTGCATGGCGAAGGTGACGAAAGGCCATGCCACGCTGCGCCGCAACGACGCGCTGACCGACGACGAACTCGCCGAAGGTTATGTCCTCACTTGCCAGGCCGTACCGGACACGGACTCCATCACCGTCGACTACGAGTGATCGATACCTAACGATCTCTGGCTGACTATGAGATCGCGGAGCGGCCCGGCTCGGCGTCGACGCGCGCCGTTCCCGCCCATGCTTGGCGATAATTTTCGGCTTGCACCCCAACTCTTTGCTCGATCGGCCGGTTGATGTCGGTGTCGGTGTTACCTCGAGCAAAGGGAATGACGGTGTCCGAACGAAACTCCCGTTCCAGGAGATCTGTTGTGCTCATCGCGGCCGCAGGGCTCACTCTCACCGCCGCGTCCGCGTGCAGCAGCGTCGTCGACCATTTCAGTGGCCCCTACGATCCCGGTACCGCAAAGGTCGGCGACTGCTTCAGCGGAAAGCACCGGGCTATCGGCGGAGGAGCGAACCTGACCAAGACGGTGTCCTGCGGGAACCCTGAAGGGTACTACCAGGTTTCGGCAGTCCTCGGCAACGGAAAGAGCGCCGAGTGCCCCGCCGATCGCAGCCGGGAGGGTTACCTTCCGGCTGGTATCGGTCGAGGCTCGTACAGCACAAACTACTTCGAGGCCGACGGGAAGACTTTCTGCCTGCTCTGGCAAAAACCGAAATAGGCTGCGACAGCGGGTGCGAGCATTCGGCCGTATTACGCCGGGCGATGCTCCTCGACGCGCCGAAGCCACTCGGAGACGAGCGCCTTGACGAGGTCGCCCTGCTCGTGCGGCAGCGCGTGCCCGGCGCGGTCCAGCACCGCGAACGTGGCGCGGGGATAGTGCTCGACCAGATCCCAGTGGCCTGCGAATCCCATTGAGGAGTCCTGGTGCCCGGCGATGATGAGGGTCGGGTTGGGATACGGCGGTCCGTCCTCGGGGCCGGAGCTCAGCCGCCAGCGTTCGCCGATCCGCGCCATCGCGCCCTGGTCGGTCAAGGGGATGGCGGGAGCCACATAGTGCTGGTACCGCTCTTGCATGGCCGGTGTGTGCACCACGAAGTAGGCCTCGAATTCGGTGCGGTCGTCCGCACCCAGAACGTCGCCGAGGTCGCCTGCGGCGTGCACCACATGGTGAGCGGGTACGTCGCGCGGGTCCTCGATGAGGGGGCAGAGTACGGTCAGCCCGCTCACCTGATCGCGGCGTCTGTTCGCGACCGCCCGGGCAAAATAGCCGCCCGCGGAATGACCGATAACCAACAGATTTCGATCACCGATCACAACATCGATCAACCCGAGGACGAGCTCGACCACATCGTCTGAGCTATTGATCGTCTCCGGCGCCGGGGTGCGCCCCATACCCGGGAGATCCAGATAGATGCGCCGATAATCGAGCATGTCACCGAAGATCGGCTCCATCGTCCCGACCATCTCGCGATGATCCACCCCCGAACCGTGCATCATCAAGATCGGAGTCCCGTCGCCGTATTCGACGTAATGCACGGGAACGCCGTTGACATCGCACT